>JBBSHJ010000163.1:0-3514 GCA_038253135.1 Mycobacteriales bacterium | reverse complement strand
GGATTGTCGGGATGCTGGTCGACGGCGAAGATCGCGACATTGTCGAGCAGGCGCATCAGCGGCTCCGGCACGCTGTCCAGGGCGTCGGCGACCAGCTCCTCGAAGCGCTGCGTCGGTACGTCGATCATCGGCGGCCCGGGTCCATGCCGTCGAGTTTAGGTACGCCGTACAGCTTGGCCGTCCCGATCAGCCGACCGGAAGCTTGCGGCCCCACCAATCGAGAATCGCCCCGAACCGCTCCATCCGGTGTCGTGGCTGCCCGGACCGGCTCAGCTCGTGATTCTCGCCCGGGAATATCAGCAGCTCGGCCTCGACACCGTTGCGCTTGAGCGCGGCGTAATAGCGGGTCGCCTGCTCCAGCGGGCAGCGATAGTCCTGCTCGGAGTGCATGACGAGCGTCGGCGTACGCACCTGATCCACCACGGCCATCGGGCTCTGACGCACGATCTGCGCGACGTCGGTGCCGACGTACTCGTCACCGAAGAAATCGCCGATGTCGCTGGTGCCGACGAAGCTCAGCGGGTCAAGGAAACCGCGCTCCACAACCGCCGCGGTGAATCGATGCTCGTGCGCGATCGTCCACGCGGTGAGGTAGCCGCCGTAGGAGCCGCCCATGACACCGACCCGATTCGGATCGAGCGTCGGGTGCTCGCCGAGCGCGTGGTCGAGGAAGTCAAGCACGTCGTCGAGGTCCGACGTGCCCATCCGCTCCTTGATCGCCCGCCCGTGCTCCTGCCCATACCCGGCCGAGCCGCGCGGGTTGCACATGACGACGGCGTACCCGGCGTCGACATAGACCTGAGCCTCGTCGAAGACGTGCACGCCGTACTGCGCGTAGGGACCGCCGTGGATGCTCAACAGCACCGGGTGCGGCCCGCCACCCGCCGGCGTGTAGACCCAGCCGTGGGTATCGGTGCCGTCCCGGCCCTTGGCGACATGCTCATCCGGCCGCATGATCCCCTTGTCCTGCAGGGCTTTGCCGAGTTCGGTGAGCGCGCGCAGCCCGCCGTCGCGGACCACCGCGACCTCGCCGAAGGAGGTCGGCGTGCTGATGCTCGCCCAGACGACGCCGGCGCCCTCGTCGGCGGAATTGACCTCGACCGCGCCGTCGCTCAGGCGCTCGACCGCGCCGTCCAGGGTGACGCGCGCGAGCTGCCGGGTGCCGCGGCTGCGCACCTGTACCAGGAATGACTCATCGCTCCTGCCCAGCGTCGTGCTGTCGGTCTCGCTGAGGTCCAATGCCTGCGGATCCGTGAGCCGGCGTACGCCGCCGCCCGAAGCGACATAGAGCGCACTGTCGCGGGCCACGAAGTCGCGGCCGGTCGGACCCAGCTCGGCGGCGACGAAGACCACGGTGCCGTTCGGTGTGACCGCGGCACCGTCGATCTCCAACCGGTGCTCGGTGCCGACGACGACCACCGGATCCGACTTGGTGATCGGCACCGAGACGATCTGATTGACGAGGTCGACATCGCGCTCCTCGTGCAGGGCGGTGACCGTGACGATGGTGGTGCCCTCGGGCGTGAAGGCGACGCCGTGGAAGTCGCGGTCGCCGACGGTCAGCCGGGTCGCCGCGGCCACTCCCAACCCGTGCCTGTCCTTCTTCGTGTCGTCACCGTCGGCGGGTGCCGGCGCCCGCTCGTACGCCGGCTCGTCATGGGGGTCGGGTACGTCGACGACGAAGACGTGCGAGCGGCGGTCGTTGGTATAGCCGAGACCGTTGGCGTGGTAGCGGTACGTCGTGATGTGCCGCGGTGACTCGGCTGTCGCCTCGAGGCCCTTGACCGACCCGTAGCGGCCGGGCTCGGGAACCCTTGCCGTGAAGGCGATCCGGCTCCCGTCCGGACTCCAGGCGAACTCGCCGACTCCCAGCTCCGCGTCGGTGGCCTGGACCGGCTCACCACCGCGGGCATCCAGCACGAAGACCTGCGCCTTGTCATCGCCGCTTGCCCGGAGGAACGCGATCCGCGTGCCGTCGGGGGAGTAGGCCGGCGCGCCGTCGGCGACGCCTCGGGTGCTCCGCCGCGCCGACCCGTCGGCATCGACCTGCCACAGCTGGCCGACGTTGCGGTTGGCCCGCAGGCTCGGATGGCTCACGGCCACGACCGCGCGGTCGCCGTCGGGATGCACGGCCGGCCGGGACACGGCCACCAGGTGCTCGATGTCGCTCGCCTTCATGCCCGAGACGCTATCGGGTGGTGGACGCGGGGACCTCGTCCGCGTCGGCGAATCCAACGTCCGGTGCGTCGGCGCTCACGAAACGGAGTAAAGGGCTTCAGCGATAGCGTGGTGATCCGCCTGCCGATGCACGATTCGGCGCTCGCGTCGACCCGCCCAACGAATTGAGGAGTCAGGAATACATGACCGGTCCACGCCGGCTGGACTGGCCGAACTGCGTCAACGTTCGTGACCTGGCTGGGCTTCGCATCGGCAACGGAGGACGGATCAGGGTCGGCGCGCTCATCCGCTCCGACAATCTCAGCCGGCTGACCGAGGCCGGCATTGCCGCCGTACGTGCGGCCGATGTCAGCCGGATCATCGACGTACGCACGCCGGACGAATGTTGTTACGACCCGGATCCCTTCGCCGGCGAGCCGATCTACCGCAACCTGCCGCTGGCGAAGGCGGGCGACACCTACGATCCGGCATTGCCCATCGAGCAGGATTACGCCGTCATGCTCGACCGCAATCCGGACCTCTTCGCCGCCGCCCTCGCCGCGATCGCCGAGGCGCCGCCCGGTGCTGTCCTCGTGCACTGCCACTCCGGCAAGGACCGCTCGGGCGTCGTGATCGCGCTGGCGCTGAGCCTCGCCGGTGTCAACCCTGACCTGATCGCGGCCGACTATGCCGTCCTCACCCGGGCGATGCAGGACCACTTCGACCGCCAGCTCGAGACGGTCGCGGATCCGGCGCAGCGGGCGCTGCTCGGCGCGTCCTTCACCGCCGAGCCGGAGACGATGCTCTCCGTCCTGCGGCACCTCGAGGAAAGCTACGACGGCGTCGAGACGTACCTTCGCCGGGGCGGCCTGTCGGCCGGCCGGGTCGAGACGTTGCGATCGCGGCTGCGCGACTGACCGGTGCGGGGCGTACCCCGTTGCCTCGCGACTCTAGAACGGCGGCTCGTCGTCGGTATCGTCGGCGGTCGCTGATGTCGGGTCGGGCTCGTGGGGAATCGGGTCGAGCACGGGCGGGAGCGGATCGAGGTATTGGTGTCCAGTTGGTGCGGTCCAGACGATGGTGCCGTCGGGTCGTTGCTCGTGTAGCCATCTGCCGTGCGTTTTCAGCCGGTGGTGAGAACGGCATTTCGCGGACAGGTTGGTCGCGGACGTCTTCCCGCGCGGCCAGGGGATGCCATGGTCGAGGTCGATGCTCTCGGCGAAGGCCGGGCGGGCGCACGAGGGGAACCGGCACCGCACGTCGCGGGCCTTGACGAACTCACCGAGGATCTTGCCCGGCCGGTAGGAGAGTTGGTCGAGTGCGACGGCCGTGCCGTCGGCGGGGCGGGTGAAGATCC
>JBBSHJ010000162.1:0-3574 GCA_038253135.1 Mycobacteriales bacterium | reverse complement strand
TCGACGGTGAGCAGGTGCAGATGGTGGGTACGCCGTCCGCCGGCCACCTTGCGGAGGAACTCGTGCCGGGGCCGATCCGCGAACGACGCCGGCCGGTGGTCGTAGCCGATCGCGGCGAGCGCGTCGATCGCCGACGCGAAGACTCGGCCAGGCAGCATCGGCCTCGGACAGGTCGATCGACGACGTCGTGACGCGGCGTTGGGGCACCGCCCGATTCTGGTCCACCCGGGTCTGCCCTGGACGACCCGGCGAGACCGCAGCCGACGGAGGCCCCCGGATCTGGAGGAGCGGTCGAGATGACACCTGACCGAGAGGCGGGCTCGGTCCGTGTCGGTGGGGGGCGATGTCGGCGCCGTGGTGCAGAGTAAAGCCGTGGTGCAGAGTAAAGGGGTGCCCGTTCCGCCCGTGCTGCTTGCCATCGACGGCAACTCCTTGCTGCACCGGGCCTTTCATTCGTTGCAGCCGGCCGGGCCCGTCCTCGGCGAGCCGGTGTGGGCGGTCCGCGGCCTGCTGACCCAGATCGGCCGCGCCATCGACCGGGTGGGCGCATCGGCCGTGATCGTCGGCTTCGACGATCCGAGCGCGAGCGCGCGGGCGGCGCGCTATCCGGGCTACAAGGCCCATCGCGCCGACAAGCCGGCGGAGTTGTGCAGCCAGCTACTGGTTGCCGAGGAGGTCGTGGCGGCGGCCGGCCTGGCCGCCGTACGACCTGACGAGCTCGAGGCCGACGATGTCCTTGCCAGTGCGGCTCGCCTGGCGCGGGATGCCGGCTGGCGGTGCGTGCTGGTGACGTCCGACCGCGACGCGTTCACCCTGGTCGATGACACCACGTCCGTGCTGCGCATCATCAACGGCGGCGTGGAGATGTCTCCGGTGCTGACGCCCGAGCGGATCGTGCAGGTGACGGGCGTGGCACCGCGGCGGTACGCCGAGCTCGCGGCCCTGCGCGGCGACCTGTCGGACAACCTGCCCGGTGTTGCGGGAATCGGCCCGAAGATCGCCGCCTGCCTGCTGGCGGGGCTCGGCAACCTCGACGCGGTCCTCGCCGACGCGGCGGCCGGCGGCCGGCGGATCGCCCCGATCGCCGGCACGACCGTTGCGGCGCGACTGGCGGAGGCCGAGACCGCCGCGATCCTGCGCCGCAACCTCGATCTCATGGCGACGATCGACTCCATACCCACCGGTGTCGACCTCTCGGCCGAGGCCGGCGTCGGCCGGCTGCCCGGCGCCGAGACCGTCGTCCGCGGCGCCGCCGTCGACCGGATCGGCTGGGCGCCGAGCGTCTTCGTCGCGGCCGTGTGCGGACTCGAGCTCGCCGCCGCGGCGCCGCGCTTCCGGCCGGCGTCGTACGCCGCGAATCCGCCGGTGCAGGTGCTGCCACCCGGGCTGTCGCGGCCGATCCCGGCCGCGCGGCCGAAGGATGTGGCCCAGGGCGCGCTGTTCTGACCGGTCGCGCACACCCACCCGCGCCGCCGGCGTCGTACGTCGATTCTCGGGTGCGGTGTCCGTGAATCCGGGTCTAGCGTCGGCGCCGATGAGCGATCGAGATGCGTACGTCGTGCGGCCCCGGCGCGAGGCATCCTGGAGCCTGGTCCGGGACAAGGAAACGGCGGCCAGCGGGCACGGCTTCTGCCGTCCGGACGGACGGTGGTTCATCTCGATCGACACGTGGGACGACGCGGCGTACGAGATATTGCTGACGGCGATGGCCGACGACCTTCGGCACGACCTGCACACGGTCGTCAACGAAGCCGACCCGGCCGAGGTCGACCGGTGGCGGCGGCTCGGCTTCGAAATCGCCCGCCGCGAGATCGAGCTCACGGTCCCGGTCGACCCGGGCGTCACGAGACTTGCCGACGCTCGGCCACCGCGGGACGTGGTCCTGGTCGCGGCGGACGTTGTGGACGAGATCCAATTGCGCGAGCTCGACGACGCGCTGCGGCAGGACGTTCCCGGCAGCAATGGGTGGCGCAATGACCCGGTCGAGTTCGGCGAATACACCTTTGACGAGCGGCGCTTCGACCCGCGGACCTACCTCGTGGCCGTCGACGACGCCCGGCGAGAGTTCGCCGGGCTGGTTCGCGTGTGGGCGAAGCCGAGCCATCCGCTGCTCGGGCTGATCGCGGTGACGCGTCACTATCGTCGCCGCGGGCTGGCCAGCGCGCTGCTGGGCGCGGTGTTCCGCACGCTGCACGAGCGCGGCGTCACGCACGTCGCGGCGACAGTGGATGCGACCAATCTTGGCTGCATCGCCTTGCTCGGGCGGATCGGGGCTACCCGCAGCGGCGCGACGGTGGAGATGATCCGTACCGCGGCGCCCTCGCCGAGATGACGCTTCTTCCTCCTCTGCGCCAGCCCTTGCCGGCGGGGTGGCGGATGCGGCGGACGCCCGATAGCAAGGTCACGTGCTCGGCAACGGTGCGCCCGGCACGGCGTCAGCAGCAGGAGCCACGTGAGGTGCGCTCCCGGCCGTCGAGCTTGCCGCCGGCGCGGGCACGACAAGCGCGCCCGCTCCTGCGGCGGCGATGAAGATCTTCGGCGCTCGCCTCGACATTGATTGATCTTCCAGGCAGGTTGGCAAGAAATCGATTCAGGGGATCCTTGGCGCTCCCTGCACCGGTGTCAACCGCCAGGCAGTGCGGATTCGTGTCTCAGTAAGTGTTGGGAAAGGGTCTAGGTTGTCTGAGCGGGTTGCCATGGGCGTCGTCCGGCAGCGGGTGCGAGTCGTCGGGTCATCAGCCCGATCATGGACCACTTGATCATCGCTTCGGCGTGGGAGGGCAGGCGTTCGTAGTCGCGTGCGAGTCGGCGGCAGCGCACCAGCCAGGACAGGGTGCGTTCGACGACCCAGCGTCGGGGCAGTACCTCGAAGGTGCGTTGCCCGGCGGGTTTCTTGACGATTTCCAGCACGATGTGCAGCATGCGGTGGGCGAAGGCCACGCATCGGCCGGCGTAGCCTCCGTCGGCCCATACCAGCGCGATCGAGGGCATTCTCATCCGGGCCTTGTCCAGCACCAGCCGGCCACCGTCGCGGTCTTGCAGACTGGCCGCGGTGACCAGCACGACCACCAGCAGGCCGAGGGTGTCGACCACGACATGGCGCTTGCGGCCGTTGGTTTTCTTGCCCGCGTCATAGCCACGCGAGCCCCTTCCGACGGTGTCGGCACCCTTGATCGACTGGGCGTCCACGATCCCGGCCGAGGCCATCGGATCCCGCCCGGCCGCGTCCCGGGCGGCATCACGCAACGCGTCATGAATCCGATCCGTGGTCCCGTTGGTATTCCACCGCTGGAAATACCAATACACGGTGTCCCAGGGCGGGAAATCGTGCGGCAACTGCCGCCACGAGCACCCGGTGCGGTTGACATAGAGGATCGCCTCAACGATCCGCCGGCGCGGATGCTTGGCCGGCCGGCCACCCGGCTTGACCGGCACCATCGGCTCGATCAACGCCCACTGATCATCGGTCAGGTCGGACGGATAACGACGCGGGGAAGAAGCAGCCATATCGCCACTTTCGCCACAACAACCACATCAGTCACGCCGCCACGCCGACGCTTTCCCAACACGTTCT
>JBBSHJ010000161.1:0-3707 GCA_038253135.1 Mycobacteriales bacterium | reverse complement strand
GCGACACCGACACGGTCGCCGCGATCGCCGGCGGGCTGCTCGGGGCGGCGTACGGCGCCTCGGCCGTCCCCGCCACCTGGCGGCGGATCGTGCACGGCTGGCCCGGGCTGCGGGCCCGAGGGCTCCTCGCACTGGGCGACGCCATCGTCAAGGTCCAACCATTCGACGGCGACTATTCGACCTGGTCGCATTCCAAGGTGCTCGTGCCGCACCCGTACGACGACGGCGTCCTGCTCGGCAGCATCGACGCGGTGCGGCCGCTGCCGCCCGGGATCGACGCGGTGATCTCGCTCTGCCGCGTCGGCGAAAGCGACGTACCACGCAAGGCCGAGCACGTCGAGGTCCGCCTGATCGACAGCGACAACCCGGCCGAGAATCCCGACCTCACCTCTTCCTCTTCGCCGGCTATGTGGAGCAGTTCCGCGGCTGGGGTCGCGGGCTGCGGCGCGCGGTCGGGCGGTGGTACGTCGACCGGCCGGTCGACGCGATCGCCTACCAGGCGGTGAAGTATCGCCAGCGCGGCGGCTGGACGCACCGCGACCTGCTCCGCGTCGCCCACCCGGAGGCGGACGGGCCGGCGCGCCAGGCGCTCTTCGACTGGATCTGCGGCCGCGAGGCAACCGGTCTCCCGGCGATCGTGGACGCCTACGAGCGGGCGCAGCGCCGCACGACAGTGCCGGAGTGGCTCGCCGCGATCGACGGCATCGGTCTGTCGTGGGAGATGCTGCCCGATGCCGCGCTCGAGCAGGCAGCCGTCTGGGAGGCGCTGCTCGAGCAGGGCATGCCGCAGACCGCGTTGTTGCGGCAGCTGCCGCGGCTCACGCGGCTCGGCGTGCTCGGCGCGACGGGGCGTCGTACGCCGTCCGTGGCGTCCCAGCTGCAGGATCCGCAGCGGCTGCGCGCCGCGCGCGTGCACCCGGTCACCGTGCTGGTCGCGCTGCGCACCTACGCGGCGGCCCGCTCGGCTCGCGGAGCGTCGGAGTGGACGCCGGTGCCCGCGATCATCGATGCCCTCGACGCCGCCCTTCTACAACGCTTACGCCGCGGTCGAGCCGGCCGGGAAGCGGACACTGCTGGCGCTGGACGTCTCGGGGTCGATGACCGCGCCGGCCGGTGGCCTGCCGATCTCCTCTCGGCCGCGCTGGCGCTGGTGACGGCGGCGACCGAGCCGCAGACCACGGTGGTCGGCTTCACCAGCAAGAGCGGGGCGCGCTGGACCGACGCCGGCGAGCTGACCGCGCTCGCGATCAGCCCACGGCAGCGGCTCGACGACGCCATCCGCGCCGTGTCGGACCTGCCGTTCGGCGGCACCGACTGCGCCCTGCCGATGCTCTGGGCCCTCGAGCACAGGGTGCCCATCGACACCTTCCAGGTCTACACCGACAGCGAAACCTGGGCGGGCGACGTACATCCGCATCAGGCGCTGCAGCGCTACCGGGAGCGGATGGGCATCGACGCGCGGCTGGCCGTCGTCGCAATGACGCCGACAGAGTTTTCCGTCGCGGACCCTGCAGATCCGGGAATGCTCGACGTGGCCGGCTTCGACTCGGCGGTGCCGACGCTGCTGGCCGATTTCTCTCGCGGGGACGCGTGATGGAGCTGCCCGGCAGGAAGTCGATCAATGGGGCGTCGATCCTCGAGGACGGCACGGGCCGAGCGGCCGGGCGGTTGCGTCAGTCCAGGAACGTCACGGGCGACTGATGCCCTCAGATGTCTGCCTCGCCGCCGCTCGAGAGCATCATCGGCGCGTCGATGATGCTCTCGAGCAGGCGCGGCGGCATCGCGAGCAACGCGATCAGCTGATCCGGCAGACCCGGCGGGACCAGCCCGGTATCACCTACGCGCAGATCGCCTCGGCGGTCGGCTGCTCTCCGGAGCTCGTCGCCGCGATCATCCGCTCGGAGCGTGAGTAGCGCCGCAACGTGTGTCCTGAAGCCTCGGCCGATCGCACGGCCACGGTTGCGCCTCGGGCTGTCCGCGCCGACGAAGGCGACGTCGTCATAGTCGAAGAACACCGGGTCCGAGCCCGCCCGGCGGCGTGGTGTCAGATCAGACCGGCGAGGCGGTAGAGGACCAACGAACCGGCCACGGCGACGTTAAGGCTGTCGCCGGTGCCGAGCATAGGAATCTCCACCGCGATCTGGACGTGCTCCAGCGCCTCGGGCGGGATCCCGCTCCCCTCGTTGCCGAGCACCATGATCGTGCGCTCCCTGGCCACGGGAAGGTCGGCCAGCCGGATCGACTCATCGGTGAGCTCGACGCCGACGACGAGGCTCCCGCCGGCCCATTGCTGATCGAGCCAATGGGTCACGTCCCCGCCGATCCAGTGCAGGCACGATCGCCCGCGGAGCGTGTTGCCCCGCTCCAGCGCTTCGGGCACCCAGGGCAGCCGCGGCACCGCCAGGCACGCGCCGACCGCGTCGCAGGTGCGCAGCAACGTGCCGAGATTCACGCCGTGCTGGGGCCACAGCGGTGCAGCGATCAGATCGTTCCAGCAGGAATGCGATTTTCGCCGTCGCTGGTGCCGGATCTCGCTGCGGCTCCGGATGCGCGGTGCGCTCATCCTTGCCCGGCGCGGACCGCCTTCTGACGTTGGTTCATGTCGTTGGTGCTTCGCGGCGCACCAGGGCCATCGACGAGGACTTGCGCCAACTGTACGACGTACCCGGACTCACCAATAGGGCCGCCATCAATGACTCGCGATCAATGACTCGCCATCAATGACGTAGTGCGGTCGAGCGCACTCGGCCCTCGAGCACCCGACGTACGGCGCCTGCGGTCCGGCGACAGCCAGTCGACACCCACCCCCCGCGCCGCCCGGCTCGCAGCCCTCGCGGGCAATTCAGTGGCTCCACAGCGCCGAAATCGGCAACGCATGCAGTCCATCGCCGAACGGGAGCGACTGGCGGCCGGCGTACAGGACGATGCCGGCGACCATCTGGCTCCCGACCCGGCGCTGCAGCCGGTGAATGCCGCGGAAGTCCTCACCGCGGACCGTCTCGGACGCCTTTACTTCGATCGCGACGATCTCACCCGACGCATGCTCGAGCACGGCGTCGACCTCGTAGCCATCACGGTCGCGATAGTGGTAGAGGCGTACGGGCTCAGACGTCCAGCTGAGCTGACGGGAAATCTCGGCAAGCACGAAATTCTCGACCAGGGGGCCGACAGGTGCGCTCGGATTCCGGCTGCGCCGAGTGGATATTCCAGCCAGATGACCCGCCAGCCCGCTGTCGACCATGATGAGCTTGGGAGTGGCGACGGCGCGGGTGGTCAAATTTGTCGACCACGCGGGGACGCGACGCGCCACAAAGAGCAGCTCGAGCAGATCGAGGTAGCGCTTCACCGTGCTGGCCGGTAACTGGAGCCGGTTTGCGAACGAGCCGGGCACGGCCATCGTCGCCATCGATGCGGCCAGCAGGTTGAGCAAGCGCCGCAGATCTGCCGGCCGCTCGATGTCTGATACTTGACGCACGTCGCGGCTAATCAGATCGGAGACGTAGGACTCGAAGAACCGTGCCCGGCGGCCGGGATCGGTACGTCGTACCGCTTCCGGATACCCACCCCGCAGGGCGCGCTCAACGTAGTCCTCTCGACGCAGTCGAGATTCGGGGACCGAAACGTCGCCGGCGGTCTCGAAAACGCGCCCGACGAAGTCGTCGCCGGCCCTCTCGATCTCGCCCTGCGAGAAAGGCCACAGCTCGACG
>JBBSHJ010000160.1:0-3711 GCA_038253135.1 Mycobacteriales bacterium | reverse complement strand
CTGCCGCTGACTCATCGTGAGACCCCATCTGCCGGGCGTAGGCCACGCCCCCAGCAAGTCCACGGCGACACGCCGCTAAGCGGAGGTTCTCACATGAGGCAACGTATCAACCCACGCGGAGGTTTTTCATGAGTCAATGCGCCCGCTATCGCCGGCCGGGACGCCCGCGCCATGCTGCCGGTATGGCGCGACGAAGGTCCTCGTCGAGGCGGCCGCGGCCGCGGCACACTGGGCTCACGGCCAGTCGATCATCTGTCTGCGGCTCGGCGCCGTCCTGCCCGAGCCGCCGAGCGCCGAGGCGCTGGCCGGATGGCTCGGGCCGGCCGACCTTCAACAACTGGTGACCCGTTCGGTCGAGGCCGAAGAAGTTGGATTCGCCGTCTACTACGGGATTTCGGCCAACACCCGGTCCTACTTCGACATCTCCAACGTCACGCGGGAAATCGGCTACCGGCCGATCCTGGACGCCGAGATGTACGCCGACCGCGTGCCGAGCGGCGTCAGCTACGGCCTCTGTCCGTCGGTGTCCCAACTGGCCCCACGCCACCGCCACTGAGCCGACGGACCTGCGTCACCGCTGTGCTGGATGGTCGTGTCCAGAGCGACGACTCCCCGAGCGCGCTACTACTGATCAGGGATTAGCTGGTCGGCGCGAGCCGTGCCTCGGTAGGCCTCGCGGTCGAACTCGACCCCGCGCCTCCAGGCGCGTCGGATGTCGCGCGTCGCCGTGATCTGGGTGTGTCCGGATCACCATCGACGAGGAGCAGATCCGCGGTCTTGCCAGGAGCGGTGCGCCCGCGGTCATCCAGACCGAGGTCTCCGCCGGGGCCGAGGTTGCCGCCGTGATCGCCTGCGTCGGGGTCAAGCCGCCGCGCACGAACAACTCCAACTCCAGATGCATACTCGCGCCGGTGACGCCGACGCCGGGCGCATCCGTGCCCGCAAGAATCCGCGCGCCCGCGTCGCGCAACGTCGCGACCGCTCTGAGGGCGCGCTCGGCGCTCTCAGCGCGCGAACAGCCGCTGGTCGGCGCTCTGCGGGCCGAAGTGCTCGACCACGCTGTCTTGCAACCGCTGACGGAAGTACGGCGCAAGATACGGACCGATGCGCGGAAGCCGGACCAGGCGCGGCGACGGGCGGCCGACCCAATCCTCCAGCACGATCTTGATGAAGCTCATTCCGTCCGCGACTCGCGCCTGCACGAAGCCATCCCACCTCGGCCGGTGATGCAACGCTCGGGTAGCCGTCCGACCACTGGGTGGGATGGCTGCCGGGTGCCGTGGCGCAGGACCCGGCCGAGCGCAGGTCGCAGATCGACGCATCGTGGCTGGCTGCCGGGCCAGCCTCACCCGAGAGCAATGCCGAGGCGGTGGAAGGCGATCGCCGCGGCCGTCGCCACATTGAGCGAGTCGACGCCGGACCGCATCGGGATCCGCACCCGTACGTCGGCCGCGGCCAGTGCGCGGTCGGTCAGCCCAGGTCCTTCCGCGCCGAGCAACACGGCCACCTTGTCGGCGCGCAGCTCGTGGATCGGCGTGGCTGGCATCTTTGCGGTCAACGCCGCCACGACAAAACCCTTGTGCTGCAGAAATTCCAGCGTCTCCGGCCACCCCTCGGCCGGCGCGAAGGGCACGCGCAGCACGTGGCCCATCGAGACCCGGACGCTGCGGCGGTAGAGCGGGTCGGCGGACCGCGGGCCGAGCACGACGCCGTCGACGCCGAGCGAGGCCGCATTGCGGAAGAGCGCGCCAAGGTTCTCGTGGTCGTTGACGCCCTCGAGCACGGCCAGCAGCCGGGTCGACCGGGCGAGCTCGTCGATGCTCGGCCGTGAAGCCCGGTCTGCGGTCGCGAGCACGCCGCGGTTGAGGTGGAACCCGACGACGGCGTCCATGACGGCAGCGGGGACGGCGTACACCGGGATGCCGACGCCGTCGAGATCGGGCGCGAGCGCGGCCACCTTCGCGGGGATGCCCATCACGCGGCGGATCGGGTAGGCCGACGCGAGTAGCCGCTGCACGACGGGAACGCCCTCCGCAACCACGATGCCCCGGCCGCCGGGTCGGTCCGGCCGACGATCGGCGAGAGTCAGGTCGCGGAAGTCGTCGAGCCGCGGGTCGGCCGGATCGTCGATCTGCACGTAGGTAGCCACCACGTCCCGATCCTTCCGGATCGGGACCTCAGGGCTCGACCCGGCCGCTCAGAGCGAGGTGACGCTGATTTCGCGCGTCGTACGCACATTGTCGGCAAACCGTCGGTCGTGCGTCACCAGAAGGACGGTGCCGTCGTACGACGTGAGCGCGGACTCCAGCTGCTCGATAGCGGGAAGGTCGAGATGATTAGTCGGCTCATCAAGAATAAGACAGTTGGTGCCGCGGCTCTGTAAAAGGGCGAGGCCAACGCGGGTGCGCTCTCCCGGCGACAGCGAATCTGCGGGGCGGAGTACGACGTCGGCGTCGACCCGGAACTTGGCGAGCAGGGTCCGTGCCGCCTCCGGGTCGAGACCGGAGAGGCGGCGGAAGACATCGAGCAGCGCCTCGCTGCCGCGCAGCACGTCGCGCGATTGCGAGAGCTCGCCGATGACCACGGCCGGCCCGATGCCGGCCGAGCCGGACCCGAGGGCCAGGCGTCCGAGCAGCGCGTCGATGAGCGTCGACTTGCCCGACCCGTTGGGACCGATGATGCGGATCCGCTCACCCGCGGAGACGGTCAGGGTCACCGGCCCGAGCCGCACCGAGCCGCGCTCGATCACGGCCTCGCGCACGGTGAAGACGATCTCGCTGCTACGGTCGGCGGCGGCGAGCTCGAGCCGGAGCTCCCAGGGCTCGCGCGGCTCCTCGACCTCCGCCAGCCGCTCGGCCGCGTCGCGCAACCGGGAGGCCTTGCCCGCGCCACGCTCGGCCCGCTGCAGCTTCGCGAACCGGATATGCTTGTCGTTCTCCCGGTGGGTGTTCGAAGCTCGGCCGGCGCCCGCTCGCGCCCATTCGGCCTGACGCCGGGCCCGCTCCACCAGATGGGCCTTCTTCTCAGCGTAGCCGGCGTACTCCTGCTCGGCGTGCTCGCGCGCCCATGCCCGCTCGTCGAGGTAGGTCTGCCAGCCGCCGGCGTACTCCGTGACCGCATGGCTGAACTCGTCGATCTCCACGACCCGGTCGAGCACCCGCGCGCAGAACTCCCGATCGTGCGAGACCAGCACGACGCCGCCGGCGAACCCGGTCACGATCCGCTCCAGCCGCGCGAGCCCAGGCATGTCGAGGTCGTTAGTCGGCTCATCAAGGAGCAGAATGTCCGCGCGGATGAGGTACGCCGTCGCCAGTCGCAGCCGCGCGGATTCTCCCCCGGAGAGTTCGGCCGCCCCGCGGTCCAGGAGGTCGACGGTGAGACCGAGCTCGGCGCAGACCGCTTCGGCGCGGTCCTCGAAGTCCGCTCCACCGGCGGCCAGCCACGCCTCCAGGGCTGCGGCGTACTCATCGTCCGTCCGGGCGTCACTCCCGGTGGACAGGGATTCGGTGGCGCGGTCGAGGCGACGCTTCGCCGTCCCGACGCCGGTACGCCGGGATAAATAGTCGGCTAAGGATTCTCGCGCCTCGACCTTCGGCTCCTGGGTGACGAGCACGACGGTCGCGGCGGCGGGCTCACGGCGGACCGAGCCCGACTCGGGGGTGATCTCGCCGGCGGCGAGGCGCAGCAAGGTGGTCTTGCCGACACCGTTGG
>JBBSHJ010000159.1:0-4282 GCA_038253135.1 Mycobacteriales bacterium | reverse complement strand
TCATCGTGCGGTTCTGGATCATCTCCGGGCTCGCGGTGGCCTTCGGTCTCGGCACGTTCTACGCGGAGTTCATCTCCAAGGGCCTGCCGTGAGCACCGCCGACGCCCTCTTTTCCGCGGAGGCGGCAATGAGCACCGCCGACGCGTTCTTTTCCGCGGAGGCGGCAATGAGCGCTGCCGACGCGTTCTTTTCCGCGGAGGCGGCAATGAGCGCTGCCGACGCGTTCTTTTCCGCGGACGCGGCATGAGGATGGCGGGCTACCGTGGCCGCGCCGTGCTCATCGTCGGCGGTGGCGTCTCGGGACTGCCGGCGGCGCGGGTGTTGCTGGGCCTGGGCGCGCGGGTCACGATCGCGGACCGCAGGTACGCCGGAGGGCCGCCCGACGGGCGGGCGCGCGAGCTGGCCGACGCCGGAGCGGCGCTCACCGGAGACCTGGCCGAGCCGCCGGTGGGCACCGAGCTGGTCATCACCCGGCCAGGCGCCCGGCCGGACGAGCCGGTGCTCGTGGCGGCCGCCGTGGCGGGCATCGAGGTGATGTGCGAGGTCGAGCTGGCGTGGCGGCTGCGACCCGCCGGACAGACCTGGCTCGCCATCACCGGCACCAACGGCAAGACCACGGCGGTCGGGATGCTCGAGTCGATCCTGCACGCCGCCGGGTCCCGCGCCGTGGCCGCCGGGAACATCGGCTACACCACGATCGAGGCGGTCACGTCCGATCCGGCGTACGACGTGCTCGCCGTCGAGCTCTCCAGCTTCCAGCTGCACTGGTCCTCGACGGTTTCGCCGGCGGCCTCGGCGATTCTCAACCTCGCGCCGGACCACATGGAGTGGTACGACGGCGATCTCGCGGCCTATGCCGCGGACAAGGCACGGATCTTCCGGCCCGACGCGGTCGACGTCTACAACGCCGACGACCAGGGGGTGACTGCCCTCGCCGCCCGGTTCCCCACGACCGTCGGCTGCACCCTCGGCGCGCCGGCCGCCGGGCAGCTCGGCATCGTCGCGGGATCGCTGGTGGACAAGGCGTTCATCGCCGATCCCGAGGGCGTCGTGCTCGCTTCGACCGGCGATGTCCGCCCGCCGGGCAGGCACAACATCGCCAACGCCTTGGCCGCGGCGGCCCTTGCCCGAGCGCACGGCGTACCGCCCGTCGCGATTGCCGCCGGGCTCCGCGACTACCAGCCCGGAGCGCACCGGAACGCCTACGTGGCAACCGTTTCCGGCGTCGATTACGTCGACGACAGCAAGGCGACAAACCCGCACGCCGCAGCCGCGTCGCTGGCGGCCTATCCCCGCATCGTCTGGATCGCCGGCGGGCAGCTGAAGAACACCGACGTCGACCCGTTGGTGGCCCGATTCGCCGATCGGCTCGCCGGCGCGGTCGTGCTGGGCATCGATCGGCAGCAGATCGCGGACGCAATCGCGCGACACGCCCCGGATCTGCGGGTCGTCGACGTGGCGAACCGCGACGATGGAGCGATGTCCATCGCGGTAAGGAAAGCGGCCGGCCTGGCAACTCGGGGCGATACGGTGCTCCTCGCCCCTGCCGCCGCCTCGCTGGACATGTTCGCCAGCTATGCAGCTCGCGGAGATGCCTTCATCGCAGCGGTTTCGGCGATCAGGTCGGTTGCCCGATGACGGCGGGACCCCTGACGACGGATCCGAAGGTGAGGCGCGCAGACGCCCTGGCCGCGCGGCGGTACCGGCCGGCCTTCCTCGACCGCCCGTTCGCCTCGCTGCACATGCTGCTCGCGACCACCGCTCTGCTGGCGACGATCGGTCTCGTCATGGTGCTCTCGGCGTCGAGCGTGGACTCCTACTCGGCCACGGGCTCGGTCTTCGACGTCTTCAAGAAGCAGGCCCTGTGGTTCGTCCTCGGCGTCCCGATCTTCTGGCTCGGCGTGCGGCTGTCGCCGCAGACGCACCGGCGGCTGGCGGTGCCGGTGCTCTGCGTCGCGGCGCTCGGCTTGATCGCCGTGCTCGTCCCGGGAATCGGCGTCGTGGTCGCCGGCGGCCGGCGCTGGATCGACCTCGGCCCGTTCCAGCTGCAGCCGTCCGAGCCGGCGAAGCTCGCGCTCGTCCTTTGGGGAGCCGACCTGCTCACCCGCAGGGAGCGCATGCTCGCGGACTGGCGGCACATGATCTTCCCGCTGATCCCGGTCGCGGTCGTCATCGCCGGCCTGGTGATGCTGGAGCCGGACCTCGGCACGACGCTGTGCATCCTGCTGATCCTCTTCGGGCTGCTCTGGACCGTCGGAGCGCCGGCGCGCCTGTTCGCCGGTCTGGCGGCGGCGACGACCGTCGGCGTGCTGGCGCTTATCGTGGTCGAGCCCTACCGTGCGGCCCGGCTCACCGGCTTCCTGCATTCCAGCCAGCCGGCGCCGGGGACGTGGGACCAGGCCTCGCAGGGCCTGTCGGCGCTGTCCAGCGGTGGGTGGTTCGGCGTCGGCCTGGGCCAGAGCCGGTTCAAGTGGGGGCTGCTGCCGAACGCGCACACTGACTACATCTTCGCGATTCTCGGCGAGGAGCTCGGGCTGGTCGGATGCGTCCTCGTGCTCGGCCTGTTCGCCGTCCTCGCCTTCAGCGCGCTGCGGATCGCGCACCGCACGGCCGACACGTTCTCCCGGCTGGTGGCCGGCGCCTGCGCCGTCTGGCTGACCGGGCAGGCGCTGATCAACATCGGGTACGTCGTCGGGCTGCTGCCGGTCACGGGCATCCCGCTGCCGCTGATCTCCTTCGGCGGCACGTCGCTCGTCATGACCCTGTTCGTGCTCGGCATGCTGTGCTCGATGGCCCGCCATGAGCCGGCGGCGATCACGCACACCCGCTCCCAGGGCCGTGGCCCGATCGCCAAGGCCTTTTGGCTCCCGGTGCCGGCGCGGCCGAGACCGCTGCCGAGGCGCAAGCCGAAGCCGGCCGCCGCGGCCCGCCGGGCCGGGCGCGCCAACATGCCTCCTCGGGACAGGTCGCGTCGGGACAACCAGCAGGGCCCGGTGGCGCCGCGCCGCCGTACCCCGCCTTCTCGCGGTAGGGCGCAGCTGCGACCGTCCGGCACCCACGGCCGCCGATGAGCACGGCTCGCGCCGCAGGACTGTCCGTGGTGCTCGCCGGTGGCGGTTCGGCGGGGCATATCTCGCCGGCGCTGGCGCTGGCGGAGCAGTTGCGCCGCGACGATCCGTCGGTGCGCATCACGGCGCTCGGCACCGCCCGCGGGCTCGAGACGCGGCTGGTCCCGGCCGCGGGGTTCGACCTCGAGCTGATCCCGTCGGTGCCGCTGCCCCGCAGGCCGTCGCCGGACCTGCTCAGGGTGCCCGGCAAGGTCGTGCAGGCGGTCGCGGCCGCCCGTCGCGTTCTCGAGGTGGTCGACGCCGACGTGCTGGTCGGTTTCGGCTCCTATGTCGCGCTGCCGGGCTACCTCGCGGCCCGACGGGCCAGGGTGCCCTACGTGGTGCACGAGGCGAACATGCGGCCCGGTATGGGCAACCGGATCGGTGCACGGCTCACGCCGTACGTCGGCGTCGTCGTTCCCGAGATCATGATGCGCGGCGCGCGGGTGGTCGGAATGCCGCTGCGCGGGCAGATCGCACGGCTCGACCGGCACGCGCAGCGGGACGGTGCCCGGGCCGCGCTCGACCTCGACGCGGACCGCCCGACGCTGCTGGTGACGGGCGGGTCACAGGGAGCACGGTCGATCAACACGGCCCTGGCCGGCGCGCTGGATCGCCTGCAGGGGTCGGGAATTCAGATCCTGCACATTCTCGGGCCGAAGAACGAGTTGCCGCCGGCGCGTGAGGGCGACGGGCCGGTCTACCGCCCGGTCTCCTATGTCGATCGGATGGACCAGGCTTACGCGGCGGCCGATTTCGTGCTGTGCCGGTCGGGAATGAACACCGTCTGCGAGCTGACCGCGATCGGGCTGCCGGCTGCTTACGTCCCGCTGCCGATCGGCAATGGCGAGCAGCGGTTGAATGCCGCTCCGGTCACCGCGGCCGGCGGCGGTCTGCTGGTCGACGACCACGACCTGGCCGCGGACTGGATCGTCGAGAACGTCGTACCCATCCTCACCGATGCGGCCCGGCTCTCGGCGATGGGCGCCGCCGCCGCGGCCCGAGGTCACCGCGGCGCCGAGGTGGAGCTGGCGGCCTGGGTGCGGGAGGTCGCCAAGTGATGAGTGGCGTCGACCGACGACCGAGCGAGCACCCGAGCGAGGAACGAGTGAGGCGCGCAGCGAGGAAGGAAGTCGCGCGGTGAGTGGCGTCGACCGACGACCGAGCGAGCACCC
>JBBSHJ010000158.1:0-4502 GCA_038253135.1 Mycobacteriales bacterium | reverse complement strand
GTCGGCTCCCGCCGCCGCGGCCAGCCCCGTCGTCGCCGCCTGCATGCTGTCGGTGTACGCCGTGCGCTCGGCCACCGGCTCGAGCCCGCCGCCGAGGAATCCGCTGGTGAGGTTGGCGTCGGCCAGCACCAGGTTGTTCTGGACGTTCTGGATCCGCACCAGCTGGTCGGCGGCCTTGCGCGCGTCGCCGATCGAGGCGCTCCGCGCCTGCAGCCCGAGCAAGGCGAACACGCCGAAAAGGAGGCAGGCGATCACACCGACGATGCCGAGGGCGCGCATCGTCCCGGGCGTGCCGGCGAAGATCGATCGGACGATTCCGACCAGCCGCTTGACCGACCCCGGCCGCGCCGGCGGCGCACCCTGGGCGCCCCGTTCGGTGCGTGGGCCGCGGGCTGGCGCGGGAGGGACCGAGACGGTCGGCGGCGAGTGACTCTGGCTCACGGCATGTCCTCTCGGAGCGGACCGTCGGCGGATCCGGTCGTGGGCGGGAGGGTACCTGGCGCCGGGGCGAGCGTGCGGGCATCGATCGGCGCCGCGGCCTCGGGATCCACGCCCGGCGGCGGGGCGATCTCCCGAGGCTCACCGAGATCGTCGGCCGTCAGCTCCCTCAGCTCGTCGAGGCTGGGCTCGGCCTCGTCCTTGAGCCGCCACGCCTGGCGCACGACGGCGCCCTCGAACAGGTTGCGCACGAAGCGGCCGTTGCCGAATCCCTTCTCCCGCGGCGTCGCGGCCAGGATGGCACGCAGCCGCGCCTCGCACTCCGGCGCCGGTGTGAAGTCGCTGTTCTCGGCGATGCCGTCGAAAATCCCGACCAGCTCGTCGTCGGTGTAGTCCTCGAACGCCATCGTCAACCGGAAGCGGCTGGCCAGGCCCGGGTTGGCGCCGATGAAGTCCCGCATCGGGTCCGGATAGCCGGCGACGATCACGACCAGCTCGTCCCGGTTGTCCTCCATCGCCTTGACCAGCGTCTCGATCGCCTCGCCGCCGAACTCGTCGCCGGCCAGCGCGTAGGCCTCGTCGATGAAGAGCACGCCGCCGACTGCGCTCCTGGCGATCTCCGCGGTCTTGAGCGCGGTCTGCCCGACGTAGCCCGCCACCAGGGCCGAGCGGTCGGTCTCGACCAGCTGACCCTTGGGCAGCACGCCGATCGCGCGATAGATCTGGGCGACCAGCCGGGCGACGGTTGTCTTGCCGGTGCCGGGATTGCCGACGAAGACGAGGTGTCGCGTGATCGCCGGGTCCTTGAGCTTGGCGGCGGTGCGCAGCCTCGCGATCCGCAGCACCTCGGCCTGGCGGTGCAGCTCGTCCTTGACATCGCCCAGCCCGACCAGGCCGGCAAGCTCGGCGTAGAGCTCGTCGAGGGACCGCTCCGGTGGCGCGGCCGGTGCCGGTGCCGTCGTCGGGGGTACGACGCCGGTCCGCGCCGGCGGTCCCGGCGCCGGCACGAGCGGCGGCACGAGGGGCGGCACGGACGGCGTACCGGCCCCGTTGGACCCTGCTGCCGGCGGTACGCCGTCCCCCGGCGGCGGGGTCGGCAGCGCGGCGAGCTGGGCTCCGGCGATCACCGACGCGGTCGCCACCGCGCCGAGCGACGGCGAGCCCAGGGAGCAGGACGCCGAGGCGAGGTCGACAAGGGCCCGGGCATAGGCCTCGGCGCGCTCAGACCGGGCGCCGACCAGCTTGGCCAGGGTCGGAGTCGCCGCCGAGCCGAAGCCGGCGCCGGCCTTGGCCGCTGCGGCGAATCCTGCGCTGTGCGCACGGAAGGCGGTCGCCCAGTCGTCGGCACCGTCCCTGGGTGCGGCGGCGGCGCTCACGGCCGACGCCTCCGCCGAGACGGTCCTTTCCGGCTCACCGGCAGCGGTCCCGATATCGACCAGCGCCGTGACCGCGCGGCGTACCGCCTCAACCGCCGTCGACCGGCCCCCGACGCTCACTTATCGCATCCCCGGGTCGAGGGCCAGCGAGCCGGAGCTGAACTTCTCCTGCAGGAATCGGCCGTGTGCGATGAGCGCGTCGGCGTCCTCGCGGCAGACCGCGTCGAAGACGTCGTCCATCTTGGCACCGAGCAGGTCGAGCTGATCGCACAGGACGGTCAGGGATGTCTTGCCGTTGCTGACCGGGCGGTGGTCGGCGAACCGCCGCGGCAGCCGCAGGTAGGCCGCCACCGCTTCCGGCAGGTACGACGTCGCGGTGCGCAGCACGTCGTGCGCGGCCCGGTTGCCGGGGCCGAGATTGGACAGGCGGGGCACCGTCTCGCGCACGGTGGTCGCCACCCGGTCGACCCGCGCGATCACCGTGTCCGGCGCCTTTCCGGCGATCGCCCGCTGCAGTCGCTCCAGGGACGCGACGATCTCGTCGTCCTGGCTGGGCGCCGGCGGGGGCGGCTCCGGCGCCGCGCGATCGCCGATGCCGAAGAGCGCGCCGAGGCGCTGCCAGAAGGTCGCCTTGGCGGCCACGGTGGGGGGATTGGGCATATCGGTCAAGAACCCGGATTCGCATCAATGGTGAGGTTGCCGGCGTCATCTGTCGTCGCATCGGTACGCCGCGCCCGGGCCAGGTAGGACTGGGCCTTGCCGATCTCGGTCTCGAGGGAGCTGACGGTGACCTTCATCGAGTCCAGCGCCTGCAGCTTGAAGGTATCGATGTCGTCCATCGACTTGTAGACGTTGGCGAAGGCACGCTGCAGCGACTCGATGCCGATGGTCGCGTCGGCGGACTGCTTCTGGATCGCCACGCCCTGGGTGGACAGCAGTTGGGAGGTGGACTCGATCAGGTTGGACGTCGTCGCGTTGAGTGCGGTGATCTGGTCGAGGACGAGCTTCTGGTTGGCCAGCGCCTGCGCCACGATGACCGCGGTCCGCAGCGCGGAGATCGTGGTCGTCGTCGCCCGGTCGACGCCCTTGATCAGCTCGAGGTTGTTCTTGCGGACGAGATCGATGGCCAGGTAGCCCTGGATCGACACGGCGAGCTGGGTGAGCAGGTCCTGGTGCTTCTGCCGGACCGCGAAGAGCACGTCCTCCTTGAGTGCCTTGGACTTCTCCGGGTCGGCCGCCTCCAGCTCGGCGATCTTGCTCTCCAGAGCGGCATCGAGGTGCTGGGCGATGTAGGAGTACTGGGCGATCCGTTGCATCGTCTCCCAGAGGTGCACCTTTTCCTGCTCGAGCGCGGCGTTGTCCTTGCGGAGCTCGTCCTGGCCGTCGAGCAGGGACGTCATGATCTTGTTGAGATGGGTCTGCGCGTCCTCGTACTTGCGGAAGTAGTCGCGCAGCTTGTCCCCGAACGGGATCATGCCGAGCAGCTTTTTGACGCCGGTGGCCTGCTTGGGGTCGAGGTCCTCGATGGTGCGCCGCAGGTCGAGCAGGGTGGTCGCGACCTTGCCGGTCTCGCTGTCCTGCTGCTGCATCGCGTGCACCGGAGAGTTGAGCAGCTTGTTCGAGGTCTCGGCTGATGACCTGATGTCCTCGCTGCCCAGGGCCCGCACGTCGTCGGCCTTCTCGCTGAACTGCGGGCTGTGGACGTCGAGCGTCATGATCGAGTCGACGTACTCGCTGACCTTGGCGTCCAGCGCGGGCAGTGCCGCCGCCGGGATCGGGACCATGCCACCGGCCCTTTCCGGCTGCACCTGCGCGACCGGCTTGGGCGGTTCGAGCGCGGTGGCGTCCGGCGGCGTGAGGGCTGCGGCGGCTGGCTCGGTCATGGGCGCTCCTCGGCTTGCGGTTGGCGGGTCGTCGTTGTCAGCCATTTGAAAAGAGAGGGGCACGCAACGCTGGTCCGTCGGATCACGGGTACGAGTGAGATGCGACCCCCTCGGTTACCGAAGTATCTCTCAGCGGACGCCCGCTCGGCCACGGCACCGTCGATCAGTCGCTCGTGCCTGCCAATGCGGGCCAGGTAAGTACAGTCACCTTGACATCCTCGATGGTGTCAAGCAAACCTGACTACGTGCAGAACGATGTGCGGGAGCTGCGCACCGGAGCCGGGCTCTCGCAGGCCGCGCTCGGAACCGCACTCGGAGTGTCGCGCCAGACGGTCATCGCGATCGAGACCGGTCACTACGACCCGTCGCTGCCGCTCGCAATCCGGATCGCGCGCTATTTCCAGCGATCCGTGGAGGAGGTCTTTCATGTCGGCTAGAGAGGGTATGCGCACAGAGGTGCTCGGCCGCTCGGGCGGGGCTGGCCGTCGGTCGGTGCTCGTGGTCTGCGTGCTGGCCGCCGCGATGCTCGTCGCGCTGCGGACCGGCTCGTCCTACGCCGGAGCGCTGGTCGCCGTTGCGGCCCTGATCGGGCTCTCGTTCATAAGTTCACCTGGTGGTACTCCCGCCGAGGCTGACCTGACGCCGGATAGACTCGGCCCTCCGCCGGCGTGGCGCAACTGGCAGCGCACCCGACTTGTAATCGGGCGGTTCTCGGTTCGAGTCCGAGCGTCGGCTCCCCCGCGCGTGCATCGGTTTGACTACCGTGTCGGGGCATGACGACGGGTGCGCCGGAATGACCTCACCC
>JBBSHJ010000157.1:0-4881 GCA_038253135.1 Mycobacteriales bacterium | reverse complement strand
CGTAGAGCGCACTCGAATGAGAGCCGGGGACAGGTCCGCCCCGCCACGCCAGCACGCCCGCCGGCGCGGGGGTCGCCGGGCGTGTCGCAGATGTGTCACACAGATGTCACTAACCGCGGCGTACGCACCCGGACGTCAGCGAATCTCGACGACCGGAAAGCGCGACGGCATAAGCGATTCACGTACCTCGGCGAATGCCAGCGAACCCGGCTGAGCGGACTTGTAATCGGGCGGTTCTCGGTTCGAGTCCGAGCGTCGGCTCCCCCGCGCGTGCATCGGTTTGACTACCGTGTCGGGGCATGACGACGGGTGCGCCGGAATGACCTCACCCAATGGGGGCTGCACTGCTTCTGCCCGGCGGCCCGGCGTATGCCGCACGGCATCGTCGCGATGGACACCAACGGCCGCATCCTGGCGGCCGCTCGCGACGGGATGACCCAGCGAGAGCTGGCCGAGCAGGGCAATGTCGCGACGGACAGCCAGCTCGCGCTGCTGGAGGCCTTCGGGCTGCTCGACCGGGACGGCGATCGCTACCGGACGGCCTTTGCGCTGGTCGGGCCCAAGATCCTGTCGACGCTCCGCCCGCGCTGGCGGGCCGCCGGCGCTCGGCTGCCGTCGTCGACGTTCGCGGCGATACGTGGAATCTTGCCGGTGCGGACGGCGTACCTGCGATTCCGGTCCTGCGAGCCGACGATGAGATCTGGCGCTGGTGCCGGGCGGTCGGCGAATCCACCGCGGGCGTGATTTCCGAGCAGGCGGACGAGTGGGCCGAATCGCTCGGCGTGGACGCAAAGACCGCGGTGGTCGTCATCGGACATGAATTGATCTGGGACACGCTGGAAATGCTGGTCAATGCCGATCTCATCGCCGGTCCGGAGCGACCCGAGGATCGGTTGCTCGTCACTCATGAGGAGTGACAGCGGCAACTTAATCAATGATCCGGCGAGAACCGCGTCGGTCTACGTCGACTGGCTGCTCTCGCACCGATGCATGGCGATGATGGAATCAAAGTCGGGATCGGGATTCAGACCGAGCCGCGCCGCGCGATCGGCGCGGACGCGGGGCGCCCAGGTCTCCACGATGCGGACGATGTCAGCGTCCGGCGACCAGTCGATCAGGGCAGTTGCCTCCGGGCCGGCGGCGCGTTCGAGTGCCGCGACCATTTCTCCGACGGTCACCGAAAGGGCCGGCAGATTGACCGCCGTACGGCCGCCCCATGCCGCGTCGCTCGTCGTCGCCGCACACAGCAGTCCTTCGATGGTGCGCTCGGGCGAGGCGAGGACAACGCGGGTGTCCTCGCCGACCGGGCAGATGGCCGGCTGTCCGGCCAGCGGCTCCCGGATGATGCCGGACAGGAATCCCGACGCGGCGGCGTTAGGCCGACCCGGTCGGACGCTCACCGTCATCAGCCTGACGCTGCGGCCCCGCAGGAATCCCTTGCGGGTGTAGTCGGCGACGAGCTGCTCGCCGATGAATTTCTGAATGCCATAGCTGGTCTGCGGGTTCGGCAGTGTCTCGTCGTCCACGGTCTCCGGGAGGGGATGTTCGGCCGAGTTCCCGAAAACGGCGACCGAACTCGAGAAGACCAGCACCGGATCGGTGCCGGCCGATCGGCAAGCGGCAAGCAAGGACTGCGTCGCCTGGAGGTTGGCACGCAGGCCGAGATCGAAATCGGTCTCGCACTCGCCGCTGACCGCCGCCGCGAGATGGAAGACGGCATCGGCGGCGGTCAGGGCGGGTACGCCGTCGCCGCTGGGAGCGATCGAGCTGCCGAGCTCGCCGACGATCGTGGTCACTCGCTCATCTGCGATCAGGTCCGCGGGCGGGGTGACCTGGTCGAGGAGCGTGAGAGTCCCGATCGGCTCGGCGCCGGAGCCGGCGACATCGAGTGAGCCGGCGGCCAGCAGTCGACGGGCCAGCCGGGATCCGAGAAACCCGGCACCGCCGGTGATGAGCACATTCGTCACGGTGTCTCCCGCTCTCGATCGCTATCGTCGTGCACCCGCAATCCGTCGCGCACCCGCAATCCTAGGGTCGCTCTGACCGGGACCCGCGACGCGGCCGAGTCTCGGACCCGCCCTTTCCACGGCAGCACACCGCCGACCGGGTCGCGAAGAACGACATGACGTGTCCCGTCTTGCTGTCCGACACTCTGCACCTCCGCGACAACACGACCCTGACCTGATCGAGCGGCGGCCCGGCCCCACCACTCCGACTGGACCTGCACCCTCCCATACGACGTACCCCGAATTCACCGCACCACAGTGGCGTCCCACCGGGCGGGACACCCGCAGCCGAGCACGCAGCCAACCCCTGATCCGCTGCCGCTGCGGCGGCGTCAAGATGCGAATCCTAGCCGGACCTGAGCTCGTCGCCGCCGTGCCCTCGGTCACCCCGATGGCCACCTCGATGAATGCACGTATTGTCTGCGACATGTCTTCGTATGGTGTGCCGCCCGGATGGGACGATTCGGCCCTCCCGCGACGGATAGTCGCGAGCCTCGACGTACCCAAGGACCTCGAAACCCTCACGGACGAACTCGGAGTGACGGACGCCCGCGTGCTCTGGTATCTCGAGCGCCAGCGGGGGGTCGGACGGGTAACGGTGTCGGATGCGCACTGGTCCCGGACCCGTGAGGGCGAGGCCTATCGTGCCGCCCGCGCCGCGGAGACCTCCGACTGCACGATCATTCCGGGTGCGACGGTGTACGACTTCCGGCAGGCGTACGCCGACACTGCCGCCGGAATGTTCGGTGGAGACTTCGTGCAAGCTGCCGGCGAGCACGGAGCGCGCATATCGGCGGCGCGGGTCGCCGAATTCCGGGATCGCCTCACGACGTTGGTCGTCGAGTATTTCGGACCTGAGAATGTCGAGCCCGCCGAGACGAAATACGGTTTCCATTGGGTGCTGACCCCGACCGACCTGCACCCACTCGACGACGACTGAAGCACGACGGCACCAGGAGAGCACCACGACGAGAGACATCAGCCCGGTCCCGCGGCCGCGATTAGGTCGTGCTTCGACACCGCCGCCTGGCCGAGACGACCGATGATCTCCGCCGCGGACTCGGTCGGCGTTTGACTGCCGTTGTTCAGCCACAGACCCAACCTGGGAGTGCGAGCTACGGCGTCGGCCATACCTTCGGGTGTGATCGAGTCGGTGTAACCGCCGCCGGGTCGGGCGGCGTACCGCTCTCGAATGACGCCGACCGACGGGTTCAGCATCACGAGGTACGCCGTCTCGGTCGCGACATCGGCCAGCGCCAAAGACAGGATATCGATCAGATCGGCCTCGAAGATATTGTCGGTGATGACCGCGTCAAAGCCCGCACGGAGATAAACCTGCGCCACGGCGAGGGCACCCGAATATCGCAGCCGCAATTGCTCCTCCCCGCCAGGCGGCGGGGGCAGATCCATAGGGACCGCGCCGGAAACGACGAATTGGTGCACGGTGTCGCCGTCGACGTGCACGGCGCGCGGGAGCTGTGCGGCGACCGCATAACCGACAGTGGTCTTGCCGGCGGCGGAGGCACCGGTGATGATCAGCAGCCGCCCGGCGCCGGAGTAAGCCATGTGCCCTCCCATGCAAGTCAGCTTCCCGGTCGCTACCGTCCGCGACTCGTCGTCACTATTCGTCCGAATCTCGATGCGTTACCGGAGCCGATCGAGCAGCGCGTCAGCCCTGCCGAGCAGGCCCGGTATCCACGACACACCTTCGCGGTGGCTCCATGCGGCGTTGAAGATCGCTTGGAGCGCCTGGTAGAGCGGCAAGCTTCGATCCACCCGGCTTCGGTCGATACCGGTGTCGGCGAGATAATGCTCGATCAGGTCGGGAAGCAGAGCCCTCGGCCGCGGATCGTCGGCGGGACCGCCGGCGACAAAGCGGGCGAGCTCGTAGATCGGATCGCCGATAATGGCACCACCCCAGTCGATGATGCAGGTCAACGCGCCGTCCTCAGGATTGACGAAGACGTGCGGATCGCCGAGGTCGCCCTGCAGCATGGAGCCACGTTCGATGGAGGGTGCTGCCTGACCCACGACGGACATCGTCTTCGCACGGAACTTCCTCGAGGCATGCCCTGAGCGGACAAGTGCGTGCAGGTCGGCGTCGACGGATTCCCCCAGCCAGTCACGCCAGGATCCGCAGGTGCCAACGCCGTCCATCGAGAGGGGGCCGAAACCGGGGAGCAGAAGGCGATGCAGCCGCGCGAGGCAGACCGCGATGTCCCGCGCGGTGCGCCCCGTCGTGCGCGGGTCGTCTATCGGCCACTGGATGCCCGGAGCCTGGCCGAGCGCGATCCAGCGCCCGCCCGGCACCTTCGGGTCGGTGCCCGATGACAACACCCCGGGGACGGGTACGCCGGCCGTCCGGGCCAGCCGCAACGCGGACGCCTCGGCGAAGACGTCGGTGTCGCCGGCGACCTTGACGAAGATCGTCCTGTCGCCGACGGTGACCTCGAGGACGACTCGCGGTCCCCACGCCTCGGGAAATCGCGTCAATACCGACTCGCCGAATTCGCGGCGTACGAGCTCCACGGCCGCTTGCTGCTCGGGAGTCACGCTGACGAACCCTAGCCAGGCGGGAATTCCGGGCAAGCGAGTTTCGCCTTCGCCCCGGACTAGCGTCGGTGCCACACGAGGCACGGACGTCACCTCGGGAGTCGATTCGTGCGTGGTCATTCTCAAGACGGCGCGGAGCGTCGCCTTACCAGTCCTGGCGCCGGTTGTCCCAGGGGAACGGGTCGGCCGGGACGGGCAGGTCGAGAGCGTGGCAGATCGGCTCCCACCCGTCGGTGGCGTGCCATTCCAGCAGCCGGTCGGCGCCGACGGTGCGTCGTACCTCGTCGACGTGCCGTTCGTAGGCAGCCGTCAACACGGTGGG
>JBBSHJ010000156.1:0-5151 GCA_038253135.1 Mycobacteriales bacterium | reverse complement strand
GAGGATGGCGGTCCCATGGACGTCGGCGGCGCCACCCTCGCCGCAGCGGCCATGCGGGCCGGGCTGATCGACGAGTACGCGATCGTCACCCACCCGGTCCTGGTGGGCGGCGGCACGCCGTTCTTCACGGCCCTGGACAACTGGGTGAACCTGAATCTGGTGGAGAGCCGGACGTTTCCCGACGGTGTGCTCCTGACCAGGTACGAGACCAGGCGCTGAATACCCGACCTCGGATCGGCGCGGGCTCCGGCCACCCAAGGATCCCGTGGCCGTTAGGGGATCCCATTTCGGGCGGCGGGCATCCGGGAGGCTGCGTGAGTGGGACGGGCGTTCGTGCTATACGAGCTGGACGAACCAGTGTGTGAGTGCGGGGAGTTGGTCACGCGCGACGGCGGTGTGGCGCTGGATGATGCTGATGACGCGGTGGAGATGTTGTCGGCTGGGCGCTTCGGCCGCGCGGGTCGCAGTGATGCTGGCGGCGGCGAGGATGGCGGCGGTAGCGGTGGCGGTGGCGAGTTGCTGTTGGTAGATGTCGTCATCGAGCATGCTGGTGATTGCCGTTCCGGCGCCCAGCCGGTCGGTGTGCTCGGCCTTGGCCAAGAGGTGCTCGGATAGCTGGCTGGGTCGGTAGCAGGCGTGGAATCCGAGGTGCAGGTAGCTGGCATCGAGGAGGGCGTGGCGGTACCGGCGGGCCCGCAGGTCTCACCGCGCATCCGCGACATCGGCCGCCTGCAGCTCTACCGCCTCGAAGCCGGATCCTCGTGGCGCTCCGGTACGTGCACGCCGGTTCGCTGCTCACCCAACCGATCCAGACCCAGCTGATCGCCGATCACTGGAACGATCTGCTCCGCCTCGTCGGCTCGATGAAGTTTGGGCACACCACCGCTGATCCAGGGCGAGAGCCTGCACGCCCTGCGTCGCGACCTGTTCTTCGCTCAGCAAGGCCACGTCGGGCGTCGGCACCTCGACGACCAGGTCGACCAGGCCCTGTGCCTGACCCTGGTCACCAACGCCGCCGTCCTGTGGACCACGACCTACCTCGGCGATGCGCTCGACGCGCTGCGGGCCAACGGCTACCCAGTCGCCGACGAAGACGCGGCGCACCTGACGCCGGCGCAGCACGACAACATCAACTTCTACGGCACCTACTCTCTCGACCTCGAGACAGAACTGCGCCGCGAGGGGCACCGCCCGCTCCGCTTACCGGCCGCTGACGGCCATCTGCTGGCGGAAGCCGTCCCGCGGTCAGGCCCGCAGCCGCGCTCCGACCGCGCTCTCGGCCGCGCGCACCGCGGCGTCGCGGGCATTGTTGGCCTCTTCCGCGGTGAGGGTCCGGTCGTCGGCGCGAAAGCGCAGGCTGTAGGCGAGCGATTTCCGCCCCTCGCCGATGCGTCCCCCCCGATAAACGTCGAAGAGCTCGACGCTCTCGGCGAGGTCGCCCGCACCGTCGCGCAGGGCCGCCTGCACGGCCGACTGCGGTACGTCGTCGGCGACGATGAGGGCGACGTCGACGTGCGCCGGCGGGTAGGCCGACACCGTGGCGCCGGCCACCGGTGCCGTCTCGATGCCCAGCGCGTCGAGATCGATCTCGGCGGCACAGGTGCGGGCCGGCAGCTCCATCGCGGCGATCACGGCCGGGTGCAGCTCACCGGCGTGCCCGACGACCCGGTCGCCCGCGCGTACGACGGCGCACCGGCCGGGATGCCACGGCGCGTGCTCATCGGCCGCCACCGTGATGGGGACCCGCGCGATCGCGGCGATCTGGCGAGCGACCGCGACGGCGTCGGTCCAGTCGGCCGCGCGGGCAGGGCGATCGGGCCCGGGCAGCTCACGGCGTCCGGTCACGACGATGGCAACGCGCTGCGGCTGCTGCGGCAGTGCGGCGTCGAAGGCGGCGATCACCTCGGCGGGAGGAGCGGCGTCGACACCGGGGCTCGGTGCCGGAGGCGTCGACTCCCGGGGGCGGAAGACCGGGCCCTGCTCGAACAGGCCGACGTCCGGCAGGCCGCGGCTCACGTTGCGCCGCAACGCGGCCAGCAGGCCGGGCAGCAGCGTCGTGCGCAGTAGCGGCTCGGTGTTGTCGACCGGGTTGACGATTGCGAGCGCGCGCCGGCGCGGGTCGTCGGCGCCCAGGCCGAGCGCGTCGAGCGCCTCGGCCGACATGAACGGGAACGGGCGCACCTCGACGTACCCCGCGTCGGCGAGCCCACGGCCGATCGAGCGGCGCTCGCGCTGCTGCGCGGTGAGGCCACGCCCGGCCGGAACTCTCGGGAGCCGTGGCGGGATCGACTCGATGCCCTCGAGGCGGACGATCTCCTCGACCAGATCGAAGGGATCGCGCAGGTCGGGGCGCCAGGTCGGCGGCGACACCGTCAGCGTCACCGCAGGCGCGCCGGAACCGCCGTCGACCGTGCAGCCGATGCCGGTGAGCCGGCGCCGTACCGTCTCGACCGGCAGATCGACACCGGCCACCCGGGAGGGCAGGCCGGCGTCCATGGCGACGGTCGCGGTTTCGGCCTCGGCCGTGACGACGGTGCGTCCCCCGGTCTTGGTCCCGCCGAGCTCGGCGAGCAGGCTCGCCGCCCGGTCCAGCGCTGGCCCCGCGACCGCGGGATCGACGGAGCGCTCGAAGCGCTTGCTCGCCTCGCTCGGCGCCTTGTGCCGGCGCAGGGTGCGCCCGATCGCGGCCGCGTTGAAGTGCGCCGCCTCCAGCACGATGTCCCGGCTGGCGGCGGAGATCTCGGTGCTCGCGCCGCCCATGACTCCGGCGAGCCCGATCGGGCCGGAGTCGTCCGTGATGAGCACATCCTCGGCCAGCGCCGTGCGCTCGACGCCGTCGAGAGTGCGGACGAGCTCGCCGGGACGGGCCCGGCGTACGACGACGGTGCCGGCCAGGCGATGCGCGTCGTACGCGTGCAGCGGCTGCCCCAGCTCGAGCATCACGTAGTTGGTGACGTCCACGGCCAGCGAGATGGCGCGGATCCCGCACCGGGCGAGCCGCGCCTGCAGCCAGAGCGGCGAGCGGGCGTCGGGATCGAGGTCCGTCATGGTCTGCAGCGCGAACCGGTCGCAACCCCAGGCATCCTCGATGCGGGCCGGCCAGCCGTCACCGACCGGCGTGCCCGCCCGCTGCGCGGCTACCGCAGCCGGGTCGCGGAAGGGCACCTCGAACGCGAGCGACACCTCGCGGGCGATCCCCCGGATCGACTCGGCATAGCCGCGATCGGGAGTGACCCCGACGTCGAGCACCGTCTCGCGCAACGGCAGCAGGGTCAGCGCGTCGGTGCCGGGCTCGGCGGCGATGTCGGGTCCGAGCACGAGGATCCCGGAGTGGTCCTCGCCCAGGCCGAGCTCGCGGGCCGAGCAGATCATGCCGTCGCTGGTGTGGCCGTAGGTCGCTCGTGCGGTGATCGCGAACCCGCCGGGCAGCACGGCACCCGGCAGCGAGACCACGACCCGGTCCCCGACCGCGAAATTCGTCGCGCCGCAGACGATCCCGCGCGGCGACGCCTCACCGACGTCGACCTGGCAGTAGCGGATCGGCTTGTTGAAGCCGGTCAGCTTCTCGATCCGCGCGACCCGGCCGACCACGATCGGCCCGGCCAGCTCGGCTCCGACCTCGTCGATGCCCTCGATCTCGAAGCCGGCGCGAGTCAACGCCGCACCGAGATCGCGTACCGGTACCGATTCGGGCAGGTCGACGTAGTCGCGCAGCCACAACAGCGGGACACGCATCGCAGTTCTCCTCGTAGTCTCGGTCGAGCCGTGGCCGGGGGGATCAGACGCCGGTGCCGAAGGGCAGGCTGACGCGCACGTCGCCGTCGAGCAGTTCGCGGGGGGCCTGCAGGCCGTGGCGGAACTGCAGGGTGCGCTCGATGCCGACCCCGAAGGCGAAGCCGGTGTAGATGTCGGGGTCGACGCCGCAGGCGACGAGGACGCGCGGGTTGACCACGCCGCAGCCGCACCACTCGATCCAGCCCTCGGAACCACACGCGCGGCAGGGCGCATCGGGATTCCCCACGGAAGCGCCGCGGCAGAGGAAGCACTGCACGTCGAATTCGGCCGACGGCTCAGTGAAGGGGAAGTAGTGCGGCCGCCAGCGCGTGGCCAGGTCGTCGCCGAACATCACCTGGGCCAGGTGGTCGAGAGTGCCGCGCAGGTGCGCCATCGTGATGCCCTCGTCCACGGCGAGGCCCTCGATCTGGTGGAAGACCGGCACGTGCGTGGCGTCCATCTCGTCGGTCCGGTAGACCCGGCCCGGGCACACGACGTAGATCGGCGGCTTGCGCTCAAGCATGACCCTGGCCTGCACCGGCGAGGTGTGAGTGCGCAGGATGACTCCGGGATCGACGCCCTCGCCGCCCGGCGTGCGCAGATAGAAGGTGTCCATGGCGTCGCGGGCCGGGTGATCGGGTGGGAAGTTCAGGGCGTCGAAGTTGTACCAGGACACCTCGACCTCGGGCCCCTCGGCGACCTCGTAGCCCATCGCCACGAAGACGTCCTCGAGCCGCTCGATCAGCGCGGAAATCGGGTGCCGGGCCCCCTGCGGGGTACGGCGTACCGGCACCGTGACATCGACCCGCTCCTGGTCGAGCACCCGCGAATCACGCTCGGCCGTCAGCTCGGCGAGCCGGGCGTCGTACGCCGCCTGCACCGCCGCGAGCGCCTCGTTGACCCGCCTGCCGGCGGCCGATTTCGCCTGCGGGGGAAGCGATCCGATCTCCCGCCGGGCCAACCGCACGGGCGCACGATCACCGACGTGGGCCGATCGCACGGCCGCCAGCTCGTCGAGGTTGCCCGCCGCGCCGAACGCCTTGACCGCCGCCCCGACGGCCGCGCCGAGGGCTGGCTCGGACAGAGCCTCAGGCTCCTTGGGGTCGTACTCGCTCGTTCCGCTCATGGTCGACAGCACTCCGGGGTCATCGGGCTGATCAGTTCTCGGTCGGTGCACCGTGCGCGCGGCGTCTCGTCGCGGCGGTGGCCAGCTCGCCGAGCAGGTCGGCCGTCTCGTCCCAGGCCAGGCAGGCGTCGGTGATGCTCTGCCCGTAGGTGAGCCGGCCCGGGTCGGCCGGATCGAGATCCTGACGGCCCGCGACGAGGAAGCTCTCCAGCATCATCCCGGCGAGGGTGTGATCGCCGGCGGCGACCCGG
>JBBSHJ010000155.1:0-5352 GCA_038253135.1 Mycobacteriales bacterium | reverse complement strand
TCGGGAAGCTGGTAGCGGCGCCGGTAGTATCCCGCGATCTGGTCGCGACGCAGCGTCTCGATGTGGGCCGTCGTACCAATGATCGGTCGACCGACCGGAGTGTCGCCGAAAAGCGATTCGGTGAAGACGTCGTGCGCCAAATCGGCCGGATCGTCCTCGCGCATCGCGATTTCCTCGAGGATGACGCCACGCTCGGCCTCGACGTCATCGACCGCAATCAACGCGTCGGCGACGACATCGCAAACCACATCGACCGCGAGCGGCAGATCGTCGTCGAGCACGTGAGCGTAGAAGCAGGTGTATTCCTTGGCCGTGAAGGCGTTGAGGTCGCCGCCGACGGATTCCACCGACGCCGAGATCTCGAGGGCGGTACGCCGTCGGGTCCCCTTGAACAGCAAGTGCTCGAGGAAATGCGACGTACCGGCCAGCGACGGCTTCTCGTCCCGCGATCCGACGCCGACCCAGACGCCGAAGGACGCGGCGCGTGACCCGGGCATCGACTCCGTGATGACCCGCAACCCGCCGGGCAGGACGGTGCGCGTGGTGACGCCACCGTCCCGACCTCGGGCGAGGGTGCGGGATCGTCCTGGCCGCTGCGTGCGCAGCTCGGCCATCCGGTTATTCGGCCGACGCCGAGGCCGCGACCGACTCCTTCTGCGGAGCGTCATCGTGCACCGGCGTCAGGCTGATCTTGCCGCGCTGGTCGATCTCGGTGATCTCGACCTGCAGCTTGTCGCCCACATTGACGACATCTTCGACCTTGCCGACCCGCTTACCCTTCTCGCCGAGCTTGCTGATGTGCACCAGCCCGTCGCGGCCGGGAAGCAGTGAGACGAAGGCGCCGAACGCGGTCGTCTTGACGACCGTGCCGAGGAAACGCTCGCCGATCTGCGGCATGTGCGGGTTGGCGATGGCGTTGACCTGGTCCACGGCCGCCTGCGCCGCGACGCCGTTGTCGGCGCCGACGTAGATCGTGCCGTCGTCCTCGATTGTGATCTGCGCGCCGGTGTCGTCCTGGATGCCGTTGATGGTCTTGCCCTTGGGACCGATCAGCTCGCCGATCTTGTCCACAGGGATCTTCAGCGTCGTGATCCGCGGCGCGAATTCGGACATCTCGTCGGGCTCGTCGATCGCCTCGAGCATCACGTCGAGGATATGCAGCCGCGCGTCGCGGGCCTGCGTCAGCGCGCCGGCGAGGATCTCGGACGGGATGCCGTCGAGCTTGGTGTCCAGCTGGAGCGCGGTGACGAATTCCTTCGTGCCGGCGACCTTGAAGTCCATGTCACCGAACGCGTCCTCAGCGCCCAGGATGTCGGTCAGGGCGACGTACTCCGTCTTGCCGTCCACGGTGTCGGAGACCAGCCCCATGGCGATGCCCGCCACGGGAGCCTTCAGCGGCACTCCGGCGTTCCACAACGACATGGTGGACGCGCAGACCGAGCCCATCGAGGTCGAGCCGTTCGAGCCCAGCGCCTCGGAGACCTGGCGGATCGCGTAGGGGAAGTCCGCGCGGCTCGGCAGCACCGGGAGCAGCGCCCGCTCGGCCAGCGCACCGTGCCCGATCTCGCGGCGTTTCGGCGAGCCGAGGCGGCCGGTCTCGCCGGTGGAGTACGGCGGCATGTTGTAGTGGTGGATGTAGCGCTTGGTGGTGTTCTCCCGCAGGGTGATGCCGAACTTCTGCTCCATCTGCAGCATGTTCAGCGTCGTGACGCCGAGGATCTGCGTCTCGCCGCGCTCGAAGAGCGCCGAGCCGTGGGCCCGCGGGAGGAACTCGACCTCGGCGGCCAGCTGGCGGATGTCGGCCACGCCGCGGCCGTCGATGCGCACCCTGTCGCGCAGGATCCGCTGGCGGACCAACTTCTTGGACAGCGCGCGGTACGCGCTGGCGACCTCGCTCTTGCGGTCCGCGAACTGCTCGCCGACCCGCTCGATGGCCAGTGCCTTCACGCGATCCTGATTGGCCTCGCGCTCGCCCTTCGGTCCGATCTGCAGGGCGGCGGCCAGCTCGGTGCCGACGGCCGCCTCGACAGCGGCGTAGACGTCGTCCTCGTAGTCGATCAGGAGCGGGAAGTCCCCGGTCGGCTTGGCCGCCGCTGCGGCCAGCGCGGCCTGGGCTGCGCACAGCACCTTCAGGAACGGCTTGGCCGCCTCGAGGCCCTGCGCCACGACCTCCTCGGTCGGCGCGGTGGCGCCACCGGCGACCAGCTCGACGGTCGACTCGGTGGATTCGGCCTCGACCATCATGATCGCGACGTCACCGTCGTCGAGGACACGCCCGGCGACGACCATGTTGAAGACGGCGAGCTGCAACTGCTCCTGCGTCGGGAACGCGACCCAGCGGTCGTCTCCTGCCATGTCACGGATGAGGGCGACGCGGGTGCCGGCGACCGGCCCGGAGAACGGCAGCCCGGCCAGCAGCGTGGAGAGGCCGGCCGCGTTGATCGCGAGGACGTCGTACTCCTCGCCCGGCGCCAGCGACAGGACCGTGATGACAACGTTGACGTCGTTGCGGAACCCCTTGGCGAAGCTCGGCCGCAGCGGGCGGTCGATCAGCCGGCAGGTGAGGATGCCCTCGAGGCTCGGGCGGCCCTCGCGGCGGAAGACGGCGCCGGGAATCTTGCCGGCGGCGTACGCCCGCTCCTCGACGTCGACGGTCAGCGGGAAGAAGTCGACCTGCTCGCGGGGCGACTTGGACGCCGTCGTCGCCGAGAGCACCATGGTCTCCTCGTCGAGGTAGGCCACGGCCGAGCCGTTCGCCTGCTTGGCCACGCGACCGGTCTCGAACCGCACCGTCCGGGTGCCAAAGGGTCCGTTGTCGATCGTTGCGGTGCTCTCGTGAATGTTGCTTTCCTGGATTTGATCCGACACTTCGGTCGGGCTCCCTTCAGTTGGGATCCCTGCCGCTCGACACTCAACGGGGCCGGTCTTCGATCGAAGCCCGCGGGCATCGTGTGCGGTGCCCGAAAGCCACTACCGAGGACCGGTCGAGCCGTGGATTAATCGCCGGCCGGGATGTTGAACTACCGACGCAGACCGAGCTTCTCGATCAGCGCGCGATAGCGGTTGATGTCCGTCGCCTGCAGGTACTTCAGCAGACGACGGCGGCGGCCGACCAGCAGCATCAGGCCGCGGCGGCTGTGGTGATCGTGCTTGTGCACCTTGAGGTGCTCGGTCAGGTCGGCAATCCGACGCGAGAGCAGCGCAACCTGGACTTCGGGCGAACCCGTGTCCCGCTCACCGGTGGCGTGCTCAGTCATGATCTCTTGCTTCGTCTCGGTGGCGAGCGGCACGGGACTCCTCAGGTTTCTCGATGTGGCCCGCGGTCGTCATCACGCGGATCAAGCATGCACATATCGGCGCACTCGGGACGCCGACCCGGCCAGTGTAGCCGATCAGGTCCTCAACCCAGTAACTCGCTCAGGCCAGCAGGTCGCGTACGCGGCGCACGTCAACGCGCATCTGCTCGATCAGCGCCTCGATCGAGTCGAACCGCTCTGTTCCCCGCAGGCGCGTGGCGAACTCGAAGCCGATCGACTCGCCGTAGATGTCCTCGTCGAAGTCGAGCAGGTGCGCCTCGACGCTGCGGTTGGCCCCGACGAAGGTCGGGTTGGTGCCGATCGAGATCGCGGCGACGAATCGGCGCTCCCGCTTGGTGCGCGGCGCGATGACCGCGTGGCCGGCGTACACACCGTCCGCGGGTGTGGCGGTGTAGAGCTCGGAGGTGAGATTCGCGGTACGGAATCCGAGCAGCGGACCCCCGCGGCCGTCGCCGCGGATCACGATCCCTTCGATGCGGTGCTCGCGCCCCAGCGCGGCGGCAGCGGTCTCGACATCCCCGGCGGCGACCCGGGACCGGATGAAGGTCGAGGAGTACGTCGTGTCGCCGGTGCTCGCGAGCGCCAGCGGCTCGACCGCGAAACCGAAGCGCCGGCCGAGCTCGGTGAGGGTCTCGACCGTGCCGGCGGCCTTGTGCCCGAACCGGAAGTTCTCGCCCACCAGGACCAGCTCGGTGTGCAGCCGGTCCACCAGCAGCTCGTGCCCGAACTCCGCGGGTTCCATCCGGCTGAAGGCGAGGGTGAACGGCTGCACCACCAGGACGTCGGCACCCAGCTCCTCGATCAGCTCCGCCTTGCGCGCGGTCCCGGTCAGCTTGGCGGGGTGGCTCCCGGGCCGCACGATCTCGCTGGGATGCGGCTCGAACGTCATCACGGCGGCAGGCACGCCACGGCCCCGGGCCCGCTCCACGGCGGCGCCGATCACCCGCTGATGCCCCACATGCACGCCGTCGAAGCCGCCGATCGTGATGACGCAACGGCCCCAGTCCTGCGGCGCGCCGGCCGCGCCGTCCCACAACTCCACGGCTGAACTCTATGCGGTGGGCCGATACGGTCGGCCCAATGGGCCGACCACACATCCTGCTGATCACCACCGACCAGCACCGCGCCGGATTTACCCTCGGCGACGGATTCCTGCTGGACACCATGCCGGCCGTCGACGCACTCGGCGCCGCCGGCCGGCGGCTGCGGCAGGCTTACACCACGGCTCCGGCCTGTGTCCCTGCGCGGACCTCGTTGCTGACAGGGCGGTGGCCGAAGGCGCACCGGGTGCGCCAGAACAGCGCGGAGAATGCCGTTGTCCGCGGCGATGACCTGCTGGACGTTCTGCGCGGGCAGGGGTACGCCGTGCATTTCGCCGGCAAGCCGCACATGTATCGAGGGCCGGACGACTTCGATTCCTACGCCGGCTCGTACTGGCACGACCACGGCCCGGCCGGCGACGCCGAGGACGACGGATTCGCTCGGTGGCTGGCCGAGCTCGACCACGGCGTCAGCCCGGTGGCGACGCCGTACCCTTTGCGCAGCCAATTCCCGCACCGCATCGTATCGGCTGCCGTTGAGACCGTCCGGGCCATCGATCGGCCGTCGTTTCTCTGGGCGTCATTTCCCGAGCCACACAATCCTTATCAGGTGCCCGAGCCATATTTTTCGATGTTTCCGGAGGAATCTATCCCCGCACCACTGACGGGACGCGTCGATGCACTCGCGAAGGGCGGTGCATACGCGTGGCTAGCCGACTTGCAGGAATCCAAACGACCAGGGCTGGATAAGCAGTGGCGCCGCTATCGCGCCAATTACTGCGGCATGCTGCGTCTCATCGACGACCAGATCGCGCGGTTGATCGCGTCCTATCGTGAGCGCGGAATTCTCGATGACACGGTCGTGATCGTCACCAGCGACCACGGCGATTACACCGGCGAATACGGCTTGCAGCGCAAGGGCGCCGGGATGCCGGAGGTCTTGATGCGGGTTCCCTTCGTCATTTCGGGCGCCGGGATAGCGGTGTACGACGACG
>JBBSHJ010000154.1:0-5458 GCA_038253135.1 Mycobacteriales bacterium | reverse complement strand
CGCCGGCCCGGGCGGCGGAGTCGAAGACCTCGAACGGCCCGAACGCGTCCATTTCGTCAAACCCGTCGAAGACGACGATCTCGATTCGCATGACGTCCATCCTGGCGGCCCGTCCGGCCCCCGCGCGAGTGCAATGATCGCCGACGTGCACATGGATCCGGCCAACCGGCAGCGCGTCGTGGTGGTGCCGCTCGAGCCGGTCAACGCGTTCGACCTGACCATCGCCACGCAGGTCTTCGCGCGGCGGAGCGGCACCCGGCGTACCGCGTGCGGCTCGCCGCCAAGCGGGCTACAGCACCGACGCCAGCCCGTCGACGGCGGCCAGCGCGTCGGCGTGCCCGGTGTAGAGCGGGGCGAAGCCGAACCGGAGAAGGTCGGGCGGCCGGAAATCACCGATCACACCGGCGCCAATGAGCCGGCTCATGATCTCCTCGGCATTGCTGCAGCGCAGGGAGATCTGACCGCCACGACGTGCCGAGTGCCGTGGGGTGATCACGCTCACCGCATCCCGGGGCAGTAGGGCGTCGACGCAGCGCAGGAAGTAGTCGGTCAGCGACCCGCTCTTGCGGCGTACCTCCTCGATCGTGACCGACTCCCACACGGTCAGCGCGGACTCCAGCGCCACGAGGGACAGGACGTCGGGAGTGCCGGCGCGGAGCCGGCCGATGCCGGCGGCCGGTGCATAGTCGGGCTCCATGGCGAAGGGATCGCGGTGGCCGCACCACCCGGTCAGCGGTGAGCGGAACCCGTCCTGCAGATCCCGCCGCACGTAGCTGAACGCCGGCGCGCCCGGGCCGCCAGACAGGAATTTGTAGGTGCATCCGACGGCGAGATCGGCACCGGCGGCGTCGAGCGCGATCGGGACGACGCCCACGCTGTGCGAGAGATCCCACAGCGCCATCGCCCCCGCGGCGTGGATCCGACCGGTCAGCGCCGGCAGGTCGGCGAGTCGTCCGGTGCGGTAGTCGACGTGGTTGAGCAGCACGACGGCGGTGTCGGCGTCCACCAGCTCCGCCGGCCGGTCGGGGTCGGCCGGGCGGACGCGCAGGCCGAGCAGCTCGGCCGCCGCGGTGGCGACGTAGCCGTCCGTCGGGAACGTCGCCGCGTCCACGACGACCGTCCGCCGCTCCGGCCGCAGCCGCGCCGCACCCACGAGGAGCTTGAAGACGTCGACACTGGTCGAGTCGGCCACCACGACCTGCCCCGGCGCCGCCCCGACCAGCGGAGCGATCCGCTCACCGACGCGGATCGGTGCGGTCCACCAGGTCTCCGACCAGCTGCGGATCAGCCGTTCGCCCCACTCCCGCGTGATCGCGTGCTGCACCGCGCCGGCGATCCCGCGCGCCGGGGCGCCGAGCGAGTTACCGTCGAGGTAGGTCATGCCGGCCGGGAGGTCGTAGCGATCCCGGTACGCCGCCAGCGGGTCGTCGGCGTCGAGCCGGCCGGCCTCCGCCGCGAGCTCGCTACGCGTGCTCACGCAGGCCGACGCAGTCGAGGGCCCAGAACGGCTCGGCGTAGACGAGCGTCCCGGTCATCCAGGCCTCGTACGACGCCAGCACCGTCACCTGAAATGCCGCATCCGGGATCCGCAGCGACGGCTTGCGGAAACCGCGTGGGCCACCGGCCTCGAAGCCGAGCCGGGAGTAGTAGTCGGGCGAGCCCTCGAGGAAGACCAGCGGATCGCCGCACCGCTCGGCCGCAGCGACCGCGTGGCGGACGAGCGCCGTACCGACGCCGCCGCGCTGATGCTCCGGTACGACGCCCAGCGGCGAGAGCACCGGCACCTCGATCAGCCTTCGGGGCGCATCCAGCCAGCCGCGGGTCAGCATGACGTGGCCGACCGGCTCGCCGTCTATCTCGGCCATCCAGGACCGGCCGGCCGCGCCCGCCGGGGAGACCCGCAACGTATCGACCAGGTCCGCGACGACCGCCTCGTCCGGACCGAACGCCCTGATGATGACATCGCGAACCGACGCCTCATCGCCTGGTTCCTCCCGCCGGATCCGCATGGCCGGGAACCGTATCGCGCGTGGCGGGCGGCCTCGCGGCTGGCCGCCGCGGTAGCACCTTTCGACGGCGCGCCCTCGATTTCGGTCGGTTCCGGCCGGGCGGACGGTGCGGCAGCCTTGGCATCGTACCCGAGGCAGAGCTGAGTTACGCGGCGGGATTGACCGGATCCTGCCACCGCGAACGCAACCCTTCGCGCAACTTAAGCGTCTTAGTAAGGGGACGGGGCGGCCGGGTCGGGGGCGGCCGCCCCCGCATTTGCTTGGCGCCGGTTCCTTGTCCGGCTGAGGTGCCGGTGGGTGCCGATGGTCGTGTTGCGTTCCGGCCTTCGTCGCCGGACGTATTTGCTTGGCGCCGGTTCCTTGTCCGGCTGAGGTGCCGGTGGGTGCCGATGGTCGTGTTGCGTTCCGGCCTTCGTCGCCGGTTGGACGAATCTCTCCCGCCTTGTCGATTGGCACGGGGTGCGTTCGTGGGCAGAGTGAGAGGCCGGAACAGCGCCGGCCGACACCCAAAGGAGCCCACCATGAAGCAGTATCTGCTGTCCGTCCACATCACCGAGGGCGAGCCGGCCAGGCCGTCCGAAGAGATGGACGGGGTCTACCGAACCGTCGACGAGTTCAACGCCGAGCTGCAGAAGAACGGCAACTGGATCTTCGCCGGCGGCCTGCACCCGTCGAGCCACGCGACCGTCGTCAGCGTCAACAACGGCGAGACGATCACCAAGGACGGCCCCTTCGCCGAGACGAAGGAGCAGCTCGGCGGATTCTGGGTCATCAAGGCTGACGACCTCGACGCCGCGCTCGCGCTGGCGGCCAAGGGCTCCGCTGCTTGCGGCGGACCGGTGGAGGTCCGGCCGTTCGAGGACCTGCCCGAGGACTGATCCGCCCGAGCGATGTCTGACGTCACGACCCAGGTCGACGCGGTGTTCCGGGCGGAGTACGGCCACGTCGTGTCGACCCTTGCCCGTCTCTTCGGCGACATCTCGCTCGCCGAGGAGGCGGTCCAGGACGCCTTCGCTGTCGCGGTCGAGAAATGGCGGGCCGACGGCGTACCGCCGAATCCCGGAGGCTGGATCGTGACGACCGCACGACGGCGGGCCATCGATCGGCTGCGCCGGGAGGCGCGCCGCGATGAACGGCACGCGCACGCCGCGCTCATCTACGCCGGCGGTGGTGCTCGGCCCGCGGCGGCGGTGGCCGACGACCAGCTGCGGATGATCTTCACCTGCTGCCACCCGGCCCTGGCGACCGAAGCGCAGATCGCACTGACCCTCCGGCTGCTCGGCGGGTTGACGACGCCGCAGATCGCGGCAGCCTTCCTGCTCCCGGAGGCGACGCTGGCCCAGCGCATCGTGCGGGCGAAGCGCAAGATCCGCGACGCGCGGATTCCCTACCGGGTGCCGGCCGCCGAGGATCTGCCGACCCGGCTGGCCGCGGTCGCCGCGGTCGTCTACCTGATCTTCACCGCGGGCTACAGCGGCGACGAGCAGGCCGAGCTGGTCCGGAGCGAGCTGTGCGCGGAGGCGATCCGCCTCGCCCGGCTGCTCCGCGAGCTGCTACCCGACACCCCCGAGGTCGACGGACTGCTCGCCCTGCTGCTGCTCACCGACGCCCGTCGCCCGGCTCGGCTCGACGCGGCCGGTGCCATGGTGCCGCTCACCGAGCAGGACCGGACCCGCTGGGACCGGGATTCGATCGCCGAGGGACTCGGGCTGGTCCGCGGCTGTCTGGCCCGCAACGAGCCGGGCTCCTACCAGATCCAGGCGGCCATCAACGCCGTGCATTGCAGCGCGCCGACGGCCGCCGACACCGACTGGGGCCAGATCCGGGTGCTCTACGACCAGCTGATCACGGTCGAGCCGACCCCTATCGTCGCGCTCAACCGGGCGATGGCCGTCGCCGAGACCGACGGTCCCGCGGCGGCCTTGGCGCTGGTCGAGGAGCTCGACCTGCCGTCGTACCAGCCCTTCCACACCGTCCGCGCCGAGTTGTTGCGGCGGCTGGGACGGTACGACGAGTCGATCGCCGCCTACGAGCGGGCGATCGCTTTGACCGGCAACGTCGTCGAGCGCGAGTATCTCGCGGCGATGCGGCGGGCCGCCGGCGCACAGCGCCCGCTCCGATGAGGATCAGAGCAGGGGTCGGGCGAGGACGAGCAGTCCGATCATGGATGCCACGGCGCCGGTGATCATCAGGACGGCCATCGGGACGGCCGTGGAGGCGCCGCCGAGGCCGGCGATGGGCGGGATGACGCCTGCGGCGACCCACTGGGCGCAGCCGAGCATCGCCGAGCCGGTGCCCGGGTAAACGGGGACCTCGGCCGACGCGAGCGCACCGCCGTTGGGTCCGATGAGCCCTTGGGCGGACATCATGACGAAGAAGCAGGCGAGGGCCAGCGCTAGTGGCGTGCCGAAGGCGACAGCGCCGATGAGCATTCCGACCCCGGCCGTCAACGCGGCGATCTGTCCGACCAGGATGACCCGGCGGGTGGCGACGCGGCCGGCCAGCCGCGACGCGACGTACGCCGCCAGCGTCATCCCGCCGGCGTTGGCGGCGAAATCGATCGAGTAGGCGACCGGTGAGATCCCGTTCATCGACTCCAGCACGAACGCCGACGTGGCGACGTAGGCGAACAGGGCGGCCATCGCCGAGCCGGCAACGACCAGATAGCCGACGTAGCGGCGCCGACCGAGCACCTGCCGGCCGGCGCGGGCGAAGGCCCGCAGCCCGCCGCTGTGACGGGCGCTCGGGCGGGAGCGACTCGGGAACCGCGAGCAACACGCACGCGCTCATCACCGCGCCCAGGGCGGCGACGGCCCAGAACGAGACCCGCCAGTGAGACAGCTGCAAGATCACGGCGCCAAGGAGCGGGCCGATGACCGGAGCGACACCGCCGACGGCGGCGATCGCGTTGAGGACGCGGACGAGCTTGGCGCCGGTGGCGAGGTCGACGATCACGGCCCGGCCGATCACCATCGCCCAGCCGCCGCTGAACCCTTGGACGAATCGGGCGGCCATCATGACCGTGATGGACGGCGCGATGGCACAGCCGATGGAGGCGACAGTCATCAGTACAGTGGCCCAGAAGAGCAGTCGGCGCCGGCCGCGATGGTCGGAGACGGGTCCGCCGATCAGCTGGCCCAGGCCCATCCCGGCAAAGAACGTCGTCAGGGTCAGCTGCACCTGGGTGGCGCTGGCCGACAGCGCATCGGCCACGCGCGGAACGCCGGTACGTACATGTCGGTGGCCAGCGGCGCGATCGCGGTCAGTAACACCACGGTCGCGACCAGTCCGGTCGTCAGCCCGGCCTAGCGGCGCGTGCGGACCGGGGATAGGGCGAGCCGGGCGGCGGCCCGATTCATCGTCAGCTGAGGCATTGAGTGGTCAGGGACGGAGCAGGACCTTGATGGCCTGTCGGCTATCCATGGCCTGGTAGCCGGCCGCGGCGTCGT
>JBBSHJ010000153.1:0-5503 GCA_038253135.1 Mycobacteriales bacterium | reverse complement strand
GCGCCGATGTCGTCTGCACGGGCGATGTGACGGTCTCGGCCGAACGGTGCCGGACGATCCCCGACGGAACCCGCCTCAGCGGAGACACCGGATCGCATCCCACCGGTTGACCGGCTGCCCCACCTCCGAGCACGCCGCGCCGGCTGGCTGTCCATGGTGGGTACGCGGCTCGGCGGATCGGCGGGTTCAGCGTGCGCCGAACTGGCGGTCGCCGGCATCGCCGAGGCCCGGCACGATGTACGCCGACGCGTCGAGTCGCTCATCGACGCTGGCGGTGAACAGCCGCAGCGGCAACCCGCTGTGCTCGAGGCGGCGCAGCCCCTCGGGCGCGGCGAGCGCGGACAGGACGGTGACGTCGTCGGCGCCCCGGCTGATCAGCAGGTCGCAGCAATGCAACAGCGATCCGCCGGTGGCGAGCATCGGGTCGAGCACGAAGACCGGCCAGTCGGCCAGCGATTCCGGCAATGACTCCATGTACGCCCGCGGCTGGAACGTCTTCTCATCCCGCGCCAGCCCGACAAACCCCATCCGCGCGCCCGGCAGCAGCCCGAGCGCGGCGTCGGCCATCCCCAGGCCGGCCCGCAGCACCGGCACCAGCAGCGGGGTCTTCGCCAGCCGTATGCCGTCGGCCGGCGCGACCGGTGTGCGGATCGGCGAGACGACCGTGGCCGACGACCGGGTCGCCTCGTAGACCAGCATCACGGTGAGCTCGGCGAGGGCCGCGCGAAACGTCGCGTTGTCGGTCCGCTCATCGCGCATGGTGCTCAGCCGGTCCTGCGCCAATGGGTGGTCCACCACGGTGAGTTCCACGCGCTCACCGTAGTGCAGGCGCCGGCCAGTACCGTCGTGTCCGACGCACCGAGAGCCACCCGCCCGCGGGCGCCCCCGACCGCCCGAGCACCCCGGAAAGGCACCGATGTCCCAGCTGCTGAACGATTTCGCGACGTACATCCGCGCGAACGCCGTCGTTGGTCGTGAGTCCTTCCGGATCGGCGCCTTCACGCTCGCGTTCCACCGGGACGACGACTCGCCGTACCTCAACTACGCCGTACCCGACGAGGATGCCGAGCCGAGGGCCGACGACATCGCGATCATCATCAAAGCGTTCCGCGCCCGCCGCCGCACGCCTCGGATGGAGTACTTCCCCGAGCTCTCCGAGCACGTCGAGCCGGCGCTGACCGCGGCCGGATTCGTCGTCGACGACATCCTGCCGGTCATGACCTGCACGGCGCAAACCCTTGCCGCGAAACCGAAACCGGTAGGCGTGCGGGTGCGTACGCCGCGGACGAAAGCCGATTTCCTCGCCGTCGCGAGCGTGCAGCACGACGCGTTCGGCGACCCCGACCCGCCCGGCGACGAGGAGGTCGCCCGGCTGCGCGATCTCGTCACCGTGGACGGGATCGTCGCCCTCGGCCTCCTCGACGACGAGCCGGCCGGCGGCGGCATGTGCGACACGATCCACCACGGGTACGGCGAGCTGGCGGGGGTCGGCGTGCGCCGCGGCAAGCGTGGCCACGGCGTCGGCCGGGCCCTCACGCACTACCTCACCGCCCGCGCCCTCGAGGCGGGAGCGGAGACGGTGTTCCTGACCGCGGCGACCGAGCCCGAGCAGCGCCTGGCGGCCGGCGTCGGCTACACCCCGTTCGCCACGCACGTGCACGTGTCGCTGCCGAGCTAGCCGAACGCAGGGCCGCGGGCGCGGCATAGACTCCGCGCCATGGTGGTCGAATCGGCGCGCGACGATGCGCCCGCGGGAGTCGACGCCCAGCAGCTCCGGCGCACGTTGTTCGGGCTGTCCGGCGTTGACCAGGTCGGCGCGCACGCCCGCGCCGCCGCGCTCGCGACCCGCAGCATCAAGAAGGACGCGAAGGTCTGGGCCCTGCGCCGCGCGGTCCAGATGATCGACCTGACCACGCTCGAGGGTGCCGATACACCGGGCAAGGTCCGCGCGCTGTGCGCCAAGGCCCAGCGACCGGATCCCGCCGACCCGACGGTGCCGCCGGTCGCCGCGGTCTGTGTCTATCCCGACCTCGTCGAGACGGCCGTGACCGCGTTGCGGGGCTCGCCGGTCGCCGTCGCCAGCGTCGCGACCGCCTTCCCGTCCGGCCGGGCGTCGCCGGCGACGAGGCTCGCCGACGTCGGCGACGCGGTCGCGGCCGGCGCCGGTGAGATCGACATGGTCATCGATCGCGGCGCCTTCCTGGTCGGCCGCTTCAACCGGGTGTACGACGAGATCACGGCGGTCAAGGCGGCCTGCGGCCCGGCCCGCCTCAAGGTGATCCTCGAGACGGGTGAGCTCTCGACGCTCGACAACGTCCGCCGCGCCTCCTGGCTGGCCCTGTCCGCCGGCGCGGACTTCATCAAGACCTCCACCGGCAAGGTCTCCCCCGCCGCCACTCCTGCGGTGGCCCTGGTGATGCTCGAGGCGGTCCGCGATTTCGCCGACCGCACCGGGCAGCAGCGGGGCGTGAAACTCGCCGGCGGCATCCGCGCGGCCAAGGAAGCGGTGCGTTACCTCGTCATGGTCAAGGAGGTCGCCGGCGAGGACTGGCTCACCCCGGACCTGTTCCGCCTGGGCGCCTCCAGCCTGCTCAATGATCTCCTGATGCAGCTGACCAAGGAATGCACCGGCGTGTATTCCGGCCCCGACTACTTCACCCTTGATTGAGGTCCAGATGACCACATGGGAATACGCGCCGGCACCGGAATCACGGGATACGGCGGGCCTGCGCTCGTCGTACGGCATGTTCATCGACGGAGCATTCACCGGAGGTGCCGCGACCTTCAAATCGGTGAACCCGGCTGACGAGGAGGTCCTCGCCGAGGTGGCCGAGGCCGGCCCGGCCGACGTCGACCGGGCCGTAACGGCCGCACGGACGGCATACGACCGCTTCTGGAGCAAGCTGCCCGGCCGGGAGCGGGCCAAATACATCTTCCGCATCGCGCGCCTCATCCAGGAGCGGGCCCGCGAGCTCGCCGTCCTGGAATCGCTGGACAACGGCAAGCCGATCAAGGAATCACGCGACGTCGACATCCCGCTCGCCGCGGCGCATTTCTTCTATTACGCCGGGTGGGCGGACAAACTCGAGTACGCCGGTCTCGGTCCGGGCCCGCGACCGCTCGGCGTCGCCGGTCAGGTGATCCCGTGGAACTTCCCGCTCCTGATGGCGTCGTGGAAACTCGCCCCCGCACTGGCCACCGGCAACACCTGCATCCTCAAACCGGCCGAGACCACACCGCTCACCGCCCTGGTGCTCGCCGACATCTGCCGTCAGGCCGACCTGCCTCCCGGCGTCGTCAACGTGCTCCCGGGAGCGGGCGCGACCGGGCAGGCGCTCGTCGAGCATCCCGGCATCGACAAGGTTGCCTTTACCGGGTCGACCGCGGTGGGCAAGGAGATCCTGCGCAAGATCGCCGGGACCCCCAAGAGCGTGACCCTCGAGCTCGGCGGCAAGGCGGCCAACATCATCTTCGACGATGCGCCGATCGACCAGGCGGTCGAGGGCATCGTCAACGGCATCTTTTTCAACCAGGGACACGTCTGCTGCGCCGGCAGCCGCCTGTTGCTGCAGGAATCCATCGCCGATGAGGTGATCTCCTCGCTCAAGCGGCGGCTCAAGACGCTGCGCCTCGGCGATCCGCTGGACAAGAACACCGACATCGGCGCGATCAACTCCGCCGAACAGCTGGCCCGGATCGTCGAGCTCACCGACGCCGGCGACGCCGCGGGCGCGACCCGCTGGTCGCCGGAATGCGCCCTCCCCGATCGCGGCTACTGGTTCGCCCCGACGGTTTTCACCGATGTTTCACAATCACATCGCATCGCCCGCGAGGAGATCTTCGGCCCGGTCCTTTCGGTCCTGACCTTCCGCACCCCGGCCGAGGCGGTCGACAAGGCCAACAACACGCCGTACGGCCTGTCGGCCGGAATCTGGACCGACAAGGGCTCGCGCATTCTCTGGATGGCCCAGCGGATGCGCGCCGGTGTGGTCTGGGCCAACACGTTCAACCGATTCGATCCCACCTCGCCCTTCGGCGGCTACCAGGAATCGGGCTTCGGTCGCGAGGGCGGGCGGCACGGATTGGCGGCCTACTGTGCCCACTGAGCGACGTACCCGGCCCGGCCCCGCGGCCGAGCGGACCGACGTCCGCAAGACCTACAAGCTGTACGTCGGCGGCGCGTTCCCGCGGTCGGAGTCGGGGCGCAGCTATCCCGTCTACGACGCCCGCGGCCGGCTGCTGGCCAACGCCAGCAAGGCCTCCCGCAAGGATCTGCGCGATGCCGTTGTCGCCGCCCGCAAGGCGGTTTCCGGCTGGTCCGAGGCGACGGCGTACAACCGCGGCCAGGTGCTCTATCGGGTCGCCGAGATGCTCGAGGGGCGGCGCGCGCAGTTCGAGTCCGAGGTGGCGGGAAGCGAGCGGGTGACCGCTCGACGGGCCGCGCGGCTCGTCGAGCAATCCATCGACCGATGGGTCTGGTACGCCGGGTGGACCGACAAGATCGCGCAGATCACCGGTGGGGCCAATCCGGTCGCCGGCCCCTATTACGACTTCACGGTGCCCGAGCCGACCGGCGTCGTCGGGGTGCTCGCGCCACAGGAATCCGCCCTGCTCGGGCTGATCAGCGTGATCGCCCCCGTTGTCGCCGGCGGCAACACCGCCGTGGTCATCTGCTCGCAGGAGCGGCCGCTGCCCGCCATCACGCTGGGCGAGGTGCTGGCCACCTCCGACCTCCCCGGCGGCGTGGTCAACCTGCTCACCGGCGAAACCGCCGAGATGGCGCCCTGGCTGGCCGGGCACATGGATGTGAACGCGATCGACCTGACCGGCGCCGCCGACGGCATGCGCACCGAGTTGGAAAGAGCGGCCGCCGACAATGTCAAGCGGGTCTACCGCGGCCGCGAGTCCGACTGGACCGCCGATCCGGGCATCGGCCGGCTGAGCGCATTTCTCGAGCACAAGACGCTCTGGCATCCGGTCGGGATTTGAGCGGTCGAGCTATTTCAGCGTGATCGAGCCGAGAATTCCCGGCAGGTAGTCGTCTCCGACCGACTCCTTGACCTGCACGTAGACCACCGGCTTGGAGCCGGCCGTCCGTATGACCGCGGTGTCGAACTTCGTCCGGGCACAGGTCCACGCGCGGCTGGTCCACCGCGAGGCATCAAAGCTGCCCGTGCGGCCGGCGGACTGCCTGCAGCCCGGATGCGGTACGGCGCCCAAAAGCGTGTCATCCGGCTTCGCGGCGAGTGCCGGGCTCACCCCGACGAGGACGCCGGGTGTCGAGGATTTCGCGTCCTGCCACCGCCCGATGTCGGGCGACGCGCCGAGCCCGTCGGCCCTGCCGGCTGCCCCGAGCCGGGTAAGCGCGAACCCGTGCGGATTGACGTCCTTCTGCCATCCGTCAGGGACGGTCACGGTGAGGGCGCCGGCGGCGTCGGCGACGGTGGTGCTCTGAGTCGCGAACGGGTGCAGCGCGATGACGGTGCCGGCCACCGCCGCGACG
>JBBSHJ010000152.1:0-5559 GCA_038253135.1 Mycobacteriales bacterium | reverse complement strand
GGTCTTCGTCGGCAAGTCCAAGGGTTCGTTCGTCGCCGCGATGCACGGCACGTCCTTCGTCGCCGCGGCCTTCGACCTGATCGGTGCGATCGTCGCCTTCACCTTCTTGCCGAAGCGGTTGCGCGGCGCGGCCCCGCCCGCCGGGGAGCAGGAGGCGACGTTGGAGCGCGCGGCCCGATGACCTTTGAGCCGGCACCTGATTCCGAAGCGCCGCCGGGCCGGCGGCGTGGCCGGCCCCGCTCGCTCGAGCATGACCAGGCCATCACCACTGCGACGGTCGCTGAATTGCTCGAGCACGGTTGCTCCGGGCTGAGCATGGAAGCCGTCGCGGCGCGGGCCGGCGTCGCGAAGACCACGCTCTACCGGCGTTGGCCCAATCGCGAGGACCTGGCCCTCGACGCCGTCAGCTCGATCAAGGGACCGATACCGACACCGCCCGGCACTTCGGTGCGCGATGACCTGCTCTACCTGGTGCGCAACACCCAGGCGCACTGGACCGACGAGCGGCACGGCCGGCTGATGCGCCGACTCGCCGCCGACGCCACCGGACGGCCCGATCTGTGGCGACGGTTCAAAGAGCAGGTGATCGAGCCGCGGCACCGCGTCTATCGCGACGTGTTGCGCCGGGGCGCCGAGCGCGGCGAGATCAGATCCGACGTCAACCCGCAGTGGGTGATCGACCTGCTGGTCAGCCCGATCGTGCATGCCGGGATCTCGCACGCCGAGCCGACCACCGACGCCCAGGCCGTATTCGGCGTCGATGTCGTGATGAGCTGGTTGACTCCCGAGTCGTGACGGCTGGGGGTCAGCGGTCCCGACCGCATCAAGTGGCGGAGGCGACCAGCGGTCCGGCGGTACGGATAGCCTCGAAGTACTTACCGGTGACCGCGTCGACCAGAGTTACTTGCGTGCAGCGCTCGGGCGTCGGCGGGAGCGACTCGTGAACGGGCCGCCCAACGGCGTGCAGGCGAAATCCGTCCAGACCATGAGGTACGCAGGCTGACCCGGCTCGATGCCCGCCTCGCCGAGGTGCTCGCCCCGAGGGTTGCCAGGTCCTAACAGAGGCCCTCGGTCAGGCGATTCACCCACACATCACGGCGCTTGGTCGATCGTGTTTGGTGCACCTCGGCACCCGAAGTTCACCTCGGCACGGCATGATCGGAGCCAACCGGCACCGCCGAGAGGATACGAACGAATGAGCGTAGACGGGAAATGCAGGCGATGAGCGCCACCGACGCGGTCGCGGCGACCGGCGACGACCAGCCGGCGCCCGAGCCGGCTGACCGGCCGCGCCGCGTCTCGCGGCGCCACGGCGCCGACGCGTCACCTACGGCGCTGCCGGCGGACCGGTTCCTCAACCGCGAGCTGTCCTGGCTGGAGTTCAACGCCCGCGTCCTGGCGCTGGCCGAGGATTCGGACCAGCCGCTGCTGGAGCGGGTGAAATTCCTGTCAATATTCGCCTCCAACCTCGACGAGTTCTACATGGTCCGCGTGGCCGGGCTCAAGCGCCGGCAGAGCACCGGGATCTCGCTGCGGGCCAGCGACGGCTCGTCCATCCGGTCGCAGCTGGCCCGGATCTCCGACCGGACCCGGGAGCTCGTCGGCCGCCACGGTCACTGCTTCCTCGACGAGGTCATGCCGGCGCTGGTCAAGGAGGGCATCTCGATCGCCCACTGGGACGAGCTCGATCCGGCCGAGCAGGACCGGCTGCACACCTACTTCACCGACCACGTCTTTCCGGTCCTCACCCCGCTCGCCGTCGACCCGGCGCACCCCTTTCCCTATATCAGCGGGCTGTCGCTCAACATCGCCGCGCTGGTGCGTGACCCCGACGGTGGCGTCGAGCGGTTCGCGCGGATCAAGGTGCCCGACAACGTGCCCCGCTTCGTCGCCGTACAACCGGGCTCCGTGCCGACGGGTACGGCGGCCGAGGACACGGTCGCGTTCCTCCCCCTCGAGGACCTCATCGGGGCGCACCTCTCGGCGCTCTTTCCCGGCCTGCGGGTCGTCGAGCGGCACCTGTTCCGGGTCACCCGCAACGCCGACTTCGAGGTCGAGGAGGACCGCGACGAGGACCTGCTGCAGGCACTGGAGCGCGAGCTGGCCCGCCGCCGCTTCGGCCCCGCCGTCCGGCTCGAGGTCGCCGAGTCGATGTCCGGGCGGGTGCTGTCCCTGCTGCGGCGCGAGCTGGACATCTCCGAGGCCGACGTCTTCACGGTGCCCGGGCTGATCGACCTGTCCGACCTGATGGACCTCTATGACCTCGACCGGCCCGAGCTCAAGGACGACCCGTTCGTGCCGACGACGAGCCCGCGCCTGACCGAGGGCGAGACGCCCAAGAGCGTCTTCGCCACGATGCGCGAGGCGCCGCTGCTGGTCCACCATCCCTACGAGTCCTTCGCCACCAGCGTGCAGCGCTTCATCGAGCAGGCGGCGCACGACCCCGACGTGCTGGCGATCAAGCAGACGCTCTACCGCACCTCCGGCGATTCGCCGATCGTCGACGCGCTCATCGACGCGGCCGCGGCCCAGAAGCAGGTCGTGGTTGTGGTGGAGATCAAGGCCCGCTTCGACGAGCAGGCCAACATCGGCTGGGCCCGGGCGCTGGAGCGGGCCGGCTGCCACGTCGTCTACGGCCTGGTCGGCCTCAAGACCCACTGCAAGGCTGCGCTCGTCATCCGCCAGGAGGCCGGCGAGCTGCGCCGCTACTGCCACATCGGCACCGGGAACTACAACCCCAAGACGGCCCGCCTCTATGAGGATCTGGGCATCCTCACCGCCGATCCGGTCGTTGGGCGCGATCTCACGGCGCTGTTCAACGCGCTGACCGGCTTCTCCCGGGGGGCGGAGTATGAGCGGCTGTTAGTCGCGCCGGCCGGGGTGCGCCGCGGCATCATCGAGCGCATCGGCCGCGAGATCGAGCACGCCCGTGCCGGGCACGAGGCGACCGTGCGGATCAAGGTCAACCACATCGTGGACGAGGAGACCACCGACGCGCTGTACCGCGCCTCGCAGGCGGGCGTGCAGGTGGATCTGCTAGCGCGTACGACGTGCACCGTGCGGCCGGGCGTTCCGGGCCTGTCGGACAACATCCGGGTCCGCTCGATCGTCGGGCGATTCCTCGAGCACTCGCGGATCTATCACTTCGCCAACGCCGGCGATCCGGAATATCTGATCGGCAGCGCCGACCTGATGCACCGCAACCTCGACCGCCGGGTCGAGGTGTTGGCGCAGGTCACCGATCCGGTATCGCGCGGCCGGCTCGAGCTGACCCTCGACGCCGCAATGGCCGACGACACCGAGTGCTGGGATCTGCACCCCGACGGCACCTGGACCGTCCACGTGCCGGCCGACGGTGGGCCGACTCGCGACTACCAGGAGCTCTTCATGATCGCGGCCCCGGTGCTGGGCGAATAAACCCGTGGCGAAGGCGATTCTGGCCGGGGGTGGCGTCCTCTGGCGGCGGCTCGGCGACGAGCTGCGGGTCGCGATGGTGCACCGACCCAAATACGACGACTGGTCGCTGCCGAAGGGCAAGCCGCTGGCCGGCGAGCACCTGGTCGCGACGGCGTACCGCGAAGTTGTCGAGGAAACGGGTCTGCGGGTGCGCGTTGGCGCCCGCATCACAACGGTGCGCTACCCGCTCCACAGCGGCGAGCTGAAGGTCGTCGACTATTGGGAGATGCGGTACGCCGGGGGCGAATTCGCCCCGAACGACGAGGTCGACGCGCTCGCCTGGCTACCGCTGCCCGCCGCGATCGACCGCGCCAGCAACGACGATGCTCGGGACACGCTCCTCGCCTTCGGCAAGATGCCGTCGGCGGAATCCACAATCCTGCTGATCCGCCACGGCCGCGCCGGCAAGAAGGCGGATTGGGCGGGTGAGGACCGCGCCCGACCGCTCGACCACCGCGGTCGGATGCAGGCGCAGCAGCTGGCGAGCGCGCTGCCGGCCTTCGGCCCGGACCGCATCGCGGCGGCCGACCGCCTCCGCTGCGCGCAGACCGTCACACCGTTGGCGCAGGCCCTGCACCTCCCGGTCGAGTCGGAGCCGACCTTCACCGAAGACAGGTACGGCACCGCGCCGGCGGCGACGTACCGCCGCTTCCGCGAGCTCGCCCATGGCACCGGTACGACGGTCGTGTGCAGCCAGGGCGGCGTGATCCCCGATCTGCTCCGCCGGATCGGAGCCGACGACGACCTGTGCGTGGGCGCGGCCGAATCGCGCAAGGGCAGCGTGTGGGCGCTCGGGGTCCGCACCGGGACGGTGGTCAGCGCGGACTATTTCCCGGACTTCCGGTCGGCGGGCCAGGCCTGAGACGGCAACCGAACCGCCGGATCCGGCGGCTCGATGCCGTCCGGGGTTGAGGAACAACGGAACAGTGGTTAGCGGTGAGAACGATCTTGACGTAGCCGTTTGCGCGAGTGACAGCGGTTGATGTCGCCGGATACACAGGGTGCGCCTGGGCCGGCAAGCTTCAGGAAGTGAGCCCGGCTCCTCTCCGGACGGTGACCGGCCGGGCTTCGCGGGGCGGTGACGTCCTGGGTGGCGGCGATGATCGGGGCGACGCGTTCGCGCCAGGCTCCGCCGGCCGAGGAGCACCAGGCGACGGCACCGGCGATCCAGAGCATCCTGGCCACCAGGGCACTGTAGCGCCGTCACCGGGCATTATTCCGGGCGGGTCTTCTGGGAATCACCGACGCCGGCACCCGCTCGCGGTATGCCGCGCTGGCGGCCCTCTCGGCGGTGTCCCGCTCACCGTTCCCCTTGCGACGCAACACCTGTTTGCGAGGCCGCCGACCGTCGCACTGTCGGGCGAGCCCAAGGCGCCACTCAAATTCTCGCCGGCCACCGGAGCCGCATCCAGTCCGCCCACGAACCGAACTCAGTAGGCGGCGGGTCGAGCGGCTCAGTGCCGTCCAGCTCGCCCGGCGACGGCCCATCGAACGAACCTGCCCAGCTCACCATCTCCTCGTCGGACATAGGCCAGGTCGAATGAGGCTCCGTCGCGAGCCGAAGGTCATGACGTCGTCGCTGCTCGCTCAAGGTCATCGGCGCATACCACAGCACGACGCGTGCCCCGGCCTGATCGCCTGCGTACCGCAGGGCCGACCGCTCGTCACGGCTCCAGAGTCCGAAATCGAGAGCGACGCTGATGCCAAGTTCCAATGTGCGCAGCGCGATCGCAATCAGCCGGCCCTCGATGACATCGCTTGCCGACGACGGATTCTCCACACCGTAGAGCGCCTTCATCCACTCGTCTTTTGTGAGTCGGAGCGCGTCGTGCTCGACCTCGAACCTGCGCGCTGCGGTTGTCTTGCCGCATCCTGGCAAGCCAATCGTCAGCAGCAACCTCGGCCCCACGTCGACGATCATCACACGTGGCGCCAAAAGTTTCGGCCCACAGCCGCGTCGCCGTCGATCATTTGTCCCGTAAGCCGATCCCGAGTGAGACACCCGCAAGCAGTGCCGCTGAGGTCCGAGATACGGGACGGCGAAGATCGAGCGCCGTCGGCCGAAGATCGACGGCCTGAGCAACGTCGCGGCCGGTTCGTGTT
>JBBSHJ010000151.1:0-5581 GCA_038253135.1 Mycobacteriales bacterium | reverse complement strand
GGGATAACGAGGTGCGACTGCCGGCCGGCCCGGCGATAGTGGCGACATGACCGCGCCGACTCACCTGGCCGAGTTCAACGATCCGCGGCTGGCGGAGTTGTACGACGTGCAATTCGGGTGGACCCGCGAGGACGACTTCTTTCTGAGCGTCGTCGCCGAGACGCCGGCGGCGCGGGTGCTCGACCTCGGCTGCGGCACCGGACGGCTGGCGCTGGCCATGGCGGCGGCCGGGCATCGGGTGACCGGTGTGGACCCGGCCGGAGCGTCGCTGGCGATCGCCCGGCGGAAGCCCGGTGCGGACGCCGTCCGCTGGGTCGAGGGCACGTCGCGGGTGCTCGGCGAGCACGCCTTCGACGTGACGACCATGACGAGTCACGTCGCGCAGTTCGTCGTCACCGACGCGGACTGGCACGCACTACTCGCCGACCTCCGCCGCGCTCTGGTGCCCGGCGGACGGCTCGTCTTCGACACGCGTGACCCGCGAGCCCGCCACTGGGAGGCGTGGAACCCGCGCGACCGCAGCGATATCTTCACCCTCGATGACGGTCCGACCGTCCATATCTGGTCCGAGGTCACTGGGATAGACGGCCTGCTGGTCTCGTCGGCGATTCACTACGAATTCTCCGAGGGGACGGCACTCGCGGCCACGGCGACCCTACGCTGGCGCACCGAGGCGGAGTTGCGCTCATCGCTTACCACGCACGGCTTTGCCCTCGAGCAGATCTACGGCGGGTGGAACCGTGACGCGATCGGCCATTCCGACGGTGAGTTCCTCGTGATCGCGTCGAGCACGGGACGGTAGGGCACGTAACGAGGATCGACCACCTCGGCCGGAGCGGGCGGCTCGTCGCTACGTCGGGATCCTCCGCGAGGCAGGCATCCCGATCGAGTCGACTTGGGGACCGTTCGGCGGCTATCGCGTCGGCCGCGGCCTGCGGCTGCCGCCGCTGATGTTCAGCGCGACCGAGGCGCTCGGCCTGGTCATGGCCGTCCTCGACGGGCACCACGACGCCGGGAACGCCAGCGACCCGGTCGGCAGCGCGCTCGGGAAGCTGGTGCGCGCCCTGCCCGCGCCGGTCGCGGCGCAGGCGGAAGCGGTCCGCCGGACCGCGGAGCCGGGCGGAGCTCGGCCGGCTGCTCGCGCCGGACTGGCCCGACGTGAGTCCGGCCGACCTCGCCTACGCCGTGACCCACCATCTCCCGTTGTGCCAGGTCACGCCGCGCGGACTGTGGGGCACGACCGGCGACCGAGCGCGACAGACATGGCCAGGCGCCGCCCGAGGGCCGGCAGACGACGCGACGCCTTGCCCTTAGACCTTGCAGGATCTACGCTGGTGGTATGTGGAGCGTGGACATCGAGTTGATCGCAAAATGGCTCGCTTCACTGGATGACGACTCGCAGGCCCAGGTGGTCGCCGCGATCGAGTTGCTTCAGGAGCACGGCCCTCGCCTCGGTCGACCACTCGTGGACACCGTGACCGCATCCCGACATAAAAACATGAAGGAACTGCGTCCCGGCTCCTCCGGACGATCCGAGCTTCGCGTCCTGTTCGCCTTCGATCCCAAGCGTCAGGGCATCCTGCTGGTCGCCGGGGACAAGGCCCGGGAACTGGAAGAGCTGGTACAAGAAGAACATCCCGGTGGCCGACGACCTGTTCGACGACCACCTGGGCACGTTGAGAGGAGAGTGATCGAGATGGCCATGTCCCTGAAGGACTTCCTCGCCGAGCACCCTGTGGATCGGGAGCGCGTCGAGGCGAACAAGGAGCGGATGCTCTCCGAGGTCCGCGCCTACCGCCTGCGTGAACTGCGCGAAAGCGCCGGCCTAACTCAGGAGCAGCTCGCCCAGCGAATCGGCGTTGGGCAGCGTCAGGTCTCCAAGATCGAGCATGGCGACCTCGACAACGCGAAGATCGGGACCATCCGCAGCTATCTGGAGGCCGTGGGCGGAGATCTCGCCATCGAGTACGTCACCGGCGACGCACGCATCCAGGTCGCCTGAATCGGTCTCGTCCTCGAAGACGAGACCAGCCCGCCGCAGCGCACAGCGGCGATCGATCGTGCTAGGTTCGAGCCACGACATTCCCCCATGCCTCTCCACGATGCGCACTTGGGGATTTCGCTGTCTCGGGATGGGAACCAGCTTCACGGGTTCCGACCTTCCCATGGACTACCCAAGGACCAGACGTCCACAAGACATCGAAGCGAGCTCGCGACCGTGACGTTCGCAGGGTCGATTCCACCCGGACATCAGAATGTAATGATCGCTGCTGGCGACGAGGCGACGTCGGCGCACGGGTATGTGCGAGATCCTCACCGACCCTCGCACTCATGCACGGCCTGGCACGCCACGACGATCATTCGGCATCCGCCCGCGATCGGCGAACTCGTAGCCGTCACTTCTTCCCGCTCCCAGACGTTCCTCCGTGACGGAACTCGACGACGTCGCCGTCGGCCATCAGGTAGTCCTTGCCCTCGATGCGCACCTTGCCAGCAGCGCGGGCGGCCGCCATCGAGCCACTGGCCACCAGGTCGTCGTACGACACGATCTCGGCCTTGATGAAGCCGCGCTGGAAGTCGGTGTGGATCACCCCGGCGGCTTCGGGTGCCGTCGCGCCGACGGGGATGGTCCACGCCCGCGCTTCCTTCGGCCCGGCGGTCAGATAGGTCTGCAGCCCGAGGGTGCGGAACCCCACCCGGATCAGCTGATGCAGACCCGGCTCGTCCTGTCCGACCGATTCCAGCAGCTCCGCTGCCTCGTCCGCCGGCAGCTCGGTCAGCTCCGACTCGGTCTTGGCGTCGAGCACGATCGCCTCGGCCGGTGCGACGAGCTCCCGCAGTTTAGCGACGTAGCCGTCGTCGGTCAGCTCGCTCTCGTCGAGGTTGAAGACGTAGAGGAACGGTTTGACGGTCAGCAGCCCGAGCTCGCGCGGCGGCTCCGGGTCGAGGGACGCGGCAAACAGCGTCCTGCCGGCATTGAGCACGTCCTGCGCCGCGACGGCGGCGTCGTACGCCGGCCGCTTGTCCTTGCGGATTCGCGATTCCTTCTCCAGCCGGGGAAGCGCTCGCTCCAAGGTTTGCAGGTCGGCAAGGATGAGCTCGGTATTGATGGTCTCGATGTCGTCCGGCGGCGAGATCCGGCCGTCCACGTGTACGACGTCGGGGTCACCGAAGCCGCGGATCACCTGGCAGATCGCGTTGGCCTCGCGGATGTGCGCCAGGAACTGGTTCCCGAGGCCCTGCCCTTCGCTCGCGCCGCGCACCAACCCGGCGATGTCGACGAAGGACACGCTCGCCGGTATCACCTTGGCCGAGGAGAACATGTCGGCGAGCACGCCGAGCCGCTCGTCGGGTACACCGACCACGCCGACATTGGGCTCAATCGTCGCGAAGGGGTAGTTCGCCGCGAGTACGTCGTTCTTGGTCAGCGCGTTGAAGAGCGTTGACTTGCCGACGTTGGGAAGACCGACGATGCCGATGGTGAGTGCCACGGGGACCGATCGTACGTCGACTGACGAGAAAGCGAGCATCGACCGAGCGTCAGCGAGGGAGGAGCGCGGCGACCGAGGAGGTCGCGCCATAGCCGCGGCGTGCTCCGCCGTGGTGACCACGCGGGCGTCGGCGACACGCCCGCGAACGCCTGTGGCGGGCCGCTGTCGGTGGCCGGTGCAAGCATCCAGGACATGACAACCGCCGTACTCATCGCCGTTGCCCTGCTGATGCTGGCAACCGGGCTCGCGCTCGGGTGGTACGTCGGCCAGAGCGCGGCCAACGGCGCGACGCGTGGTGCCGAGGCCGAGCGGGACGGCGCGCGCACCCAACGCGACGAGCTGCGCGAGGAGCGCGACGAGCTGCGGGGCCGGCTGCAGGTGGCCACGACCGACGTCGCGCGCCTCGGCGCCTCGCTCGAGCATGAGCGGGCGTCCGCGATCGAGGCCGGAGACCGCGACCAGCGGCACGAGCAGCAGCTGCGGGAGGCGTTCGCGTCCCTGTCCGCGGAGGCGCTGTCGAAGAGCTCGCGGGAATTCATCACGCTGGCCGAGACTCGCCTCAAGCAGGCCGGGACCGAAGCGGGCGGCGACCTCGCCCAACGGCAGCTGGCGATCGAGGGACTGCTCGAGCCGATGCGCGGCGCGCTGGCCAAGGTCGAGGAGCAGATGCGCTCGATGGAGGTGCAGCGCGAGGGCGCCTACCGCGCGCTGTCCGAGCAGGTCGGCACGATGCGGGAGACCTCGGCCGAGCTGCGTACCGAGACCAAGCAGCTCGTGACGGCACTGCGCGCGCCACAGCAGCGCGGCCGCTGGGGCGAGGTGCAGCTCGAGCAGATGGTGCGCAATGCCGGGATGGTCGAGCACTGTGATTTCGAGACCCAGGCCAGTGTGCGCACCGAGGACGGTGCGCAGCGGCCGGACATGATCGTCAAGCTGGCCGGGGGCAAGCGCGTCGTGATTGACGCCAAGGTGTCCTTCATCGGTTTCCTGGAGGCGATGGAGGCCACCGACGAGCGCCAGCGCAACCAGCGGATGGCCGCGCACGCCCGGCATTTGCGCGAGCACGTCGACCGGCTCGCCGCCAAGAGCTACTGGCAGGCGTTCGACCCCACGCCGGAATTCGTCGTGATGTTCGTGCCGGCCGAGGTGTTCCTCAACGCTGCGCTCGAGAAGGAGCCCGCATTGCTGGAATACGCATTCGAGCGCAATGTCGTGATCGCCACGCCTCCCACATTCATCGCGCTGCTGCGCACCATCGCCTACGCCTGGCGGCAGAGCGCATTGGCCGACAACGCCGCGGCGATCCATCGGCTCGGCCGCGAGCTGCACACCCGGCTTGCCACCATGGGTGGGCACATGACCAAGCTCGGCGTCCAGCTGGGGCGCGCCGTCGATTCCTACAATTTGACGGTGTCCTCGCTGGAGAGCCGGGTGCTGGTCTCGGCCCGCAAGCTCGCCGACCTCAAGGTCACCGACGACAGGCTCGAGACGCCCGAGCAGCTGACGCAGGTTCCTCGGCAGGTGCAGCAGCCCGAGCTGGTCGCCTCGGCCGAGGAGACCCTGCGCGCGATCAACGAGTGAGTATCACGGAATGAGCGGGTCGCCGTCTCCGTGGTCGCTGCCCGGCGCCTCGGAGTCGACGCTGTCGCCGTGCCAGAAGCCCCCGTCGTGCCGGCCGTACCGCGTCTCGTCGCCGTAGTAGATGCGGTAGAGATCGTCCTTGTTGCTCCAGTTCCCGTAACCGTCATCGAGCGCACCCTTCGCTCCCGGACCGGTGCCGTTACCGAACTCCGTTCCGTAACCGCCGCCGTGGCCGCTGGAGTCGTTCTGCGTGCTGATCGCCGTGTTGACCGCGTCTTCGGGCAGATCGTGGGCGTCAGGTAGCGAAGGTAATCGCGCCGCTCGGTGTCCGCGTTCGATTTCGTACTGGACCGGCCGCGCAGGACGCCGCCGCCGACCATCGCGAGCGAGGAGAAGAGGAACATCGAGCCGGCGACGTACGTGATCGGGATTCGCCGGACCGGCGAACATGTAGGCCACCGAACCGAGACCGGAGAGCGCTGGAAGTGCGGTCAGCCAGGTGTTCCCGC
>JBBSHJ010000150.1:0-5842 GCA_038253135.1 Mycobacteriales bacterium | reverse complement strand
CGGCGCGGACGGCGACGAGAACCTGATGCGGGTCGCCACCTGGCGGCTCGATGCCGGCGGTGCGATCTCGTCGGAGGAGCTCGGCCGGGCCGCCGAGCTAGCCAACCGGGCCTTCGCCTACCCGCTGGCCGAGCGGCTGGGGCGCGCGGCGGAGGAGCGTGGTGGCGATGCCTTGGTGCAGGTCGCTTTGGGCCAGGCGATGAACGGCCAGCGTCGCTACGCCGAGGCGGAGGAGCTGCTCACCCGGGCCGAGGACGTGATCCTCCGGACCGACGACGCCGCGCTGCACCGCCGTTACCTCGACCGCCGGTTTCTCGCGCTCTATTTCGGCCTTGGCCGCCGGGACGAGACGAACCGGATGCTCGACGGCTTCGAGCAAGCCCACCGTGACGTCGGCGGGCAGCACGGCGAGGACGCGCGCAACATCGTCGCCGGCTATCGCGCGATGGTGCTCCTGGACGACGGCGATCTGCCCGGCGTACTCGACCAGGTCGAGCACATCCTCGCCGCACCGAACCCCGAAGCGCAGGGCCTGATGATCGCGCTGCAGGCAAGCGGGGAGGCCATGGCCTACCTCGGCGCCACCGACAGCGCCCGGGTCCTGCACGGCCGGCTGCGCGAGCTGGCCGCCCGGGGCGACCCCGAGACGAGCAAGGCCGGGGCGAACGCGGCGCTGCAGGAGATGTTGTGCCAGATCCTGGAGGGCCGCGTCGCCGAGCTGCTCCCCGTGGTCAGCGCCTACTACGACCAGGTCGTCGGCAGTCGTGATGACATCACCCGTGGCCTCACGGCGCTGCCGTGGGGGTGACGCAGATGCTGCAGGGAGCGCCCGTGCGGGCGCGGCGAAGTCTCCGCGACGCCGTCGGCGCGATGCGCAACGCGGATCTCAGCGACTCGATGTCGTGGGCGCTGGCGATCCTCAGCCAGGCCGAGGCGCTCTGCGGTGATGCCGCTGCGGCCCGACGTGCTCTCCAGGAGAGCCGGCAGAGCCGGCGGCCCCGAGGCGTCGCGCGGTGCGCGGCCGATTTCGTCCTCGCCGAAGCACTGACGGAGATGGTGGGCGGCAACCTGACGAGGGCCGGACAGATCTGTCTCGACGCGGCCGCGGCGTACCCGCACCTGCGGCTGCAGGCGGCGACGCTGCTGCATTACTCCGTGCGCCTCGGCGCGCCGCCGGCCCGGGTGCTCCCGCGGCTGGCGGCGATCGCGGATGCCGTCGAATGCTCGCTGCCGCGGCTGCAGCTCGATCATGTCCGCGCGCTGGCGGCACACGATGGCGCCGCGTTGGAATCGGTCGCCGACCGGTTCGACCGGCTCGGCCTGTGGCTGTGCGCGGCGGAGGCGGCCGCGCAGGCGGCGTTGGCGGAGCGGCGGGCGGGTCGTCCGGCGGCGGCGGCGCGGGCCAGGATGCGCAGCCAGTCCCTCGCCGCACGCTGCGACGGTGTTCGCACGCCGATGCTGGCCGTGCCGGAAGACCTGCCGGCACTGAGTCGCCGCGAGCGGGAGGTCGCGATGCTGGCGGGCGCCGGCCTGTCGAACGCGCACATCGCGCAACGCCTGGCCCTCTCCCCGCGCACGGTCGAATCGCATCTCTACCAGGCATTCGCCAAGCTCGGGGTGCAGCACCGCGAGGAGCTCGCCCCAGTGTTCGGGATTCTCCCGTCGAAAGACCAGTAGTCGGCTACTGAGGCCCCGGTGGCCATTGGCACCTAACGTTTGTGCGTGGATCGAGAACAACTCATCAGTCGCCTTCCCGACACTCTCGCTGTGGCGGTGCGCCTGCGAGACGCCGGGCAGCAGGATGACCTGATCGCGGTAGCGCTCGGTGTTCCGATCCAGAGTGTGCCGGTGCTGCTCAGCGTGGCTACCGGCAAGCTCGGCCGGCTCGCACAGGGGGTCGAACCGAACTGAGCACATGTGACCGCGACGCCTGGGGGGCGCTGGGGGGCGGGCGCTCGCAACACTCTTGGCGGCTGTGCGTCGGATTCGACGCGCAGCCGCCAAAAGTGCCTGCCAGCGGGGCTCCGGCGGTGACCGGCCGGTGCTCGCGGTCCTGCGCGCGTGCGGCTCAGGACGTGGTGTCGGAGGTCGGCACCGAGCGCCGGACTCCGGCCGCCTCGGCGACCGCGGTCGCGACCGCCTTGCTCACCGCCGGATCGAAGACGCTCGGGACGATGTAATAGCGGTTGAGCTGGTCATCGCTCACCACGCGGGCGAGGGCGTCGGCAGCGCGCAGCATCATCGAGCGGGTCACTTTCGTAGCCCTCGCATCGAGCAATCCGCGGAAGACGCCGGGGAAGGCCAGCACGTTGTTGATCTGGTTCGGGTAGTCGCTGCGACCGGTGGCGATGACCGCGACCTTGTCGCGCGCCGCGTCGACATCGACCTCAGGCGTCGGATTGGCCAGGGCGAAGACGATCGGGTCCCGAGCCATGCCGTCGATGTAGTCCGCGGGCAGGATATTGGCCGCGCTGACGCCGATGAACACGTCCGCCCCGCGCAGGGCCACGTCGAGGCCGCCACGCACGCGGGAGACATTGGTCGCGTCGGCCAGGTGCCGCTTGGCCGGCGGCAACGACACGTCGTCGCGAGCGAGGATGCCCTCCTTGTCCCAGACCAGAACGTCCGGCACCCCGGCCCGGCCGAGCAGCTCGACGATTGCGGTACCGGCCGCACCGGCGCCGGCCACCACGGCGGTGATGTCGTCCAACTTCTTGGACACGCACCGCAGGGCGTTGGTGAGCGCGGCGAGGACGACGATCGCCGTGCCGTGCTGGTCGTCGTGGAACACCGGGATATCGAGGCGCTCGCGCAGCCGGCGCTCGATCTCGAAACACCGGGGCGCCGAAATGTCCTCGAGGTTGATGCCACCGAAACCGGGGGCGATGATCTCGACCGTGCGCACGATCTCATCAACATCCTGCGTGTCGAGGCAAAGGGGCCACGCGTCGATTCCGGCGAACCGCTTGAAGAGAGCGGCCTTTCCTTCCATCACCGGGAGTGCCGGGCCCGGGCCGATGTCACCGATGCCCAGGACGGCGCTGCCGTCGGTCACCACGGCGACCGTATTGCCCTTGATGGTGAGGCGGCGTACGTCGTCCGGATTGTCGACGAGTGCGAGCGAGACCCGCGCGACACCAGGGGTGTAGGCCATAGAGAGGTCATCGCGGGTCTTGAGCGGCACCCGTGAGGAGACCGCGATCTTCCCACCGATGTGCAGCAGGAACGTGCGGTCGCTGACCTTGTGCACGGTGACGCCGTCGACAGCCCGCAGCGCGGCGACGACCTCCTCCGCATGCTCGCCGTCGGTGGCCGAGCAGGTCATGTCCACGACCAGGCGGTCATGGCGCGAATCGGCGACATCGATCGCCGTGACCACGCCACCGGCCAGCCCAACGGCGGTGGCGATCCGGCCGACGACCGCCGGGTCCGTCTCCGTATAGAGCCGGACCGTGATGGAGTACGACGCGCTGGTCGGCGACACGCGCCGATGGGCGGGAGCCGGAGTCGACGCGGCGGACTGGACGGTGCTCTCCGTGTCCATGGTGGGCAGACTAACCCGCTCGAGCGGCGCCGGGCGGCCGGCGCGGGGCGCTCGACTGCGTAGGTATGATCGCGCCGTGCACCGCCCGGCACGGATCCTCATCCTGTGCGGTGCCCTCGTCTCCGTTTGCCTCCTTGCCGGGTGTGTCCGTCGCGCGCCGCCCGATGCCAGCGGCACTCGGTCGCACCGTGCCGCCGGCGTCTTCCTCCGCCGGCACCGCAGTCGCGTCGACGGAAGCGGTCCCGTCTCGACCGGCGGCACTGACCGAATCCCCGCGCCCTCCGGCGTCGCCAGCCCCGGTCCCGCCGCGGCCGGACGCAACCCAGACAGCACCCGTGCCTGTCCCGCCGGTGCCGCACGTTCCTCGCCCGGTGCACGTGCTCGGACTCGGCGACTCGGTCGTCTTCAGTAATGCGTGCGACTGCACGCCGTTCGTCACCCGCTACGCCAACGAGCTGGCGGCGAAAGTACGGCAAAGGGTCATGTGCGAGAATCCGAGAATCTCGCCGCGAATGGCCGGACATCTCGCCAGCTGCTGTTCGCAGTCACCACCGCGGCCGATATCGCAATGGCGTCGCAAACGCGGATATCGACCTCGTGACCAGGGACTTCTGGGGGCGATTCACCGACTCCGCGGGGCACGACCAACGATGATTCTCAGCACGGGTTATTGGAACGTCTTTCCCGACGGAAGCGCGGTCCAGCGGCGGTCCGGCTCGGGTTACATCGAGCGCAGCCGCGCTGTGGCTCGCCGCTGGCCACGCCCTCATCGCCAGCGTGCTGGTCAAGGTCGGGATCGGGCCGCTCGTCCCGGATACGGCAAAGAAATAGCCCGCTAGTGTCGAGGCGTGATCACTCCGGAGCGAGGCGCGGACCTCGCGCCCTATGCCGACAGCGAGGTCGGCCGGCTGCGTACCGTGCTCCTGCACCGGCCAGGCGCGGAGCTGAAACGGCTCACGCCGCGGAACAACGACCAGTTGCTCTTCGATGGGGTGCCGTGGGTCGGCCGCGCCCAGGAGGAGCATGACGCGTTCGCCCAGGCCCTGCGCGATCACGGCGTCGAGGTGCTCTACGTGGCCGATCTGCTCCAGGAAACGCTGCGCGGGGCCGCGGCCAGGAGCGCCGCGATCGGCGCGGTCGTGCACGACGTACGCCTCGGGCAGACCCTCGCACGGATTGTCGACGGGCACCTGCACGATCTGGGCCCGGTCGAGCTCGCCGAGACCCTCATCGCCGGCATCACCCAGCGAGAGCTGGCCTCGGGCGAGGGTCTGGTGCACCGCATGATGGACGAGCACGATTTCGTGGTGGGCCCGATGCCCAACCTCCTTTTCACTCGGGACTCGAGCGTGTGGATCCGTGATCGCGTCGCGGTGACCAGCCCGTCGATGCCGGTACGCCGCCGCGAGAGCGAGCTGATGCGCATCATCTACGCGCAGCACCCCCGCTTCGCCGGCATCGAGACCGTCTACCAGCCGGGCAGCGAATGGCTCGAGGGCGGTGACGTGCTCCTGCTCGCACCCGGAGTGCTCGCAATCGGTGTCGGCCAGCGCACCACTGCGGCCGGGGTGGAATCGCTGGCCCGTAAGGTTTTCTCGGCGCAGACGGTCCACACGGTGCTGGCGGTGCCGATCGCCCAGGAACGCGCGACCATGCACCTCGACACCGTCTGCACGATGGTCGACCATGATGCCGTCCTCATGTATCCGCCCGTCGCGCACTCGCTTCAGGCCGCCACGGTGACGGCCGGCGAGGCGGGCCCGGTCGTCGGCGAATTGCGACCGTTCCTGGCTGCCGCAGCCGACGCGATGCGGATCGACCGCCTCCGCGTCATCGATACCGGCCTCGACCCGGTCACCGCCGAACGCGAGCAGTGGGACGATGGCAACAACACGCTCGCGGTCGGGCCCCGCCTCACGGTCGCCTACGAGCGCAACGTCGAGACCAACGCGCGGCTTGAATCGGCCGGCATCGAGGTGATCCGGGTGGCCGGCAGCGAGCTCGGCAGCGGCCGCGGTGGCCCCCGGTGCATGTCGTGCCCCGTACGCCGCGACCCGCTGCTCGTCTAGCGGTCAGGATTGCTGCGCGGTGCGGCGCGCCCCGTCATGGCGCTGCAGCCGCCGGGGGAGCACGTTGCCCGCAACGATCAATGCGACGCCGAGCCATCTCGGAGCATCGCCGACGCTCAGCCCGAGTATTGCGGACGGAACGAGCCATGCCGTCATCGGAATCAGCAACGAGCCGATCTTCGGTGGCGATTCGGTCGACATCCCTCGCTCAGGGTTGGCTGACTCCGGG
>JBBSHJ010000149.1:0-5955 GCA_038253135.1 Mycobacteriales bacterium | reverse complement strand
GGCTGATTCTCAGGGCTCCAGGTCGGTGGCCGCAAGGGCCGAGCCGTCCATGTAGAACGGCGTCGAGGTGTGCTCGTGGAAGATTCGCCAGGTGCTCTCGAGACGTTTGAGGCCGAGCGTGGATCGGTACCAAAGACGGAACGGCTGCGGCGAATCCGGCGGTGCGCCCATGCTCTCCAGGCTGGTGCACAGCGCGAGCGCACCGTCGACGGTGACCCGCAGGTCGCGCACCTCGGACCACACGCTGCCGCCCTTCTCGTCGAGCCAGGCCCGCATCTGGGCGACGTCACGGGTGCCGTCCGGCGGTTGCACCAGCGGCGGCGCGAGGCTGAAGACCACCGCGTCGGGGAGATAGGCCTGGCAGATGGTTTCGGCGTCGCCTGTGCGCATCGCGCTCGTACGGTCGGTCACCAGCGTGCGGATGGCAGTCTCGTCGTCCATGTCTATGTCGTCCATGTCTATGCCGTCCATGTCTATGCCTCCTCGTGGTTGAGCACCCGGCGTGGTGCCTTCACTGCGTTGTCGAGACCGTGCTGCCGGTTTCGACGTTCCAAGTGACACGATGTTTGCTGCCGTCATGAGGAGAATGCTGTGAAATTCCTGATTATGGTGCTGAGCAATCCGACGTCGCTCGCGCGCTGGGCGAGCCTCACCGACGAGGAGAGGGAGGAGTTCGGCCGGGCCCATCTGGCGCTGAGCGAGGCGCTGTTCGAGTCGGGCCAACTGGTGGCTTCGGAGGGACTTGCCCCCGCCGAGACGGCCAAGCGGGTCACGGTGCGCGACGGCCTGATCGTCGCCAGCGACGGCCCGTTCGCCGAGGTGAAGGAACACCTGGCCGGCTTCTATCTGGTCGAGTGCGCCGACATTGACGAGGCCATCGGCATCGCCGCTCGGGTGCCGGACGCGGCCTTCAACGACGTGCAGGTGCAGCCGGTGCTCGACCTCAGTGTGCTCGACCTGTGACGTGGGAGGATCGTGACGGCAGAGTGCCGGAGCTGCTCCGGCAGCTCGCGCCGACGGTGCTGGCGTCGCTCGCCCGTCGGCATCCCGGGTTCGACGTGTGCGAGGACGCCGTTCAGGAAGCGCTGTTGGCGGCGGCGCGGCAATGGCCGGGGGACGGCGTACCCGAGAATCCGGCGGGCTGGCTCCTCACCGCCGCATCTCGGCGCTGGATCGAGATGTGGCGCGCCGACTCGGCCCGTCACAGGCGGGAGCAAAGGGTCGCGGCCGCCGAGCCGGTCGACGTACCCCGAGCCGTCGATCGGGATGACTCGCTGACGCTCATGTTCCTGTGCTGCCACCCGGCGCTCACGCGGGTATCGCAGGTGGCGCTCACGCTGCGGGCCGTGGGTGGGCTGACCACCATCGAGATCGCCCGCGCGCTCTTGGTGCCGGAGTCGACGGTTGCGCAACGCATCAGCCGCGCCAAAGCGAGGATCCGGGACAGCGGCGCGCGTTTCACGATGCCTGACGATGCCCAGCGACCGGCCCGGTTGGCCGCGGTCATGAACGTGCTCTACCTGGTATTCAACGAGGGGTACGTCCCGAGCTCGGGCGAGCGGCTGCACCGGGTCGAGCTCACCGCGGAGGCGATCCGGCTGACGCGGCAGCTGTACGACGAGGTGCCGGACGAGGGCGAGGTCGTGGGCCTGCTCGCGCTCATGCTGCTCACCGACGCCCGCCGGCCCGCCCGGACGACCGCGGAGGGCGGTGTCATCCCGTTGGCCGAGCAGGACCGCGGCCGATGGGACGGCGCCGCGATCGCGGAGGGTACCGCGTTGTTGAGCGCCGCTTTGCCCACAGCAACAATTGGGCCGTATCAAATCCAGGCTGCGATCGCCGCGGTCCATGACGAGGCGTCGACGGCCTCGGAGACGGATTGGCCGCAGATCCTTGGCCTGTACGACGTCCTGCTGACGTTGGCCCCCGGGCCGATGGTGACGCTCAATCGCATTGTCGCATTGGCAATGGTCCGCGGACCGCAGGTTGGGCTGCAGGCGCTGCAGCTCGCCGAGCCGACGCTGAACGGCCATTACCGGATTGCCGCAGTCCGGGCTCATCTTTTCGAGCTGGCCGGCCACGACACCGAGGCGCGTGAGCAGTATTCTCTCGCCGCTCGGACGACCCCCAACCTCGCCGAACGTCGTTACCTCTCGGACCGTGCCGCCCGGCTTGCCTGATTACGATTTTGGCCCTTGGCGCTCACGAGCCGGTCCAACACATCGAGGACGGCCGGCGCCAACGGCGACGACGGCGGGGCGCGTCCGGCCCGCGCGGCCCATTCCGCGACCAGATCCCGGTAGAGGTGCGCTGTCCGCTGCAGGGAGCGGGCCAGCTCGGTTCGCTGCAGCGAGGCCGGCAACGTGTCCTCGAGTCGCTGCACCAGGGAGGAGTCCGCCGAAGTGCTGCCGAGCGCGTATCCGGGCCGATCGCTGACCGGAACGATCCGCTGGCCGATCAGATCCGTGACACCCCAGCGCACCAACCACACCCGTCCGTGCAGGAGGGCACCGGCAAGCCACGACAGGATCGCCCAGGTCGCGTCATCTCGTCCGACGACGTCGTAGCCGGGCGGCTCGGAGCCGTCGATCCAGGCACGCCGCTGCTGCGCCAGGCCACCCCGGTCGACGAGGAACTCCACTTCGCCGGCCAGGCCGGACCACATGTCGATCGCGCCTTCGTCGAGCGCCAGGTCGAGCATCCGCAGGTCGGCCGTGCAAGCCTGCCAGCGGAACGGGCGCTGATGGGGGACTTCGTGTGCTACCACGACCTCGGCGCCCAGGAGGTGTCGACTAATCTCGTCGCGGTCGGCCCAGATCGCTTCGCGCTTTCCGGTGTGCGCCACCACGATCAGGTCGACGTCGGACAGTGGCGTGGTGTCGCCCCGCGCGGCCGACCCGTGCACGAGGGCACCCAGCACCCGCTCGTCCTGCTGGGCCCAATCCCTGGCGCGTTCGAGGATTTCCATGGCGCGAACCATCCTTCGACACTACCGGCCGTCGATCTCAACAGCGCGGACGGCATCGTGTCGCTTCTGCTGCTCTGGCGGGCGTGCCGGCGCGGTCGAACCGCAGCGCTGAAGCGCGATGCCCGGGCACCAAATGCGATTGAGTGCTCGCCGGAATCCGATTGAGGCGGCCGTAAAGAACCCCAAGGATCGTGGGAGTGCCCGGGTCCGACGGATATTTGTCGTCATCATCGTGCCGAGACGAGGGATTCGCGGGGCAGCGTCAACGGCGTCGCCAGTGGTCATGCTGATGGGTTGATGTCACCAATGGGTCACAATGCGATCGAGCGGCCGGCCGTCCGATCGGGCCATGGTTGTGGATAGAGCCACCCGTAACCTCCGTTGACCGGACTGTCGGAGTCCGTGTACGTCACATGCACGTGGTCTGGGGCCGCGTCGAGACTCGCCGGAAGGCTGGAAGCCACCCCATGCAGTCATTAGCCTGAGCGGTGTTCAAGGCGCTCTTGTGGCCCGAGCGAGTCCGGGCGCGAGAGGACCCGCCGTGAGAATCCTGCCCGACAAGCCAAGTGTTGCGTTTCTCCGCAAAGAGGCCAAGGACCTCCTTGCCGCACTCCGCGAATCCAGCCCCGCAGCGTCGCTCGCCGACGCACAGCAGGCTCTGGCCTCCGAGTACGGCATGCGATTGGACCAAGCTGAAGTCCGAGGTCGAGCGCCGAGCAGCCGAAGCGCCGGCCGCCCCCGGGGGGCTCGTCGACGCGCTGGCCAGGGCTTTCGGCCTCGGCAGCGTCACCGGGACGCCGTCACCGGTCTCGTATACGCCGATGGGCCGTAGCTGGTCGATAACGACAAACCGCGGTCGCTGGCTGGCCGGAACCGTCTATGACTGGATCGACGAGGCCTAGGCCGAAGTCGGAGCTCGGCTGCGCGATGCCGCGGTTGCCGCCGGTGTAACCGCCCCGACTCCCGTGCGCACTCCCCAAGGTCGACTGGTCGAAACCGTGCAGGAGCAGAGCTGGCGGGTTCATGAGTGGATCGATGTCGGGCCGTCGCCGGTGACCCCAACCACGGCGGCCGTGGCCCGCCGGGTCGGTGCAATTCTCGGGACGCTGCACTCTCTGGCCATCCCGAGCGAAGCACCCATCCACCCGCACCTCACCGCGCAAAGGCCCGATGTCGCTTGGGTGGCACTCCTCGATGAAGCCCGGGCCGCTCACAAGCCGTGGGCCGATCAGCTCGAAGAATTCCTTCCGGCGCTTTTCGACCTGCGCACGATCGAGGCCGAAGTCGACCGTAACGAGTTCGTTCTCTGCAACCTCGTCCTGAACCCCGAAAGCGTCCGCATGGGACACAATGACGCGCTCATCGTCACCGAATGGGACTTCGCGGGGTCACTCACCCCCGAACTCGAGCTCGGAGGGGCGCTCACGCACTGGACACTGCAACCGTCGATCAACCGCACGGCGATCGCGGCGTTCCGCGATGGTTATGTGGACGCAGCTGGCCGGTGGCCCGAGCTCGAGCTGGCCTCTTTCGCCACGGCCGTGACCGGGTGGCTCAACTGGACATACCAAAGCATCTGCGCGGCCATCAACTCGGCCGACAACGACCACGCCGCATTCGCCGACGGCGAGACCGCCGACCTACTCGCAAGACCCAAGACCTGCTCCTCGCTCCAACATCTGCTCGCAGCGGTCGACGCATAGACCGATCGAGAGCCGCCGCTCCCAACTCCGTCGACGGGTGCTTGCTCGGGCCGAGGGCTTCCTCTGGCGCCACCACGTTGGCGTCGACCCCGTCATGAGCGCATCCCCGGTAGGTGTCGGCGCCGCGTGGTAGAGATGTGATCGTCGACGACGGGGGTTCCGATGGTTCAGCGGTCCAGAGTTGTAGGTGTGTGTGGACGCTGCTGCAGGTCGAGATCGGGCCCTTGGCCAAGCTGCGTGGCTGGACGCGCCGACATATCGAGACCGAGGCCGAGCGCTTCGCCACCCTTCTCGGTGGCAGCTTGACGCTCACGGTGGCCGAGCCGGAGCGGTGATCCGACGATGCCAGGATGGTGAGCTGATGAGGGATCCGTCAGCGTCCGGGGAGCCTGAGCTTCTGTGCATTGCCGGTCGGGGCGGCGTCGGGAAGAGCGCCGTCGCCACCGAAGCGTCGTCTCAGCTCAAGCACGCCAATGTTGCTCATTGCCGCATCGACGGTGACTGGCTCGATCTGGCCTTCCCGCAGGCGCCGTCGACCCTGTTCGATGCCAACTTCCGCGCATTATGGAGAAACTACCGTGCACACGGGCGCCGCCGGCTGATCTACTCCAACTTCGCCGCTATCACCAATCTCGACCGATTGGTCAGGCTGATGGGCGAATCGCCGAGGGTCACGGCTGTTCTTCTGCTCGCGGACGACGCAACCGTCGTGGAGCGACTGCGCTCTCGCGAGTCCGGTGCCGACCTGCAATGGCACCTGGATAACCTCGATGCAACGCCGGCCAGCCAGCGCACAATGGATGCCCTGACCCCGGCATTCGCCGTACGGATCGAAACGGTCGGCCGCACGGTCACCGATATCGCGGCCGACGTTCTGGCGGCGACCGGGTGGTTAACGAGTTCAATCTGATCTTCGCCGACGACCGGGTGTGCCGGGGGGTGACGACGACATTCCTCGCTCAGGGACACCGACAGTATCACGTCGGGCCGACGGCCACCGTCAGCCGCACGGTGTCGCCCTCGTCAATGTTTTGCGCCCGGCGTACCGCGTCCTTCATCGGCAGGACGTAGAGCCCGTCCTTGGGAAACAATGCGGTCTCCCATCTGGTGTCGCCGATGCGCGCCCTGACCGGGATCATGCCCCAGCCGTAGGTCACGGCCTTGGAAACGGCGTGCAGCTGGCCGCTTTCCTCATCCGGCACCGTGACGAAGTAGAACGGCGCCGGTCCCCGCCAGTGCCAGATCTCGCCGGTGAAATCCAGGTCCATCCCGTCAGGATCAATT
>JBBSHJ010000148.1:0-6001 GCA_038253135.1 Mycobacteriales bacterium | reverse complement strand
GACGGCGGCCGGACGGCGTACGCCGAGCTCGCCGGCAAGACGGTCTTCTCGGCCCAGAAGCGAGTTCTCGAACTCTTGGGCGAGTCCGGCGATCTCGACGGCGAGCCGAAGCCGATCACGCACCAGGTGAAGTTCTACGAGAGGGGCGACAAGCCGCTCGAGATCGTCACCAGCCGCCAGTGGTACATCACGAACGGCGGCCGCGACGCCGATCTGCGCGACGCCTTGATCGCCCGCGGGCGGGAGATCGAGTGGCACCCGGACTTCATGCGGCACCGGTTCGAGAACTGGGCCAAGGGTCTGACTGGTGATTGGCTGATTAGCCGGCAAAGGTTCTACGGCGTTCCCTTCCCTCTCTGGTATCCACTCGACGCCGACGGTGAAGCCGACTACAGCAGACCGATCACCCCGTCCGAGGATGTGCTGCCGGTCGATCCGGCCGAGGACACCCCGCCCGGATTCACCGAGGATCAGCGGGGCAAGCCGAGCGGTTTCATCGGCGACCCCGACGTCCTCGACACCTGGGCGACGTCGTCGCTGACGCCGCAGATCGCCGGCGGGTGGCAGCGCGACGACGAGCTCTTCGCCCGCGTCTTCCCGATGGACCTGCGCCCGCAGGGGCACGACATCATCCGCACCTGGCTCTTCGACACGGTCTTGCGGTCCCACCTCGAGTCGGGCGCGGCGCCGTGGAAGAGCGCCGCGATTTCGGGTTGGATCGTCGATCCCGACCGCAAGAAGATGGGCAAGTCCACCGGCGCGAGCACACCGATCGACATCCTGGAGCGCTTCGGCTCCGACGGCTTCCGCTATTGGGCCTGCAGCGCGCGCCTGGGAGTCGACTCGGCCGTTGAGGAGAGCCAGATCAAGGTCGGCCGGCGGCTCGCGGTCAAGGTCCTCAACGCCAGCAAGTTCGCCCTCGGCACCGGCGTGACGGGCGAGGCCGGTGAGGTGACCGAGCCGATCGACCTGGCGCTGGTGGCCGAGCTGGCCGAGGTCGTCGAGACCGCGACGGCGGCGTACGACGACTACAACTTCGCACTCGCGCTCGAGCGCACTGAGACGTTCTTCTGGACGCTGTGCGATGACTACCTCGAGCTGGTGAAGGCCCGCGCCTACGGGGAGGCCGGCGAGGACGCCGCGCGCTCCGCGCGCGCGACGCTCTCGGTCGCGCTCGCGACGGTGCTCCGCCTCCTCGCCCCGGTCTTGCCGTTCGTGACCGAGGAGGTCTGGTCGTGGTGGCAGGACGGGTCCGTACACCGGGCGCCGTGGCCGGATGCCACCGAGGTGCGCGACCTCGCCGCCGAGGCTGACGCCAGCGTGCTGACCGTGGCCTCGCGGGCGATCCGCGCCGTGCGCAAGGCGAAGTCCGATGCGAAGGTGTCGATGCGCACCGACGTGGCCGAGCTCCGGGTCATCGCGACGGCCCGCGACGGCGAGCTGATCCGTGCCTTCGAGAGTGACCTCGCCGCTGCGGGCCGCATCGCCCAGGTGGCCTACAGCGAGCCGATGTCCGGCACCGATGCGCTCTTCGAGGTAACGCTGTGACCGACAACGACGACACCGAGCTCGAAGAGCTGGCCGCGCTCGACGGCGAGATCACCGTGGTCGCCGGACCGGCCGAGTCGTCGACCGATCCGCTCCGGGACGAGGCGACGCCCGAAGAGTTGGCCGATCTGGAGCGGGTCGAGGCCGCGCTCGACACCCGGTGGCCGGAGTCGAAGATCGACCCGACGCTCGAGCGCGAACAGGCCCTCGTCGAGATGCTCGGCCAGCCGCAGCACGCCTACCCGGTGATCCATGTCGCCGGCACCAATGGCAAGACCTCGACGGCGCGGATGATCGACGCGCTGCTGGCCGCTCGGGGCATGCGGGTGGGGCGTACGACGAGCCCGCACCTCACGACGGTGCGGGAGCGGATCTCCCTCGATGGCGCGCCGATCTCGCCGCACCGGTTCGTCGAGGTGTACGACGACGTCGCGCCCTACCTAGAAATCGTCGACGGCAAGCTCCCGGTCGCGCTGTCCTATTTCGAAGTCCTGACCGCGATGGGGTTCGTGGCTTTCGCCGACGCACCCGTCGACGTGGCCGTCGTCGAGGTCGGCATGGGCGGCACGTGGGATTCGACCAACGTCGCCGACGGCCAGATCGCGGTGATCACGCCGATCGGCTACGACCACACCCACATCCTCGGGGATCGCCTTTCGCAGATCGCCGGCGAGAAGGCCGGCATCATCAAGCCCGGCCGCACGGCGATCCTCGCCGCGCAGGAGACCGAGGCGGCAACGGTGCTCCTGGCCCAGGCGGCGGAGATGGAGGCAACCGTCGCCCGTGAGGACATGGAGTTCGGCGTGCTCGAGCGCCGGGTCGCCGTCGGCGGGCAGGTCTTGACGTTGCAGGGCCTCGGCGGGCAGTACGACGGCATCTTCCTTCCGCTGCACGGCGCCCATCAGGCCGAGAACGCCGGCCTCGCCCTGGCCGCCGTGGAGGCGTTCTTCGGTGTCGGGCTCGAGAGGCCGACGTCGCTCCCGATCGAATCGATCCGGACCGGCTTCGCCTCGGTCCGCTCGCCGGGCCGGCTCGAGACCGTGCGCACCTCACCGACGATCGTCGTCGACGCGGCGCACAACCCGCACGGCATGGCCGCATCCGTGGCCGCGGTCTCGGAGTCCTTCACGTTCACCCGCCTGGTCGGTATCTTCGCCGCGGTCGGCGACAAGGACGTCAGCGGCATGCTCGAGCTGCTCGAGCCGCTTCTCGACGCGATCGTGATCAGCGAGAATTCCTCGCCCCGCCGGATGTCGGCCAACCGGTTGGCGGGGTACGCCGTGGACATCTTCGGCGAGCAGCGGGTGACGGTCGCCAAGCGGCTGCCGGACGCCATCGAAGCTGCCGTGACCCTCGCCGAGGAGGACGAGATCGGGCAGACCGGTGCCGGCGTGCTCATCACCGGATCGGTCATCACGGCGGGCGACGCCAGGGCCCTGCTGGGCGCGCGGTGAGCACCGCCGACGCACGTCTTTCCGCGGCGGCCCGGTGAGCACCGCCGACGCACGTCTTTCCGCGGCGGCGCGGTGAGCACCGCCGACCCGCGTTCGGCCGCAAAGGCCAATGATGAGCACGCGCGAGGTGCTCGCCGAGATGAGATGACAGCGTCACCGGTGGCTGGGCCGCCCGCGCAACCCAATGGGGTACCCCCGCTCCCGGACAACACCCGCAAGGCGATCCACGGCATGTTCGCGGCCACGCTGGGCCTGGAAGCGCTGATGGTGCTCTTCGTGCCGCGGGCGATCGCGCCCACGGGCTCGGGGCTCGGCGGGGTGCGGTTGGGGATCCTCCTCGGCCTGGTCGCGGTGCTGATCGTCGCCGCCGCGTCGGTGCGCAAGCCCTGGGGCGTCGCGTTCGCCTCGGGCCTGCAGCTCGCCGTGCTGGCGTGCGGCGTGATGACGTGGGCGATGTGGATCCTCGGCGCCGTCTTCGCCGGCATCTGGGGCTACGAGCTCAAGATGCGGCACGACCTGATCCAGCGCTGGCGGCTGGTCTCGGTGGCACGGCAGGCGACGGAGGGCGAGTGATCTCCGGGCGGACGGTGCGGGTCGAGCGAGCGGACGGCGTTGTCACGATCACCGTCGACCGGCCCTCGGCGCTCAACGCCCTGTCGCGGCAGGTCTTGACCGAGCTCGCCGACGCCTTCACCGACCTGGATGCGGCGGGCTCGACGGGCGTGATCCTGACCGGTGCGGGCGGGCGCGCGTTCATCGCCGGCGCCGACATCAGCGAGATGCTGGACATGACGCCGGACGAGGGGGCGGCCTTCGGGGCGCTCGGCCAGCGGGTCACCGAGCTGATCGAAGCGGCCCCGGTGCCGGTGATCGCGGCCGTGCACGGCTATGCGCTCGGCGGCGGCTGCGAGATGGCCCTGGCCTGCGATTTCCGCTATGCCAGCGCGGATGCGGTCTTCGGCCAACCGGAGGTCGCGCTCGGGCTGATACCTGGGTACGGCGCCACGGTGCGGCTGCCGCGGCTGGTCGGTCCGGGTATCGCGCGTGAGCTGCTCTTCACCGGCCGGCGGATCGATGCCGCCGAGGCGTTGCGGATCGGGCTGGTGAATGCCGTCTTCGACACGCGCGATGCACTGCTCGCCGCCGCGCGGGCGACACTCGACGAGATCGCCCGGCAGTCGCCCGAGGCGGTCGCGATCGCCAAGTCCACGCTTCGCGCGGTGGACGGCGTACCGACTCCGGCCGCGCTCGAGATCGAGCGGGCCGGCTTCCGGCGCGCGTTCACCACCGACGACATGCGGGAGGGAACGCGGGCCTTCCTCGATAAGCGCCGCCCCGACTTTGCCGGCCGGCGTAGCAACACGGGGCCGGCCGCGCGCGAGAGCTGAGGCGCACCGGGTGGGGCCGCACTATGGGGAACTCGGTGGCTGCGGTGGCTACCCCGACACTCCCCAGTCGCCGCTCCGGGAGGCGCACATGCCTCATCCGGGCAGGAAGGACAGCCGCACCTGTCGCTGGGGATTGTCCACGTTGAGGTCGACCAGGCAGATGCTCTGCCAGGTGCCAAGCTGCAGTCGACCACCCAGGACCGGCACCGACGCGTACGGCGGGACGAGCGCCGGCATGACGTGGCTGCGGCCGTGCCCGCGGGAGCCGTGCGCGTGCTGCCAGCGATCGTCGCACGGGAGAAGGTCGGCCAACGCGGCCAGCAGATCGTCGTCACTGCCGGCACCGGTCTCGATGATCGCGATGCCCGCGGTCGCATGTGGGACGAAGATATGCAGCAGTCCATCCGCTTCCGAGCCGACGAAATCCGCGCACGGACCGGTGATGTCGACCACGCGGTCCGTGCCGCCGGTGGTCACGGAGATCGTGTCGCTGCGCATTCACCGATGGTGACACGCGACGCTTGCGGAAACCGTTCGACGCCGCACGACACAACCCTGCTGTCGTGTGCGAGATCGCTTCCAGCGCTTTCAATGGCTGGCTCTGCGGCCGGGCGTCACGGGCCTCGGCTCCGGAAGGTGGCGGCAAGGGTTACTCGTCCCGTCGTCCTCGTGCCTGAGCCCACCAGCAGGCCAGCAAGACAAACGTGACGCCTAACGAGAGCCACAGCGACCACAGCGCACCGCCGAGGAACGTCGCGGCAACACCATAGATGACCGGATTTGCGGCGATCGCGAGAAGGACCAGACCTCGCACCTCTGGTGCGCCGCGCTCAAAAAACCGTGTACGGAGCGCCTCCGAGGAGAAGTACGCGAACAGAGCGACGAGGCCGAGCAGTAAAGCGACAAGGACCACGTCAGCCCAGAGGTGGTGGGGGTGCGCTCGACGACCGATCGCTCACCGACAAGCGTCGGTCACGACGAGCCCGATCAACGCGACGCAGCCCACCGTCGCGACTGGATGCCGCAGGATCCTCATCACCGTCGGACCTAACCTCTCGATGGCAACCATGACCTGTCCCCAGTCGGACTGTATGGCTGGGCGACATCACCAACTGCGCAGGCGGCACAGTAGCGCTACCGCAGACGCACGAGGGCCGCTCGAGGGTGGGCTACTGTCACCCGTTTGTCGATGAGGCACGCGACCAGCGGTTCCGCCCCCACACCGTTCTGCGACGAACCGATCCCGCCACGTCGACCACCCGACGCTAGCGGGCAGAAGCACCGCTTCGTGTTGCTTGATGTCGGCGAAGCGAGTTCGCTGTAGACCGGGTCGACCTCGGTGCTTGATGAGCGGGGCCCACACTGAAGGCGACGGATCCGGGAATCGAGACAGCGCGCGACGACCGGGCCGGCGTTGCACCGGGAGGAAGAAGGTGCGTCATGAGCGTGGCGCGACGGGTGATCAACTCTGGCGGGCGGGGCGTGGTCGCGGCGATGGCGATGACCGGCACGCGTAGCCTGACCGGTTCGCTCGGGCTGGTGCAGGAGACCCCGCCGGAGGCGATACTGCACCAGAAGGCTCCCGGCCTGATGGCGAAATTCCCGAAGGAG
>JBBSHJ010000147.1:0-6121 GCA_038253135.1 Mycobacteriales bacterium | reverse complement strand
GGGCGCGGACCGCGGCGGCCCAGCCGCGCGTGCGCAGCGCCGTCCGCAGCTCGGGCGGCCCGGCGTCGCCGCCCGCATCGGCGCCGCCCGCGAGCAGCTCGCGGACGACGAGATCCTGCTCCGGACCGGCCAGCAGCCGGGGCGGCGGCTCGCCGCGCGCCGCGGCGGCCATCCGGAGCAGTCCGAACGCGTAGGAGTGGAAGGTGCGGGCAAGCGGCTCGCGCGTCGTCCGCCCGAGCCGATCGACGATCCGCTCCCGCAGCTCCCCGGCCGCGCGCCGGCTGAAGGTCAGGACGAGGATCTGCTCGGGCGCGACCGGTCCGTGCGCGATCCGGTCGACAGCCGCTTCGACGATCGTCGCGGTCTTGCCGGTGCCCGGTCCGGCCAGGACCAGTAGCGGGCCCGACCGATGCCCGACGACGGTCCGCTGGGCCTCGTCGAGGGCCGGCGCCCCGGGTGCCGGCCGGGTCGCCGAGCTGACCAGACGGTAGCGGGGCCGGCCGGGCTTGTCCGGCCCGCTCTCGGGGGCATTGCCTGGGACACTCTCTGCGGGCACGGTCCGCATGTAACCACGCCGGGCCGACGTCCGGGGACGGTGCGGTGAGACCGCACCGTTCTCCTGACCTCGCCCGGGATGGGCGGACGGGAGCGTGCCAGTGTCCGGACACACGGTCGGCGAACGGCGTACCAGGCAGAAGGAAGCGGTCGCCGAGGTGCTCGCCGACACCACCGGATTTCGCAGTGCGCAGGAGCTGCACCTCGCGCTGCGCGACCGCGGCGACCGGGTGGGCCCTGCGCGGATTGTCGCCCTATCGGTTAGAGGTGCGGTACGCCGGGCGCGGGATCGCGAGCCGGGCCCGAGCCATATCCACGCGCCCGCCCCGGATCGGGACCCCCTCGGCGCGCAGCAGGGACAGCTGGCGGGCCGCCAACGCCGGTGCCGGCGTACCGTCCGCCCGCAGGACGCGGTGCCAGGGCACGCCGGCCCCGTGTCGGGCCATGACCTGCCCCACCATCCGCGGTGCCCGCGAGCCGAGCAGCTCCGCGACGTCACCGTAGGACAGGACCGACCCGGCGGGAATCGACTCGACGAGGGTCAAGACCCGCTCGGTGAAATCTTGTCCTTGCCCGGGCGGCACCACCCCCGCAGCATGCCAGCCGCCCACCACCCAGAGTGACCGATCCCGAATCCGATCGGTCACCGGCGCCGCTGGTCCGTTAGGATCGACGCGGAACACGGTTTGGTGCGGCATGAGCCGGCGGCCCCTCGGCCTCTCGGCGGAATGCTCCGGTGCTGGGGGTCGCTGCACGGACGAGTCGGCTTCGGTCAGGAGCGGCGCGCACGGAACCGGCACGGCGGCCGATCCGTCGTGGGTGTGACAGCTCACGCGGGCCGCGACCTCCTGATCACCACTGCGGGCCGCGATCTCCGACCAGCCGCAGCACCGGTCCGACAACGCGAGGGGAGTCTGCCGCCCGATGGCCGCCCTGCCCGGACATCACGCCGAGTCGACATCCGTGCGTCGAGCCGAAGCAGGATCTCCGACGAAGCGGATCATGGGCGACGGGGGCGGCTGGTTGTGGCGGCGTCGCGCGGTCATCTCGTTCCTGCTGGTTGTCGCCGCCACCATCTTCGTGACCGAGCAGATCATCTACTCCGGTCCGTTGGTCGATTTCGACTACTACGTGCACTATTTGCGCCTGGACCAGCGCTACCCGAGCGTCTACACGCCGTTGTTCTACCTGGTCATGCTCGGCCAGCGGGGCCCCACCGCGATCCCCGCCTTCGTGATCGCCACCTTCCTTGCCTGGCGCCGACGGTCGTGGCGACCCATCTTCGTTCTCGGCCTGTCGTTGCTCACGCTCAACGTGACCGTCGGGGTCATGAAGCTGTGGACGGCGCGGCTCAAGCCCAGCGACAACAGCACGGCGCCGTTCCACCACGGTGGCATCATCTTTCCCTCCGGGCACGCGTCCAACGTCGTCGTGACCTGGGGCATCGTGGCCTATCTCCTGGTGCGCTACGGCCCGCTGAAGAAGCGCTGGCCGGGCGGCCTGCTTACCCTCGCCGCGACGGTCATCGTGGGGCTGTGCTCGATCTACCTCGACACCCACTGGGTCACCGACATCATCGCCGGCTGGACCATCGGGCTCGGGATCGTGCAGGCCACGATCTGGATGGACCGGCGGACTCCGGACGACATCGTGCGACGCGCGATCGGCTGGGTGCGCCCCAGCGGCGCCACCGCGACGCCGCCGCACACGCGGGAGCCGTCCACGCCCCTCCTTGCCCCGACCGGTCGCGATGCCGTCGATCACCGTGAGGCCACCGCCCGCAGCAGCTACGCGCGTCGCTGATCCGGCTCAGTAGCCGGTCCAGTTGTACGCCGACGGGCTGGAGCGCATTTTCTCCTCCTGCCGGCGCCGCCGGTCCTTCTGACGAGCGGCACCGACCAGCGCGGCGATCAGACCGGCGAACGCCAGGCCGCCGCCGCCGATCCCGCCGAGCAGCGCGAACGCGCCGCCGGAGCTACCGAAGACCTTGCCGGCGCTGGGCGGCCCGAGCAGGACGGTGACACCGGACGCGCCAGGGCACCGCAGCGAGTAGCTCCCCGTCGCCGGAGCGGTGAAGGTATACCTGAGGTAATAGGTGGTCCCGTTCTTCTTACCGGTCTCGTCGTCCTTCGCGTTGGGGTCGAGCGGGACGATGCCGTCCGGACCGGTCAGGCTGCACGAGGAGCCGTCGTCAGTCTTCTCGAAGTAGATGCCGCGATCCGCGCCCTTCTTGAGGTGGGCGACGCCGCTCTCGATCTTGTCGCCGCCGTACTTGCCGGCGAGGTTGACGCCGAAGCCGACGAAGCCGCCGATGACGGCGGCACAGGCGAGAAGCGCCGCGGCGACGTACCACCCGCGGCCCGGCTTGAGCTCGCGCGGGTTGATGATGGGCCGGCGCGGCCCGGGCCCGTACCGCGCCCCGAGCTGTGACGTGGGCACCCGCCAGCCGCCGGGTGAGGCATACCCGCCGGGCGGGCTCGTGCCCGGCCTCTGCGGTGCGCCCCACTGGCTGCCACCGTTCTGACCGTTCGGCTGCATCGGCGCGCTCCTCCGGCGTGACGTGGGACGCCGGCTAGAGCATCGCAGAGCTCCGGCGGACAAGGCGGCGCTAGCGCGCGGTCAGTACGTCGGCAGGCTCGGATCGACCTGGTTGATCCACGCCAGCACCCCGCCCTGCACGTGCACCGCATCCTTGAACCCAGCCTGCTTGACCGCGGCGAGAGCCTCCGCGGATCGGACACCGGACTTGCAGTGCAGCACGATCGGGCGGTCCTGGGGCAGCTGGGCGAGGGCCTGCCCGCTGAGAATGTCGCCTTTGGGGATCAGCACCGAGCCCGGGATCTTGACGATCTCGTACTCGGCCGGTTCGCGGACGTCCACCAGGACGAAGTCCTTGCCGGCATCGAACATGTCCTTGAGCTCGGCCGCGGAGATGGTGGCGTCCTTCGCCGCCTCAACCGCCTCGCCGGAAACGACACCACAGAACGCGTCGTAGTCGATCAGCGCGCTCACCTTCGTCGTGGCCGGATCCTTGCGGATCGGCACCTCGCGCCAGGTCATCTCGAGAGCATCGAAGACCAGCAGGCGGCCGAGCAGCGTGTCGCCGATCCCCATGATCAGCTTGATCGCCTCGTTGACCATCACCGAGCCGATGCTGGCGCACAGCACGCCGAGCACGCCGCCCTCGGCGCAGGAGGGCACCATGCCGGGCGGCGGCGGAACCGGGTAGAGGTCGCGGTACTGCGGCCCGTGCTCCTCCCAGAAGACACTGACCTGCCCGTCGAAGCGGAAGATCGAGCCCCACACGTAGGGCTTGCCCAGCAGCACGCACGCGTCGTTGACGAGGTAGCGCGTGGCGAAGTTGTCGGTGCCGTCGAGGATCAGGTCGTACGGCGCGAAGATGTCGAGCGCGTTGGACGAATCGAGCCGCTCCTGGTGCAGCACGACCTCGACGAGAGGGTTGATCTCCTTGATCGAGTCGCGGGCCGACTCGGCCTTGCTGCGGCCGATGTCGCTCTGCCCGTGGATCACCTGGCGCTGCAGGTTGGACTCGTCGACGACGTCGAAATCGAGGATGCCGAGCGTGCCGACCCCGGCGGCGGCCAGGTAGAGCAACGCGGGCGAGCCGAGCCCGCCGGCGCCGACGACGAGCACCTTGGCGTTCTTGAGCCGCTTCTGCCCGTCCATCGCGACATCGGGCACGATCAGATGTCGGCTGTAACGGCGTACCTCCTCGACGGAGAGATCGGCGGCGGGCTCGACGAGCGGCGGCAACGACACGAGGGAACTCCTTAGACGGGACTTCTGACACAACCGAGCGGTCGGCACCTATTGTTCCGCACCCCCGGGATGTCGGTGCCGGCCGATAGCTTGCGGCCATGACATCGACCGAAAGCCGATCCACGCCCCCGGAGCCGACCGCGACGGCGGCCCGACTGCCCGAGGGCTATGGAGACCCGGGCGCGCCGCTCCCCTGGCCGGCGGTGCGGGAGCGACTCGAGCTGGCCAAGCATTTCTGGTTCAGCACCGCCGACGCGTCCGGGGCGCCGCACGCGCGGCCGATCTGGGGCGCCTGGGTGGATGAGACGCTCTACGCCGACGGCGGCGTCTCGGCGACCCGGTGGGGCCGCGACCTGCTGGTCAATCCGCGCACGCAGGTCCACCTGGAGAGCGCGAGCGAGGTCGTCATCGTCGACGGCAGCTTCACGACGGACAACGACCTGACACCGGAGGCGTTCGACCGCGTCCGGGCCAGCTACGAGGCGCGGTACGACGACTACCAACCCGAATCGGCCGACGGCCTCTTCATGGTCAAGCCGCGGCACGTGCTCGCGTGGACGCGGTTCCCGGTCGACGCGACGAGGTTCAGCTTCACCTGACCCGACCGGCCGGCACAGTTACGTCGTCCGCATCAGCGCCGGTCGACCGCGACGCGGAACCGTCCACCACCCCGCGCAGGCGTCGACGCCAACATCGCTACCCGATCTCCGCCTCCTGCGGCCGGTGGTGCGCCTGTGGTGCTGACTCCGCGTCGTCGGTGCCTCGATGGGCCGCGAAGCGGACGGGGTTGTGGTGCCCGACGATGATGGCGGTGGAGCCGAGCAGCGTCCAGGCGATACGGTAGCGGCAGCGCCGCCGTGCCGAGTTCAGGACCCCCAGGTGCCGCGCGGCATCGTTGCCGTCGAAGTATGCGGCGCTGCGGAGCAGGTTCGCGCCGGCACCGGGGTGCAGGCATTGCCCGATGTGGTAGGCCCCCAAGCCGACGATGGCGGACAGCACCGACAGCGCGACCAGCTGTCGCCAGGCCGGACGGAATCTCACCACCATGCCGATGACGGCGGCGACGAGGATGCTGCAGATTGTGAGCGGCAGCAGCGCGGAACTGAAGACCACCGGCGTGGGCTCGGATGTAACAGGCGCGCTGAGGTGAGACGAACCACAACGCAAGGTTCGCTCCGGCCATCCACCCCACGCTCGAGACCGGCGTGCAAACCATCACGACCGCCGCGCTCGACACGCTGAGAGCCCAGCAGGAACCGTGATCGACCCGGCACCGGTTCGCCCGGCGGTCAGGCGCACGCTGGCTGCGTGGACCCAGGCCGCTCCGCGTCCTTCGAGGCGACGACCCGGCGGTGAGCACGGCACGCGGCCGGCGTCCCGCAAGCCGATCCGGCTACGGGACGACCAAAGCGCCGGGGCGTTTCGGGCGTGCCATCGGCCGGTGAGGTCTTCACCCGGATTTGCGTGAAGAAACGAGGTTGTGAACTGGTTCCAGTGTCAGTCAGTCGACTTGGAGTTCGTCGCCGGCGAGGGTGACGGTCCCGCGGCGTAGTGGCCAGGTCTTGGTTAGGGCTACGAACGACGCACCGAGGCCGGGGATCTTGGCGAACACGCCCTGAGGCCCGCGCGTCATCCGGCCGCTCTCCACGTCGTATTTGGCTTGATGCCAGGGGCAGACCAGGCAGCCGTCGGCGTCGATGCTGCCTCCGGCCAGGTCTGCGCGCAGGTGCCGGCAGCGGCGGCTGACGGCGAAGTATTCACCGTTGTTGCCGACCGCATAGCGGCC
>JBBSHJ010000146.1:0-6143 GCA_038253135.1 Mycobacteriales bacterium | reverse complement strand
GGCCGGGCGGGTCGCGGTCCTGGCATCCGTCACAGCCGCCGACCTTAGCGAACCCGGCCCGGCGCCCCCCTCTTCGCGGGGTTGCACCGGCCGGTTGTCGCTATCGCGGGCGGCTAAGGTCCGCGAGCGCTCCCCAGTCGGACGCGGTGAGGGAGGCGGCCGGTGCCCGTCGATCCAGGCCGAGGTCGCCGGCGGCCCGGACGATCTGCCGGTGCGTCAACATCCCCCGGGCGGCATCCGGCCACGCGATGCCGCTACGGGCGTGGCCGCGGCCGACGAGCTCGTCGTACGCCGCCCTTGCCGGTCCGCGCACGAGATCGGTGGCGCGGCGTCGTACGACGAGCACGGCCGCATCGACGGACGGGGCCGGCCGGAAACACGACCGATCCAGCCGGCGACCGAAGGTGAGCTCGTACCGCACCGCCCAGCGCAGCGCCGCCTCCGACGGCCGCCGGCCGGCCAGCGCGGTCACGACCCCTCGGGCGAGGACGAGATCGGCTGCGGACAGGTTGGCCGAGGACAGTAGCCGGCGCAGCAACGCCGTGGTCGTCGCAAAGGGGGAGTTGGCCACGACCCGGAACGGGCGCCCAGGCAACGGGACCTCGAGCAGGTCTCCACCGACAATGCGGACCTCGGCACCGAAACGGCGCTGCAGGCGGCGTACCGCGGCCGGATCGCGTTCGATCGCGACGACGCGGGCGCCGGTGCGGCGTAACGGCTCGGTCAGGGCGCCGGTGCCCGCACCCACATCGAAGACGAGGTCGGCTGCGGTGATATCGGCTCGGCGTACGACGTCAGCTGCGACCGCGGGCAGAAGGTAGTGCGTGCCCCCGGGTTGCGCCGCGGACCTCCGCGCCGCGGACCTCCGCGCCGGGGACGCGTAGCGCCCGGACACGGAACATCACGTACGTCACCATGTGAACTCCCTGCAGAATCGGTCCGTCCGACCGTAACCGGCGGTTCCGGATCGCCGCCACCGAGTTTCGATCCGGCCCTCCTCGGTGCAGGACGCCGGGGTGCTGCCCGCGAATGTGGCCCTTAAGATGTGATCAGTAGTGGTATCCGTTTCCGGCGGACGACGACTTGGCGGGGGGCTTCGTGGCTCCGGTACCAGCACCGGCAGCGGTGGCCAGGCTCCAGCTGAAATGGGTCCCGTCGAAGCTGTCCTTCTGACCGTCGCCGTTGATCTGACCCGGAGCCTGGTCGAAGGAGAAGGTGTAGAGCGGCCGGCCGTCCAGGGCGACCTGCACCTTCCCGTCGGGACGGGTGATTGTCGTGAGCGTTCCCTTCAGTGTGCCCGGAGCGGCGGGTTTCTGCCCGCTCGGCACGGTCAGCGGCGCCCAGATGGCGGTGCAGGCGTTGCTCTTGCAGAGCACCCGGTTGTGCTCCTGCGCGCTGACGTAAAGCGTCATCCCCGTCGGGGTCGCGAGCACATCGGAATGGCCCGACGCGCTGCGGATCGTCACGGTTGTCGCCGCGTTGTGGGTATCGCCCGACGGTGAGCCGCCGGCGCTCGCGCTCTTGCCGCCGCCGCCTCCGCATGCGGCGAGGGCGAGCAGGCCGGCGCCGACCGCCGCCATCGCGACCGGGCCGCTGCGCCGCGCGCCGCGGCTTCTCGGTGTCATCTCGTCTTTCCTCCGTACATCGGTGTGCCTCTGCCCGTCACTACGTACGGGCACCCGTTTCGGCTCACCTCTGCCGGTGCATTCCGGCGACGTGGCGCCGCACGCCGTGGTCTCGGGGGTAAGTTGCACGATGGGCGTGCCGGCAGGCGGCAGATCATCGAGCAGAAGGGCCGCGACGAGATGACCGAAGCGTCGGAGGTGGACCTCACATCGATGGTCGAGCCGGTGACCACCAATCGCAGTGGGATGCAGGCCCACGCCGACTCGCTCTACCACCGCAGCCCGTTCCCGCGAATCGATGAATACGCGTTTCTGTCCGACTGTCAGAACACCTGCCTGGTGGGTCCCAACGGGGGGGTGGAATGGCTGTGCCTCCCGCGGCCCGAGAGCCCGTCGATTTTCGGAGCGCTGCTGGATCGTGCGGCCGGCACCTTTCGGCTGGGTCCCGAGGACATCGAGGCCCCGGCCGCGCGTCGGTACATTCCCGGTACGACGATGCTGGAGACCACCTGGGAGACGCGCACCGGCTGGGTGGTTATCCGCGACTTCCTGTCCATCGGCCCGTGGTACCTGCAGAATCGACGGTCGCGGACCCACCGGCGTACGCCCACCGACAACGACGCCGAGCACATGCTGATCCGGTTGGTGCACTGCCAACACGGATCGGTCGATCTCACGATGGATTGCGAGCCCGTCTTCGACTACGGCCGGGTTCCAGCCGTGTGGGAATACACGGGTGACGGCTATTTCTCTGCCAGCGCGGCCACGCCGGACGGCGAGGTCACCGTCAATCTGCAATCGGATCTGCGGATCGGTTTCGAGGGACGCCAGGCGACCGCGCGCACCCACCTGAGGGAGGGCGACCACGCCTTCGTCGCCCTCTCCTGGGGGGAGAAGCCGCTCCCGTCGAATTACCAGGATGCGCACGCTTCGATGATTCGCACCTCCGAATTCTGGCGCACCTGGCTCGGTCGCGGCCTATTCCCGGATCATCCGTGGCGCGAATATCTGCAGCGCAGCGCCCTGACGCTCAAGGGCCTCGTCTATGCGCCGACGGGCGCACTGCTCGCCGCGGGCACGACCTCCCTGCCGGAGTCGCCGCACGGGAGCCGCAACTGGGATTACCGCTACTCGTGGGCGCGGGACTCGTCGTTCACGCTTCGCGGTCTTTACGAGCTGGGCTTCAATGATGAGGCCGACGATTTTCTCTACTTCATCACGGACGTGTGCGCCGACGCCGATCTGCAGGTCATGTACAAGGTCAACGGAGACAAGGACATCCCCGAATCGACCTTGGATCACCTCACCGGGTACGACGGCGCCCAACCCGTACGCGTCGGGAACGCCGCCTACAAGCAGGAGCAACACGACGTCTGGGGCGTCGTACTGGACTCGGTTTACCTGCATGCGCGCGAGCGTGACTACCTGCCCGAGCAGACGTGGCCGGTGCTCCAACGTCAGGTCGAGGAAGCGTTGAAGCACTGGCAGGAGCCGGATCGAGGGATCTGGGAGGTGCGGGGCGAGCCGCAGCACTTCGTCTCCTCGAAGCTGATGTGCTGGGTGGCCGCTGATCGCGGTGCTCGGCTGGCCAGGCTGCACGGAGACCGCGATCTGGCCGAGCGGTGGGCGAAGGCGGCCGCCGAGATGCACGAGGACATCTGCGCGCACGGCGCCGACAAGCGCGGCGTCTTCACGCAGTATTACGGTTCCACCGCGCTGGATGCGTCGGCCCTGCTGATGGTGCTGTTCCGGTTCCTGCCGGCGACCGACGAGCGGATGCGGGCGACCGTCCTGGCCATCGCCGATGAGCTGTCCAACGACGGCATGATCATGCGTTACCGGACCGAGGAGACCGACGACGGGCTCGCCGGCGACGAAGGAGCGTTTCTGATCTGTTCCTTCTGGCTGGTCTCCGCGTTCGTCGAGATCGGTGAGGTCGCCCGGGCTCGGCACATGTGCGACCGGCTGCTGTCCTTCGCCAGCCCCCTCGGCCTCTACGCCGAGGAGATCGACGTGCGCAACGGCCGGCACCTCGGCAACTTCCCGCAGGCCTTCACCCACCTCGCCCTGATCAATGCGGTGCTCCACGTGATCGGCACGGAGTCGCGTTGAGCCCGAGCGTCGAGCTCGCCGTCAACACCCAGCAACCGCCCGCGCCGTGGGCAATGCCCGTTCCCCAGTGGGCCGGCCGCGGACGGTGGCGGGTTTTCCGCGCGCACCGGTCATGCCGTCGCGGCGCTGTGCACGGTGGCCGCGGCCTCGCCGAGCAATGAATGGCGCGCGATCACCGTGATCTCCCCCGACTCGCCTGCGGCGGACCGCAGCCAAACCGCGGCCGCGCCGGGGCTCTCGTCCCAGTTGAAGTGCGCCGGCCCGATCAGCTGTCCCGGTCCTTCCACGGACAGGTCCACCGCCCCCGTCACGTCGGATCGCCAGTTGCCGTGCGCGTCAACGGCTCGGAAGACGACCCGCGTCGCGTCGATCCCGTCCGCGTCGATCGCGGCGTCGTCGACGGCGATCTCCAGCCGATCCGATTGCACCGTCGAGCTCATCCGGTGCGTGATCACGAGCTCATCGCCGACGTACCCGTCAATCTGCAGGTCCTTTGCCGGCATTCCGGACAGGTCAATGGTCAGCGGCGGGTGCGGCAGCGCGGGGTACGCCGTCCGGTCGGGAGCCGCCGTCACGACGTCGGATTCGCCGGCGGTGCAGACGATCCGGTCGCAGTTGGTCGCCACGACCAGCGCGCTCCGATCGGCCGCCGAACTCGCGCACAACCGCACCCAGTCAAAGAGCGGCAGGAGCGCAGGTTTGTCCCCCGGTGGCGGGTAGGTCGCGTAGGTCGCCGCAGCGTATTTCGGGATGCGGAATCCGTCCACAATTCCCGGTGTCTTGAGATTGCGCCAGGTCCGGCCATTCTGCGAGGCGTAATCGAAGCACACCCAGCCGAGCAGCCCGGCAAAGCTGTGGTTGGCATGCGCGATCTCGTGCACCTGCGCGTGGGCCGTTGCCTGCACCGCCAAGACCGGGTGATTATCGATCCGCCGGTACAGCGGCTGCGCGGATATTGCTCCAACCGCCTCGGAAATCAAATAAGGCAGGTCGTCGATCGGCTCCTTCAGGCCGGCATTGGTGCCGTCGCCGGTGTAGTCGTCGAACCCAAAGAGTTCCTGCGCCCACCCCTCCGTCTCGCGGGTCACCATCGACCCGGTCGTCTGGCGGGTGCCGTCCAGCTCGTAGGCCATCGCCTTGGTCCGGCGATAAAGCGCCGGATCATTACGCGACTCGTTGATCCGCACGCCCCACGTGACGATACTCGGATGATTGCGATCGCGTCGTACCATCTCCGCCACGTCCCGCTCGATTAGCCGCTGGTACGCCGCATCCTCGGAGAGGTACTGCCAGCCGGGCGGTTCGTCCCACACCATCAGGCCGAGTTCGTCGCAGGCGTCGAGAAATTCCTGCGCCGGCGGATAATGCGCACACCGCACCATGTTGCAGCGCAGTTCGCGCCGGATGATCTCCGCGTCGCGGCGCTGCACCCGCGGCGGCATCGCCATCCCGACATAGGGAAAGAGCTGGTGCCGATTGATGCCGAAGATCTGCAGCCGCCGCCCATTGAGCCAGAAGCCGTCCGGCTCCCACCGCGAATCGCGGAAACCGACCCGCACGGCGTACTCGTGCCCGCCGGCGTCGACGACGACGTCGTACAGCTTCGGCGCGTCGACGTCCCACGACTCGACCTCGCCCAGCCCGTCCAACCGCATCGAAACGACCGAGCGTCCGGCCGCCCCCGACGTTGGCGTCACCGCCGACCCCACGTCGCGACCGCCATCCCGCAGGCTCGCCCGCAGCGGGACCGCCGAGCCGGCGACCGCATCCACCGTTACCTCGACATCAAGCCGCCAGGCCGATCGCTCCTCGCGCACCGGCTTGGCGAAGACATCACTGATATGTGTCGGCGGCACCGCGCGCAGGTGCGCGGTGCGGTAGATGCCGGTGGGCTGGCAATAGTCGACCGCCGACGGCCCTGCTGGCGCCCCGTCGGGCGGTACGTCGTGCCAGTCGCCATCCACGACCACCGCGATGACATTCTCCGCGCCGCATCGCACGTGCCCGGTCACCTCATAGCCGAAGGGCAGGTAACCGCCGAGATGCTCCGGCAGCTCGACGCCGTTGACCCACACGGTGCAGCCGGTCAGCACACCCTCGAAGCCGAGATAGATCCGCTCGCCGGCCCACTCCGCGGGAATACTGACCGTGCGCCGGTAAATCCACTTACCGGCCCACGACGCCGGATCCCAGTCCAGCCAGCCCAGGTCAACGACACAATGCGGCAGCGAGACGGTGGCAAAAGCGCTGTCGTCGTACGACGTCCGCTCGCTGCCCGGCGGGTAACGCCCCCCGAACCGCCATCCCGTTGCGAAATCGGCGAGGTGCCGGGCCTCGGCACCCCGTCCCGGCATGGCAAATCTCAGATCTTCCACGCGTCCCGACCCTACTGGGATCGCGCAGTGG
>JBBSHJ010000145.1:0-6210 GCA_038253135.1 Mycobacteriales bacterium | reverse complement strand
CTGGTGGCGATCTGATCGGGCCGGGCATCGGATCGGGCCGGGCATCTGTCCGTCCATGATCAGCCGGACGATCGTCCCGGCCATGTGCTGGCGTTCGGCTCACGAGCATGGAGCCGGTTGAGCAAATCAGCACCAGCCTCCTGCGGCTGGCCCTGTCCGCGATCGCGCCGCCGTACACGCCGAAGAGCGTCAGGGGCAGGAGTCCGGCAAGCCCGATCAGCGCGACATCAAGAGACGAATGGGTCATCGCATAGACCTGCAGCGGGACGGCGACTCTGCTGATCTGCGTACCCAGCAGGGAAATAGCCTGTCCCAGGAAGAGTCGTCGAAAAGCCGGTGATCTCCGAAGTGGACGCGTGTCGAGCCGCACCATCGCCGCATCGCCCATCTGTGGACACCTCCGCGCCGTCGCGGCGAACCGGTGTCGTCACCCTCGCATCGCCGCGCCGTCCGCGGATCGGATCGAGCCTCAGCCGGCAGCGAACACCACCGCACCGCGATGGGATTTCGCTCAGGGCGTGCCGGCAGCTACCCGATCAACGCGTGCTGCCAGTAATCGATGTCAGCGAGGATCGCTCGGGCCACCGGCAATTCACCCATCAGGTCAGTGGCATGCTTGCGGGCGCCGCCCTCGTCGAGCTCCACGACCCACCGCCCGAGCGACCACGCCGGCTGCCGGGCGATCGCCAGCGGGAGGGCGGCGCGCTCGTCGATAGCGAGCGGTACGCCGGCCACCGCGTCGTACGCATCAGTGAAGCGGCGCAGCATCGCAGCATCGTCGCGGGTCGGTAGCCCACGTCCGGGCTGCAGGAAGAGGAAATAAGCGGTCAGCGCGAGATCATCGACGCGGGGTCGTCGGGCCATGAAATCAAAGTCGATGACCGCCACCAATTCGGTGCCGCGGAAAAGCACATTGTTGTCCCAGAAATCCCCATGCACGATCTGCGTCAGCTGGCGATCGCGCAACGCCGATTCGAGCTCGGCGACCGACTCGACGTGTGTGAGCGCGACGTCGGCGAAATCCGAAAGCTTTGCATCGCCCCACCCGCGAATCCGCGCCACGCCCCGGCGACTCGCGTCGAGGGCACCCATCGAGTCGATGTAGTTCGCATAACGCACGGTCCCGGCCGCGCTCGGCAGGTCCGCGCTCCGCAGCGCGTCGTGCATCGCCGCCAGCACGCCGTGCCCGCGGGTGATCAGCGCCGAGGTGTTCATCCGCGTGTCCCAGGTGAGGAACGGCTCGAGCTCGACCAGCCGACCACTGGACAGGGCCACGAAGCCCGAGCCGTCGGCGACGCGGATCGGCGTAACCGTGGGAATTCCGGCCGTGGCCACCGCCTCCCGCGCGGCCTGCACGGCGGCCAGCCGCTCGGGCGGCGTACTCCCCTGGTGTATCCGCGCGACCAGCACGCGTTCGGCGAGATCGAGGCGGAGGTTGGTGGTCCAGCTGCCGCCGAGGTCGACCCACGTGGCGCAGGCTCCCAGCCCGTATCGCTCGGCGACCTCGGCCACCAGCTCGTCCGACCCGGCGGCCCGGGTTTGCAGATCCTCGGTCACGATCGGCGACGCTAGTGAGGGCGGCACGCCGGCCGCGAGCTATTTCGCCGCCGCGTCCTGCGCATCGGCGCACCGCTCCACCTCGTCGGCGACGACGGAAATCGTGCGGAGGCAGTGCCGCAGCGCATCCTCGCCGATGCTGCCGGCGACGGCATCCGCCCATCGGTGCTGGGCGCCGGCCAGGCGGTGTACGGCGCGCCGACCGGGCGGCGTCGGCGCCAGCAGCTTGGCGCGCGCGTGCCGCGGGTTGGGCTCGTAGGTCGCCCAGCCCTTGTCCACCAGTAGATCGGCGATGCGCTGCACGCTCTGCCGGGCCTTGCCGCCGCCCACCCGTCGGGCGATCTCGGCGACCGGACGGGGCTCGTCGAGGGTGATCCCGAGGACCTGCCACCAGGCGGCGGTGAGGCCGACGGGTCTGGCCAACCGCTCGGCCGCCTCGAAGAACCCGCCGTTGAGGCGGAAAACCTCCAGGACGAGGTCGGTGAGCACGTCGCCGGCCGGCGTTCGGGCCGCCGCCGTCACACCGCGGCCATGAACTTGTCGAAGTACGCGCGCTCGCCGGTGGTGTAGAGCCCGTACCAGTTCTCGAGGGTGTCCGGCTCGTAGACCTCGAGCGTGCGCAGGATTTCCCGGGCGAATTCCGCCGGGTGCGCCGCACCCGCGGTGATCAGCCCGCGATCGGTCACGGCCGGCGCCGGGCGGTAACGCCCGGCCCCGGCATAGCCGGGCCCGTCGAGCATGCTCGGGTCGTTGCTGGTGTGGTCGCGGTCGTCGAGCATGCCCGCGGCGGCCAGCGCGACCGTTGCGCCGCAGATCGCGGCGACCGGGATATCCTTGTCCAGCAGCGACTTCGCGAAACCGATCACCGGTTTGTGCACTGCCTGGTCCCAGGTCCCCGCTCCCGGAAGGATCAGCATCGCGGGCCGCTCGCGGGCCGCCTCCTCGACCGTCAGATCGGGCAGGATGCGTACGCCGCCGGCGGTCCGGACCGGGTCCGCCGTCGCCGCGACGGTCCGCACCTGCAGCGACCCGGGATCCCGCTGCCCGAACGGCTGGTTGAGGGCGGCTATGGCATGTCCGGGCTCCCAGTCCGAGAGGGTGTCGCACACGTAGAGGTACACCGATTGACTCATGATTCACTCCTCGTTTGACAGCATGCGGTCAAACCCGATTATGCTCATCATGACAGCATGCTGGCAAACATGGGCCTCGGGAGGGCGTGCACTCCGGTCGCGCGGCCCCGGGCCGAGCGATCGGTCAGCGCGTTCCGGCGGGCTCCTGCGCATTGCCCGGTTCGGGCGAGGGCGATTGCGCGGTGCTCACCGAGGCGCCGGTCCCCCGCATCAGGAAGACCACCAGCCCGGCAGCGATCACGCCGAGGATGCCGGCAACCAGGAAGGCCAGGTCGAGCCCGGACGCCGTCGCCGTACGGATCCCGTGCTCGAGACGAACATTGACCAGGTCCGGGGCGCGGTCCAGCCGTGATCGGTGCTGGTGCTGAGCCCGAAGGTGACACAGCCGAGCGCGGCGTTGAGCGCCACGGTGTCCGGCAGGTCGACCTGCCGGCCCCGCTCCGGTCGACCGGGGTCGAGCACCGCCAGCGACAGCACGATCGCGGCCGCGCTGATCGGAAGGTTGACGAAGAAGATCCACCGCCAGCTGATGCCCTCGGTGAGGATGCCGCCGACGATCGGGCCGATCGCGGCCGAGGCACCCGCGACCGCGCCCCACACGCCGTACGCCGTACCGCGATCGCGGCCGTGGTAGGACTCGTTGAGCAGCGCGAACGTGGTCGCCAGCATCGCGGCACCGCCGAGGCCCTGCACGATCCGGGCCGTGATCAGCACGGCCGGAGACGGCGAGATCCCGCACGCGAAGCTGGCCGCGGCAAAGACGGCGAGGCCCGCGACGTACACCCTCCGATGACCGCTCAGGTCGGCCAGCGAGCCGATGCCGAGCAGCAGCGCGGCCAGGCTGAGCGCGTAGCCGTCGACGACCCACTGCAGCGACGAGAACGACGTGTGCAAGGCGAGCGCCATCTGGGGCAGCGCCACGTTGACGATCGTGACGTCGACGAGCAGCTGGACGGTGCCGAGGCACAGGGCGAGCAGGGGTAGCCAACGACGCATGGGTCCGCTCCAAGGTGATGCCGGCATGACGTTCGAGGAACGCCCGGATGGACAGCTCGGCGGAATGAGCCGGGTAGGGACCCGAGCCGCGCGCGCTCGGACAGTCGGACTGGATCGTGCGGATCGGCTGCCGGCCGGGCAACGTCACGGCCCTGGCCACGGCGCTGGCCGATCTGGACGACACCGCGTACGTGGGCATCACGTCGGGCGGTGCGGAAGTCAGCTGCCTCGTGCGCTCCTCCACCCGCGGTGCCGCCCGCGAGGAGCTGGTCCTCGAGCGGCTGCCGCGCACCAGCGCCGTCCTCGACATCTCATCGCTGTCGTTGCTGCATCGGTACGTCGGCTCGGATCCGGCGGACTGGACGGGCTACGGCGCGCCACTGCGACCCGAGCAGCTGCGCCGCATCCGGGAGGAGGCGATCGCCGGCGCGGGGACGCTGGAGCCGCCGCAGCCGGACGATGCGGCCCTGCTCGCCGGGCTGGCCGCCCGACGGGCGGGCGAGCTATGCCGCGCTCGCCGCCAAGACCGGGTGGAACGGCGCCCGGGTGGCCCGGCGGGTCGAACGGCTGCTCGGCGACGGCACAGTCTTCCTGGACATCGATCTCGCGCACGAGTCGCTCGGTTTTCATGTCCGTGCGGTGCTGTGGTTGCGCGTCCGGCCCACGGACCTCGAGGCGACGGGCAGGCAGCTCGCGGCCCACGAGGAAATCGCGTTCGTCGGCGCCGTGACCGGCCAGGACAACCTGATGGCGACGATCATCTGCCGCGACGACGAACATCTCTATCGCTACCTAGTCACGCGGATCGCCGATATAGCAGCGATCCGCTCCTACGAGCTGCTCATCTCGATGCGCCGGTTCAAGGATGCGCGGACCTTCGTCTCGCGTACGACTCTGTCCGATGCGACCGGGCGTTAGACCTTACCCTTCAGGCCCGTCCCGGTCGCCTGCTCTGCCGATGGCTCGGCCTGCGTCCGCGAGCTCTCCGCCCGCCGCAGGGCCGCCCGCACGTGCGGCAGCAGGGCCCGATCCGTCGGTAACCAGTCGATCGTGTCGAGGCTGCCCGCGTCGATCCAGCGCAACTCGCGATGCTCACGCGCCACCGGCTCAGCGCCGGCCGGAAGCGTCGCCGCGAACGCCTCGAGCCAGTAACCGTCGTAGTCCAGCGGCATCGGTACGCCGATGCGCGCACCGATCTCGACGTCGACCCCGAGCTCCTCGGCGCATTCCCGGCGCAGCGCCGTGGGCGGCGACTCACCTGGCTCGACCTTGCCGCCCGGCAGCTCCCACCGATCGCCCACGAGGCCGCCGGCGCCCCGCTGGGCGGCCAGCACTCGACCGGCGCGGATCACTGCCGCCGCGACGACGAGCCGGCGCCTGCGCCGTACCGCGGCGCGCAGGGACGCGCAACGCAGCGTCAACGCGGCGAGCGCGCGGCGGCGGGTGAGCCGGCCGACTCGCCAGAACAGCTCGCACGTCACGTACGCCCCGGCACCGGTTGACGCGTAGGTCTCGCGGTAGCGCAGGCCGCGCGGGCCCTCGAGCGTGAGCCTGGAGTCGTCGGCCGCCACGACCCGGATCGGATGCGGTACGCCGCGGAACGCCAGCACGTCGCCGGCGCCGACGAGGCCGCGGGCGATGCCGGACTCGGTCGGGATCAGCCCCACATCGGGGGCGTCGGCAAGGTCTCGCGCGGCCGCGGCGAGGACGGCGACCTCCGCCCCAACGAGCACCGAGGCGTGGGCGATGGGCACCAGATGACCGTAACGTTCAGGTCTGGGAATCCACGGGGGCCGCATGGGAAGCCGATCCGGGTGGACTGCTCCTGATATTTCGGCTTCCGGCTCCTTCGAGCGGCATTGCGGGCCCGCCGTACTGGCAGACTCGGCCAGACACCACGACCAGCCAGACACCACAGTGAGCCAGACACCACAATGAACCAGACAATCACGATGAACCAGACAATCACGATGAACCAGACAATCACGGTGAGCCAGACAACCACAATGAACCAGACACCACAGTGAGCCAGACAACCACGATGAGGAGCTGCCGATGGCCGGCGTACTCGACTCCAAAACGATTCGCGACGCATTGAACAACCTGCCCGGTTGGTCGGGCGACACGGACGGCATCGAAAGGACGGCCGACCTGCCCGACTTCGCGAGCGCGATCCGCGTCGTCGACGACGTCGCCGTCGCCGCGGAGCAGGCCGACCATCACCCGGACATCGACATCCGGTGGCGGACGCTGACCTTCCGCTGCTCGACGCATTCCGAGGGCGGTGTGACCGACAGGGACCTCCGCCTGGCCGAAAGGATCTCGCAGATCGTCGGACAACACGGCGGCTGACGACCACAAGTTCCGCGACCGGTTGAACCTAAGAACGTGTTGGGAAAGCGTCGGCGTGGCGGCGTGACTGATGTGGTTGTTGTGGCGAAAGTGGCGATATGGCTGCTTCTTCCCCGCGTCGTTATCCGTCCGACCTGACCGATGATCAGTGGGCGTTGATCGAGCCGATGGT
>JBBSHJ010000144.1:0-6260 GCA_038253135.1 Mycobacteriales bacterium | reverse complement strand
GCAGCTGGTCGCCGACGCCGGGCACGAGCTGCGCACACCGTTGACCAGCCTGCGCACCAACCTCGACCTGCTCGCCCAGGCCAGCGCCCCCGGTGCCCGCAGCCTGGACCCGGCCGACCACGAATCCCTGCTCGGCGACGTACGCGCCCAGCTGCGCGAGCTCACCGGGCTCGTCCGCGACCTTGTCGAGCTGGCCAGGACCGACCCCACCGGGGCGGCGACGGTCGAGGAAGTGGAGCTCTCCGAGCCGGTGCAGCGGGCCTTGGAGCGGGTACGACGCCGCGCCCCTGGCTTGGAGTGGGCAACCAGCATCGAGCCGTGGGTCGTGACCGGCGACGCCGACGCGATCGAGCGCGCGATCACCAACCTGCTGGACAACGCGGCGAAGTGGAGCCCACCCGCCGGCACCGTGTCGATCACCCTCGCCGCGGGGACGCTGCGCGTCGCCGACGAGGGTCCCGGCATCGCGCCCGAGGACCAGCCGCACGTCTTCGAGCGGTTCTACCGGGCGACGAACGCGCGCGCGTTGCCGGGGTCGGGCCTCGGGCTGGCGATCGTCCGCCAGGTCGCCGAGCGGCACGGCGGCTGGGTGCAGGCGGGCGCCTCTTCGGGTGGCGGCGCGTTGATGATGCTGTGGTTCCCTGGTGCCCCACCGCCGTCGGAGACCCGGGCGCGGTACGACGGTCCCGGCAGAAGCGACGGCGGGTAGCGTCGAGCGTTCGCACCCAGAACTCAGCCGGGATTCAGGTTCTTCTCAGTGTCAAGGGGCACGGTGAAAGGCATGGCAGACGGATCGCCGCACGCCGGCAACCCAGAGCAGCGTCCCCCGGACCCACCCTCACACGGCTATCAGCCGCAGGCGCACGAGTACGAGTCCGCCGCCTGGAGCCCCCCGGCCCCGCCGACCGACCCGCCGACGTACCGGACCGGTCTTTATGGACAGAACCGCACCAATACGGCGCCGTGGGCGGCGCCGTCCTGGCCGGCCGGTTACCCGGGCGAGCCGGCGCCACCCGGACCGGGCGGCAATGCGCCGGCGGTCACGACCGCCAAGCCGCGACATCGGGGCCGGATGGTCGCCGTCGGCACCGCGGTCGTCCTCGCCGCCGTGGGTGGCGGCATTGCGGGTGCCGCCATCGAGGGTCAGGCCACGAACACGACGACCAAGGTCGTCAGCGCATTGGCCGGCACGCCCGCCGGGAACAACACCGACAACAAGAACTCGTCCACCACGCCGACGAAGGCGCCGGCCGGCTCGGTGCAGCAGGTCGCCGCCAAGGTGATGCCCAGCGTCGTCTCCATCACCGTCGCGACGAGCGGCGGCGGCGACGAGGGCACCGGCGTCATCCTCACCTCCGACGGCGAGATCCTCACCAACAACCACGTCGTCGAGGCCGCCGCGAACGGCGGGGGCACGCTCAGCGTGACGCTGAGCACCGGCAGGACGGTCAAGGCCTCGATCCTCGGGCGCGACCGGGTCACCGATCTTGCCGTGGTCAAGGCAGCGAGGGTGAGCGGGTTGACCCCGGCCACGCTCGGCTCGTCCGCCGACGTCGCAGTCGGCCAGCCGGTGGTCGCGATCGGGTCGCCGCTCGGCCTGTCCGGCAGTGTCACGTCCGGCATCATCAGCGCCCTCAACCGCCCGGTGCAGACCTCGAGCCCCGGCCAAGGCGGTCAGGGCGATCCGTACGGCGGCGGGCAGGGCCGGTCCGCGCCCGCGAGCCAGGCGACGGTCATCGACGCGATACAGACCGATGCCGCGATCAACCCGGGCAACTCCGGCGGCCCGCTGGTCGACCTGCAGGGCCGCGTGATCGGGATCAACTCCGCGATCGCCTCGCTCGGCGACTCGAGCTCGAGCAGCCAGTCGGGCTCGATCGGACTCGGCTTCGCGATCCCGATCGACGAGGCCCGACCGGTCGTCGCCCAGCTCGCCGCGGGCACGAAGGCGACGCACGCGCGGCTCGGCGTGAGCGCCTCGGACAGTGCCTCGGCGACCGGCGTCGGCACCGGCGCGCAGGTCCGGTCGGTGACGAGCGGCGGCGCCGCGGCGGGGGCGGGACTGCGGACGGGCGACGTGATCACCAAGGTCGACGGCCGGCAGATCGACACCTCGGACGCGCTCGTCGCCGCCGTACGCGCGCACCGCCCCGGCGAGGCGGTCACCGTGACCTACTCCCGCGACGGCAGCTCGCACACCGCGACGGTGCGGCTCGGATCCGACTGAGGATCAGATTCTCTCCTCCAGCCGGCCCTGCCGCGTCCCTCGTGGATGCGGCAGGGTCGCACCAATGCCGGCGCCTGCGCGAGCCCGTCAGTGCAGGACGAGGGCGTCGACGGCAACCGCGACGAAGAGCAGCGAAAGATAGCTGTTGGACCACTTGAACAGCGCGAAGGACGACAGCGCCGCACCGCGGCGCGCCTCGCCGCGCAGGCGATAGGCGAAGACCAGGAACGCCATGCCGAGCACCACGGCGGATGCCCCGTAGATCCAGCCGGTCGCCAGCGGCCACAGCACGAGCGATGCCGCGACCATGGCCCAGGTGTAGTAGACGATGCGGCGCGCGACGACCGTGGCCGGCGCGACGACGGGAAGCATCGGTACGCCGGCCGCCGCGTAGTCCTCCCGGTAGCGCAGGCCGAGCGCCCAGGTGTGCGGCGGGGTCCAGAAGAAGATCACGAGGAAGAGCGTGGCCGCCGGCCACGAGACGGTGCCGGTGACCGCGGACCAGCCGATCAGCGCCGGCATGCAGCCGGCGGCGCCGCCCCACACCACGTTCTGCGACGTCCGCCGCTTCAGGCCCATCGAGTAGACGAAGACGTAGAACAGGATCGTGGCGTCGGCCAAGCCCGCCGACAGCGGGTTGACCGTCAGCGCCAGCCAGGCGGTGGCGGCCGTTCCGAGCACGATCCCGAAGACCAGGGCGCTGCGCGGGGTGACCGCGTGCCGGGCCAGCGGGCGCCGGCGGGTCCGCCTCATCTTCTCGTCGATGTCCCGGTCGACGTAGCAGTTGAAGACGTTCGCGCTGCCGGCCGCGAGGGTGCCCCCCACGAGGGTCGCGGCGAGCGTCCACCAGGTGGGCAGCCCGCGAGCGGCCAGCATCATGGTCGGGACGGTCGTGACCAGAAGCAGCTCGATGATGCGCGGTTTGGTCAGGCCGACGTACGCCGACAGGACGCTTCCGAGGGTGCGCCGCGGCGGCGTGCTGCCGGTGATCGCGGACAACGGAGTCAGCACCTCACGAAAACGGACGACGGTCGAAACCGGAAGGGGTGTCCTCACTGTATCGGCCGGGTCAGGCCGCATCGTGACCGCTGTCGCGCCCGTCGCCCCGGCCGCCACCAGTGCGAAATATCATCGCGACCGGCGCAGCGACCCGCCAGCGCTGGGCACTAGGCTCGACGGGGAAGGCTCGTCGAAAACGAGCCGCATCGATCCCTTCTCTGCGTCGATCCCGGGCGCGGGAAGACGGACATCAATGAGAACCGGACTGTGAGGAGCGCGATCGCGTGAGCAAGGCAGTCGAGAAGTCGACCTTCACGCCCGCCGCGGGCTGGACCGACGTCGACCACAAGGCCATCGACATGATCCGCACCCTGGCGATGGACGCGGTCCAGAAGACGGGCAACGGACATCCGGGCACGGCAATGAGCCTGGCGCCGGCGGCGTACCTCCTGTTCCAAAAGCTCCTGCGGCACGACCCGACCGACCCGCACTGGGCCGGCCGCGACCGCTTCGTGCTGTCCTGCGGGCACTCCAGCCTCACGCTGTACATCCAGCTCTACCTCTCCGGCTACGGCCTCGAGCTCGACGACCTCAAGTCGTTGCGCACCTGGGGCTCCCGCACCCCCGGCCACCCGGAGCACGGGCACACGGTCGGCGTGGAGTCGACCACCGGCCCGCTCGGGCAGGGGGTCGGCATGGCGGTGGGCATGGCGATAGCCGCCCGCCGGGAGCGGGGGATGCTGGACCCCGACGCGCCCGAGGGCACGAGCCCGTTCGACCACCACATCTATGTCTTCGCCTCGGACGGCGACCTCGAAGAGGGCATCTCCGGCGAGGCCAGCTCGCTGGCCGGGCATCAGCAGCTCGGCGGCCTGATCCTGCTCTACGACGACAACCACATCTCCATCGAGGACGACACCAACGTCGCGTTCTCCGAGGACGTGCTCAAGCGGTACGACGCCTACGGTTGGCACACCCAGTCGGTCGAGTGGCTGACGGACGACGGTTCCTACGACGAGAACGTGGCCGCGCTCGAACGGGCATACGAGCGGGCCAAGGCGCGCACCGACAAGCCGTCCATCATCAAGCTGCGCACGATCATCGCCTGGCCCGCTCCGAACAAGCAGAACACCGGTGCGGCACATGGTTCCGCGCTTGGCGAGGACGAGGTCGCGGCGACCAAGGAGGCGCTCGGACTCGACCCGGTGAAGACCTTCGACGTCCACGCCGACGTGCTCGCCCGGGCCCGCGAGGTCGTCGACCGCGGCCAGGCCGCGCACGCCGAGTGGCAGCAGGGCTTCGACGCCTGGGCGGCGAAACACCCCGACGGCGTGGCCCTCTTCGACCGGCTGCGCACCCGCACCCTCCCTGCCGGCTGGGCGGACAACCTGCCGTCCTGGCCGGCGGACGCGAAGGGCGTCGCCACCCGCACGGCGTCCGAGGCGGTGCTCGAGTCACTGATCCCGGTCCCCGAGATCTGGGGCGGATCCGCGGACCTCGCCGGCTCCAACAACACCACGATGAAGGGCGAGCCGTCCTTCCTGCCGGCGGTGCACCAGACCAAGGAATTTCCCGGCGGACCCTACGGCCGCACCCTGCACTTCGGCATCCGCGAACACGTGATGGCCGCGATCCTGAACGGCATCGCGCTGCACGGCGGCACCCGTCCCTACGGCGGAACCTTCCTGGTCTTCAGCGACTACATGCGTCCGGCCGTCCGGCTGGCCGCGCTGATGCAGCTGCCGGTGACCTACGTGTGGACGCACGACTCGATCGGCCTCGGCGAGGACGGGCCGACGCACCAGCCGGTGGAGCACCTGGCCGCGCTGCGGGCGATCCCGGGCCTCTCCGTCGTACGACCCGGCGACGCCAACGAGACCGCGGTCGCCTGGCGCACCGTGCTCGAGCACAGCGACCGGCCGGCCGGCCTGGCGCTGTCGCGGCAGAACCTGCCGATCTTCGACCGCGACGCGTTCGGCTCGGCCGAGGGCGTCGCGAAGGGCGGCTACGTTCTGGCCGACGCGAGCACCGGCCGGCCGCAGGTCATCCTGATCGCGACCGGTTCGGAGGTCCAGCTCGCCGTCGCCGCGCGCGAGAAGCTCGAGGAGGAGGGCATCGGCACCCGGGTCGTGTCGATGCCGTGCGTCGAGTGGTTCAACGAGCAGGAGGCGTCGTACCGCCAGCAGGTCCTGCCGCCGGACATCCGCGCGCGGGTGTCCGTCGAGGCCGGCATCGCGATGGGCTGGCGGGACTTCGTCGGCGAAGCGGGCGAGATGGTCAGCCTCGAACATTTCGGCGCGAGCGCCAACTACGCCGTGCTCTTCGAGCAGTTCGGCTTCACCCCTGACCGGGTCGTCGCCGCCGCGCACGCCAGTCTCGAACGCGCCGGCGCGATCACGGGTGAGACCACCGGTACCTGACCCGCGCGTGCTGCCATCCGTCCGCCCATACGTAACTCTGGATCACGAGGAAGCGATAGTCATGAGCACCACTGCACTGAAGGACCTCTCCGCCGCCGGGGTCGCCATCTGGCTCGACGACCTCTCCCGCGAGCGGCTGCGGACCGGCAATCTGGCCGCGCTGGCCAAGGACAAGGAGGTCGTCGGGGTCACGACCAACCCGACGATCTTCGCGAGCGCCCTGGCCAAGGGCGACGCCTACGACGAGCAGTGTGCCGACCTCGCCTTGCGCGAGGTAAAGATCGAGGAGGCGGTCCGCTCGATCACGACCGCCGACGTGCGGGCGGCCTGTGACGTGCTGCGGCCGGCGTACGACGCCTCCGGCGGTGTCGACGGCCGGGTGTCGATCGAGGTCGACCCGCGACTCGCGCACGACACCGCGAAGACAATCGCCGAGGCGAAGGCGCTGTGGTGGCTGGTCGACCGGCCCAACCTCTTCATCAAGATCCCCGCGACCGTCGCGGGCCTTCGCGCGATCACCGAGACGCTGAGTCAGGGCATCAGCGTCAACGTGACCCTCATCTTCTCCCCGGACCGCTACGACCAGGTGATGGACGCGTTCTTCGCCGGCCTCG
>JBBSHJ010000143.1:0-6303 GCA_038253135.1 Mycobacteriales bacterium | reverse complement strand
GACTTGGCCGCGGCGACCGCGCACCATGTCGACCCGGACGTCGTCCGGATGTTCGACCACTCCGCGGACAAGGTGCTCCACCGCGGACTCGATCACTCGTAGGCCGGCTTCTCGGCCGGCGTCTCGTCGGTCGGCGTCTCGTCGGTCGGCGTCTCGGCAGCCGGCGTCTCGGCAGCCGGCGTGGCGTCGGCAGGCTTGGCGTCGGCAGGCTTGGCGTCGTCAGGCTTGGCGTCGTCAGGCTTGGCCTCGGCGGGCTTCTCGGCGGCCGGCCTGCGCCTTCTCGGCGTGGTGGCACCAGAGGTGTCCGGCGCGGCGGCCTCGGTGTTGTTCCTGGACGCAGCCTCGAAGGCCGCCTTGCGGTCGGGCCTGGGCTCGGCGACCTTCATCGGCTCGGGCGCCGGCAGGCCCTTGAACTTCTGCCAGTCGCCGGTGACCTTGAGGATCGCGGCGACCGCGTCGGTCGGCTGGGCGCCGACCGCGAGCCAGTACTGCGCGCGCTCCGAGTCCACCTCCATGAACGAGGGGTCGCGCTTCGGCTCGTACTTGCCGATGGTCTCGATCGACCGGCCGTTGCGCGCCTTGCGGGCGTCGGCTACCACGATCCGGTAGTGCGGCGCCCGCATCTTGCCCAGACGCATCAGCTTGATCTTTGTTGCCACGGGTGAAAGAGCTCCATCATGAGGTGGTCGGCTCCGCGCGGACGCGCGCGGATGTACGACGGTGTGGGTGCCGGTGCGGCATCCGCGTGGGGTTGCGGGCCCGCTCCGACGGCTGGGGCGCCGACGCACCGATTGAGAGGGACCGGTGTACGGCGTACTCAGCCGCCGATTGTGCCACATCGGCCCTCGGCGTCGGACGCCAGCGCGGTCGACGTCAATAGCTCCGTCCCACGTGGGCGATGAGTCCGGGCTCGTCGTCGGAATCCGGGACCGATCCGTCGGGGTCGCGTCAGGCAGCGCACGGTCACTCCCCCCGCGGCTAGCTTCTCCTCCCCGCCATCGGCCAGGGTGGCCCAGGGCAGCCGCGCCCAACCGGTTGCGCTGGCCGCAGCGGCCGCGTCGACGGAGTCCACGTCGACGGTGCGGGCGGCCGCGCGCTCGGCGGCGGCGTCGTACAGCGCCTGCTGGTCCTCGGCCAGAGCCCGCCGCACCCGGGCGAGCGCGCGATCCAGCGGCGTGGGCGTCTTGCCGCCGGGCACCCGGCGTACGACGGTGACGCTGCCGTCGGCGAGGTCCCGCGGTCCGATCTCAATGCGGACCGGCACGCCCTTGAGCTCCCAGTCGACTGTCCGCCGTCCGAAGGGGAGGTCGGTGCGGTCATCGACGCGCACCCGCAGGCCCGCCCCGGCGAGCTCGTCGCCGAGGCGGTGCGCCGCAGCCGCCGCCTCGTGCTTGATGACGATCACGACGACCTGGGTCGGGGCGAGCGCCGGCGGCAGGCGCAGGCCGGCGTCGTCGCCGTGGCACATGATCAGGCCGCCGACCATGCGCGTGGTGACGCCCCAGGACGTGGTCCAGGCCAGCTTGCGCTCCCGGTCGGCGTCCACGAAAGCGATGTCGAACGCCTTGGCGAAGTTCTGGCCGAACTCATGGCTGGTGCCCATCTGCAGCGCCTTGCCGTCGACCATCATCACCTCGCAGGTCATCGTGTTGACCGCGCCGGGGAAGCGTTCGGCGGCGGTCTTGCGGCCGACGACCACCGGCATCGCGAGCACCTCACGCATGAAGCCGGCGTAGACCTCGTGCAGGATCGTGCGCGCGAACGCCGCGGCGTCCGACGACGTGGCGTGCGCGGTGTGACCCTCCTGCCAGAGGAATTCGCTGCTGCGCAGGAACAGCCGAGTCCGCATCTCCCAGCGCACGACGTTGCACCACTGGTTGAGCAGCATCGGCAGGTCGCGATAGCTCTGCACCCAACGCGCCATGCACTCGCCGAAGAGCGTCTCGGACGTCGGGCGTACGACGAGGGGCTCGTCGAGCTTCTTGCCGCCGCCGTGCGTGACGACGGCGACCTCGGGGGCGAAACCCTCGACGTGCTCGGCCTCGCGGTGCACGTAGGACTCGGGGATGAAGAGGGGCAGGTTGACGTTCTGGGCGCCGGTGGCCTTGATCCGGGCGTCGACCGCCGCCGTCATCGCCTCCCAGATGGCGGTGCCCCACGGCCGGATGATCTGGGTGCCGCGGACCGGCCCGTTCTCCGCCAGCTCGGCCTTGGCGATGACGTCCTGATACCAGCGCGGGAAGTTCTGGGCCTGTGGGGTGAGCACGGGCGCCGCGGTCCTTGAGGCCATGGTCGATGAGGCTATCCGGGCGCCCACCTGGCCGCGATCCGATTGCCCGCGCCAACCCCGTTCCTCCGCCTCCCCGCCGGTTCCGTTGAGCGGATCCCCCCAATCAACGCGAGGAGTGGCGCGTGTACTGGCGCATCAGGCGTTCCCGGTCGGCCGCCTTCTCGGCCGCCCACTGCGGATCCCAGCTCACGTTGCCGAAGTGGATGACACCCACGTCGGACCGTCGCCACGTGCGCCGATGAGTCTTCATCACCTGGGTCAGCAGCCCGAGCGTGTCCCACCACTTGCCGCCGCGTTCGCATTGCACTGCTGCCGGGGACAGGCCGAGGTTTTCCACGACCGACCGAAACTCCGGCGAGTTCTCGATGACGGCACAGAAGGGATGGATGCGATCGTCGAGCTGCAGCTCGACGGCGTACGACGTCGGCTCCGACCACGCGCCATCGGGAAGGGGCCGCACCCGCTCGCTGATCTCGGAGCGCGGCCGACGTGGTGACTCGGCCTCGGCGAGCGCCGAACCGTCGGGCTTGAGCCAGCTCGCCTGCACGCCGAAGAGATCGGGCCCGGCGTCCAGCTCGGCGGCGAGCATATCGACGGTGTCGTCGCGGCAGAAGCACACATCGCAGTCGACGAAGCAGTAGGCGTCGCAATCGGAGTCGGCGAGCACGGCATCGCGGAGGATCTCGCCATGCGTCGTGACCGCGGCCGTCGTGGTGTAGCCCGACTGCTGGACCGTGATGCCGTCCGCTGCGAAACGCTGCAGCCGTTCCACGTCCGGTGAGTCGTTGTCGAGGACGAGCAGGCGCATCGAGCTGCGGTCTGGGTGATGACGAACCAGCGATTCGAGCATCAGCTCCGCGTAGCGGGTGGTGCCGTGATTGACCGACACGACGTTGATCCTCAACGCATCCTCCTCCGCTCCGGGTTGCGGACGTTACGCATGGCTACGGCGACGGGCCCGTGCCTTTACCGTGACCAGTCGATGCGGGCAACGAGCGCGTGCAGCTTCGCGCCTCGAGCACCGTTGATCGAGGCGATCCAGGAGATCCGGCCGAGCAGGTGTGCACGGAAGTCCTCGACGCCGGCGCGATTTTCCGCTGCAGGTCCATGCAGTGCGCACCGGTGCAGCGTGGCGCGGAGGACGTCGTACTCGGTGCGTGGCGTGTTGAGCCTGTCGTTGACGACCAGCCCGGTGAGCCGCTGGGCGCCGGACCGCCGGGCGACATGCATCTTGCGCACATTGAGCCGAAACCCCTCGGCAGCCACGATTCCAGCGACGATGCGCGGCACCAGCTCGCCGATGTAAGCCGGCCCGGAGAAGGCGAGATCGTCGGCGTAGCGGGAATATCCGATGCCGAGCTTCGCGGCGAGCCCGGCCAGGCGGGCATCGAGGTCGTACGCTGCGAGGTTGGCCAGCGCCGGCGACGTAGGTGCGCCCTGCGGCAGGTGCGGGACGGCCAGCGCCGCCCGGATGCCGGCACGATCCGGGCCGGGCAGCAGGTGCCTCGCCATCGCGTACGGCGTGGCGGTCGTCGTCAGCCCGGCCAGCAGCCGGGCGACCGGCGCGTCGTACCCGATCATCCGGAAGATCCCGGCCACCCTCGGTGCGGTCACGTGGGCGAAGAAGGCGACGAGATCAAGATGTACGACGACCGGCCGGCCGACGTGTGGGGCCGCGAACGAGGCGACGCCGCGACCCGATCGAAAGCCGTGCGCCGCATCGTGCGCGGGTACGGCGGCCACGACCTCGCGCAGCACCAGCCGCTGCGCGGCGCGCAGGCGAGGCTTCGGGGCCTCGATGACGCGGATCGCGCCGCGGGCGCCCGTCCGGGCCCAGCGCCGGTAGTGGTGCAAGGTGTGGTCCGTGCCGTGCCGACGCAGCCGACCCTGACCGTCGGCGAGCCAGGCCAGCGTCCCGGCCTCGACTTCCAGCGCGGCGGCAAGGTCGTCGGGCGTCACCCAGCTCGGCACCGGCCAGGGGTGCGGTTCGCGACCCATCCGTCGGCCTCGACACCGCCGTCAGGCTGGTCTGGACGAGTTCTCGGTCGTGGCCACCGGCCGGGTGGCCATGTCGTCGTCGAGTCGCAGCAGCCCGGGGCCGTCGTCCTTGATCAGCTCGATCCGGCCGACGATCTCGCGGACGGTCGATTCCTCCTCGATCTGCTCGGACAGGAACCACGTCAGCAGCGGCCTCGAGTCGAGGTCACCGGCCCTGTCCCCGGTCACGTAGAGCTCCCGGATCGCCGCTGAGACCCCCTCCTCGTGCTTCAATGCCGCCTCGAAGCAATCCAGGACGGTGGAAATCTCGAGTGCAGGGGCCGCGATGGCACCGATCGACGGGTGGTTGTCGCGATCGGAGAGATGGTCGATGAACTTGTTCGCGTGGACGATCTCCTCATCCGCCTGGTGTCGGAGCCAGGCGGCCATCCCGGGCAGGTCGCGGATCTCCATCTCGATGGCCAGTTGCCGGTAGACCATGGACGCCTCGAATTCGAGCGTGATCTGGGTGTTGAAGCTTTCTTCCAGCTCGGCGGTCATCTGCATGGGTCGGATCCTACGCAGATCACGCACGTGCGCCGAGTGGCTGGCGGAATGACCCGACCCTTCGTTCCTAGCGTGCGCGGCGGTGCGTGTTCTCTGCGCACATCTTGTGCACGCGCGGCAATGCCCGGTCAGACCGGTGTAGCTCGGGGTTGCCCCGAACTGGCGGCCACCGATGGAGCCGTGGCCATGCCTGCTCGGGCCATCCCGCCAACCTCGTAAGGACGCTACCGCCGCTCGACCCTCGGCGCTCCGGGACCCGGCGCAGCCTCGCCGGCGCCGCCCGGCCGGTTCGGACCTTCGGCGTGTCGTCACGGCTCGGTCGCTTGCGTTTGGTACAAAGTAGGCGAGGCCCCGCGCAGTATGAGTGCGCGGGGCCTCTATTGGTCCGGCCGTGACGCTGCCCGACCTCACGGGTGAGCCGAACGCCCCGCGCCCCGTCACCGGCGCCTGCCAGTCCGCCGAAGCGTCGTGGCCGGGTCGCTCTCTCTTTTCCCGATCCCGCCTCCCGCGAGGAAGGCGTGCGCATATTTCTACCCCTGCGGAATCCCCTACGCAAGGGGCAATCCGCGCCGATCAGCGGCCACTTTAGAACCGCCGCCGGCTCAGGAGCCGATGTCTCCGCGGCACCGAAATGGGTGAGGGCCCGCGCAGTATGAGTGCGCGGGCCCTCGGTCGATCACGCCATGACGCGACCTGATCTCACGGGTGAGCCAAGCGATCCACGCCTCGTCACCGGCGCCTGCCACCGAGCCGAAGCCCGCGGCCGGACCACTCTCTCTTTTCCCGATCCCGCCTCCCGCGAGGAAGGCGTGCGCATAGTTCTACCCCTGGAGAATCCCTTACGCAAGAGGCACTTTCAAGAATCTTCCGACACGCCGACGACCCCCCGATCAGCCGCCCCACCAGTCACCTCGCGCACCCATCGCACCACCGCCGCGAGGTCCACTGTCCGGTCGGTGGGCACCCGCAGGACGGGCCCGAGCGCCAGCGGCCCGTCGTACGTCACGTCGATCCTGCGTCCCTGAGCGGCCGCAACATCGAGGTGGGACAGATGGCCCGGATGCCGCCCGGCCGCCCGGGCCGCGAAGCGGGAGGCGGCCACCGACGGTGCCACGTCGCACCAGAGCTCACAGTGCGCGTCAATCTCGGCATCGGCCAGGTGATGCGCGATGAGCTCACGGATCCCTTGTCCCATCGGCATTTCCACGATCCCGCCATGTGGGCTGTGCGCCAGCATCGCCCACAGCGCCTCGGCCGCGGCCGCCCCGAGCCTCCTCGACCACTCGCGATCGCCGGTGCCGATCCAATCGAAGAGGACCTCCTTGACCACGTCCTTGGAGTAGACCGGCAGCCCGAGCGCCGGGCCGAGCGCGGCGGCGAGGGTGGATTTCCCGGCGCCCGGTCGCCCGCTGACCAAGACCGCTACCCGAGGTCTCATGGATCCTCCGCACCGGTGATGGGGTAATCCG
>JBBSHJ010000142.1:0-6356 GCA_038253135.1 Mycobacteriales bacterium | reverse complement strand
CGAGAATTCAGTGTCACGAGAATTCAGTGTCACGAGAATTCACTGCCACCGAGAATTCACTGCCAACCGAAAGCTGGTCCGAGGCTTGTCCGCTACCGACGTGACCCCCGAGGGCATCACCAGCCCGCCCATCGACGAGCTGCTCAAGCACACGACGTCGAAGTACGCGCTGGTGATCTTCGCCGCCAAGCGTGCCCGCCAGATCAACTCCTATTACAGCCAGCTCGGCGAGGGCCTGTTGGAGTACGTCGGCCCGCTCGTCGAGCCGGCCCCGCAGGAGAAGGCGCTGTCCATCGCGCTACGCGAGATCGACAGCGGCCTGCTCGTCTCCGAGCCGATCGAGCCCGGGTCGCTGGCCGTCTCGACCATCGACGGCGGCACCGTCGAGCCTGCGGCCGACCGTGTGGTCACGCTGGGCGAGGCGGCGCCGTTCGATCCTGACGCGTCCGGTCCCGCCGACGCCTGAGCACCCGGGTTGGCGGTCCGTCCGTGAGTGACGCCTCGCGTCCGAAGATCGTGCTCGGCGTCGGCGGCGGCATCGCGGCGTACAAGGCGGCCGAGCTCTTGCGGCTGCTCACGCGGACGCACCGCAGCGTACGGGTGATTCCGACCGAGGCCGCGCTGCGCTTCGTCGGCGCGCCCACCTGGGCCGCGCTGTCCGGCCTGCCGGTCAGCACCGAGGTCTGGGACGACGTCGATCAGATCGCGCACGTGAGCATCGGCCGCTACGCCGAGCTCATCCTGGTCGCACCGGCCACCGCCGACCTGCTGGCGCGGGCCGCGACCGGCCGGGCGGACGACCTGCTCACCGCCACCCTGCTGACCGCACGGTGCCCGGTGCTCTTCGCGCCGGCGATGCACACCGAGATGTGGGAGCACCCGGCCACCCGCGCCAACGTCGCCACCCTGCGCGCTCGCGGCGCCGTCGTACTCGAGCCCGCGACCGGGCGGCTCACCGGCGACGAATCCGGCGTCGGCCGGCTGCCGGAGCCCGTGGCCATCGCGGCGGCCGCGGATCGGATACTGCGCGACTCCGCCGGAACGCGGGAGCCGGCTCTCGCCGGCCGGCACGTGGTGGTCGCCGCGGGGGGCACCCGCGAATACCTCGACCCGGTGCGCTTCCTCGCCAACGCGTCCTCCGGCAAGCAGGGGTACGCGATCGCGGCGACCGCCGCCGCGCGCGGTGCGCGCGTGACCCTCATCGCGGCCAACGTCTCCCTGCCCGATCCGGCCGGCGTCACGATCGAGCGGGTCACCACGACCGGCGAGCTGCACGCGGCGGTACGCCGTGCCGCCGGCGACGCCGACGTCGTCGTGATGGCGGCGGCCCCCGCCGACTTCGGGCCGGCGCGCTACGCCGAGCAGAAGATCAAGAAGACCCGTGACCGGCCGGCGCCGGTCGAGCTGGTCGCGCTGCCCGACATCGCCGCGGGTCTCGGGGCCGCCCGGGCCGCCGGCGAGCTGCCCGCCGGGCAGGTGCTGGTCACCTTCGCGGCCGAGACGAGCGACCGCGACACCGCGCTGGCCGCGGCCGCGGAGAAGCTGCGCCGCAAGCAGGCCCATCTCAGCGTGCTCAACATCGTCGCCGGCGGCGCGGTCTTCGGCGCGGACGACACCGCGGCGACCGTCCTTTCCGCCGAGGGCGACACGATCGACGTACCGCCGGGATCGAAGGACGACCTGGCCGCAGCGCTGCTCGATCTCGTCGGCACCCGGTTGGCCGGAGATACCCGCACCGGCCGGTAGACTCTCGGGCAATTCCGGCCGGCCGTGGCCGAGACCCGAACACCCGCCAGTCCTGACCTTGGAGTGCCGTGTCCGCCAATAGCACGCGTCTGTTCACGTCCGAGTCCGTCACCGAGGGACACCCGGACAAGATCGCCGACGCGATCAGCGACTCGATCCTCGACGCCCTCATCGCCGAGGACCCGAAGAGCCGGGTCGCCGTCGAGACGCTGATCACGACCGGTCAGGTCCACATCGCCGGCGAGGTCACGACCGACGCCTACGCCGACATCCCGCGCATCGTGCGGGACCGCATCCTGGCGATCGGCTACGACTCGAGCCGCAAGGGTTTCGACGGCGACTCGTGCGGCGTGTCGGTGTCGATCGGCTCGCAGAGCCAGGACATCGCACAGGGCGTCGACTCGGCGTACGAGGCGCGCACCGGCGAGAGCGTCGAGGACGCGCTGGACCGCCAGGGCGCGGGCGACCAGGGACTGATGTTCGGCTATGCCTGTGACGACACGCCCGAGCTGATGCCGTTGCCGATCGCGCTCGCGCACCGGCTGGCGCAGCGGCTCGCCGCGGTCCGCAAGGACGGCACGGTCGCCTACCTCCGCCCGGACGGCAAGACCCAGGTCACCATCGAATACGACGGCGACAAGGCGGTCCGGCTCGACACCGTCGTCGTGTCCTCGCAGCACGCCGAGGACATCGACCTCGAGACGCTGCTGACGCCCGACGTCGCCGAGCATGTGGTCGCGCCCGAGATCGCCGCACTGGACATCGACTCTTTGGACTACCACCTGCTCGTCAACCCGACCGGCCGGTTCGTGACCGGCGGCCCGATGGGCGACGCCGGCCTGACCGGCCGCAAGATCATCGTCGATACGTACGGCGGTATGGCCCGTCACGGCGGGGGCGCGTTCTCCGGCAAGGACCCGTCAAAGGTGGACCGCTCGGCGGCCTACGCGATGCGCTGGGTGGCCAAGAGCGTCGTCGCGGCCGGGCTCGCCCGCCGGTGCGAGGTGCAGGTCGCCTACGCGATCGGCAAGGCGCACCCGGTCGGCGTCTTCGTCGAGACCTTCGGCACCGAGGCGGCCGATCCGGTCAAGATCCGCGCCGCGATCCGTGAGGTCTTCGACCTCCGCCCGGCCGCGATCATCCGCGACCTCGACCTGCTTCGCCCGATCTACACGCAGACGGCGGCCTACGGCCACTTCGGCCGGGAGCTCCCGGACTTCACCTGGGAGCGGACCGACCGCGCCGACGCGCTCAAGTCGCTCGCCGCCGGCTGACCAGCCCGTGATGGGGGGCGGGGGTAGCCCCGTCGGTCCCAACCCCGACTTGCCGCCTTGTGCCGTCGGTTGAAATTGATTTCTCGAGGCGGCCGATGGCGGCAGGTGGGACGCCGGTATCGACCGTGCGGCCGATGCCGGTGGGGGAAGCCGGGCACCGGTGGTGGGCACCCGTTCCTCCACACCGCTGCGGCCCATCGGCGGTGGCGGTCGGGCGGTCCACATCCGCGTCGGCCGGGTCTGGTAGACCTCGACGGTGAGCAGCCGACGGCCCGAGGAGCGGGCGACGGCCGATGTCGACCCGGTCGCGCGGCTGGTCGTCGACGTGTCGCTGCAGCATCTCGACCGGCCCTTCGACTACCTGGTCGCCAGGGCCGACGCCGGGACCGCGGTGCCCGGCGCGCGGGTGCGCGTGCGCTTTGCCGGGAAGCTGGTCGACGCCTGGGTGCTGCAGCGCCGCGCCGACTCGGACCACGAGGGCAGGCTCGCCCTCATCGAGCGGGTCATCTCGCCCGAGCCGGTGCTCTCGACCGAGGTGTTCCGGCTCTGCCGGGCGACTGCGGACCGCTACGCCGGCGTGGTTGCCGACGTGCTGCGTCTCGCCCTGCCGAGCCGGCGGGCAAGCGTCGAGGCCGAGACCTTCACCGCCGCCGAGGGCGCCGTCACCGCGCCCGCAGCCGGGGCGTGGCAGCGCTACGCCGACGGGGCGTCGTACCTGGACGCCGTCGCCGACGGCCGGACCGCCCGCGCGGTCTTCACGGCGGGGCCGGGCGAGGACTGGCCGGCCCGGCTGGCCGAGGCGGCGCAGGCCGCGCTCGCCGGCGCTCGCGGCGCCATCCTCGTCGTGCCGGACGGGCGCGACCTCGACCGGCTCGACGTGGCGCTGACCCAGGCGCTCGGCCCGGGCCGCCACGTCGCGCTGTCGGCCGACCTCGGAGCGACCGCGCGCTACCGCCGCTGGCTGTCGGTACGCCGCGGTGCTGTACGGGTGGTTGCCGGCACCCGCACCGCCGCGTTCGCCCCGGTCACCGACCTCGGGCTGGCCGCGATCTGGGACGACGGCGACGACCTGCACGCCGAGCCGCGGGCGCCGTACCCGCACGTGCGCGACGTCCTGGCGCTCCGGTCGCACCAGACCGGATGCGCGCTGCTCATCGCCGGAACCGCCCGCACCGCCGAGGGCGCCCGGCTGGTCGAATCCGGGTGGACGCGGGCCGTCGCGTTGCCGCGGGCCGAGGTCCGCACGGTGGCACCGCGGGTCGTTGCCGCCGGCGACGACGAGGCGCTGGCCCGCGACTCCGGGGCGCGCGGCGCCCGGCTGCCGTCCGTAGCCTGGCAGGCGGCGAGAACCGCACTGGCCGCGCACAGCCCCGTTCTGGTGCAGGTCCCGCGGCGGGGTTACGCACCCTGCCTGTCCTGTGATCGCTGCCGCGCTCCGGCCCGGTGCGCGCGGTGCTCGGGCCCGCTCGCCGCCACCAGCGGACCGGCCGTTCCGGCCTGCCGCTGGTGCGGGCAGGTCGCCGGCGGCTGGGAATGCGGGCATTGCGGCGGCACCCGGATGCGCGCGGCCGTGGTGGGCGCGCGGCGTACCGCCGAGGAGCTCGGCCGGGCCTTCCCGGGCGCCGTCGTGCGCACGTCCGGCCGCGGTGAGGTGCTCGCGTCGGTCGCACCCGAGCCGGCCCTCGTGGTGGCGACACCGGGCGCGGAGCCGGTCGTGCCGGGTGGCTACGGCGCCGCCGTGCTCCTCGACGCCTGGGCGCTGCTGACCCGAGCCGACCTGCGGGCGGGGGAGGAGACGGTACGCCGCTGGTGCAACGCCGCGACGCTGGTCCGGGCCGGCGGAGACGTCGTCATTGTCGGCGCGGACTCCGGACTGGCCGCCGTGCAGGCGCTGGTGCGATGGGATCCGGCCGGCTTCGCGGCGCGGGAGCTGGGCGAGCGGGCCGAGCTGGGATTCCCGCCGGCGGTGCGGATGGGCGCCGTGACCGGGCCGCGCGACGCGGTCGCCGACGTGATCGAGCGAGCCTCCTTGCCGGGATCTGCCGGCATCCTCGGCCCCGTGCCGGTGGAGGTGCCGCGCGATTCGGCCGGCGCCGCCGGGGAGCAGGAACGCACGCTGGTGCGGGTCCCGATCGGCGACGGCCCCGCGCTCGCAGCGGCGCTGCGGGCGGCGGCCGGCGTACGCAGCGCCCGCAAGCTGCCCGGCAGCGTCCGCATCCAGATCGATCCCGCCGAGATCGGTTAGACCCGACCCTTCCTTGACCTTCGGGCTACCCGAGAGTCCATCGTGGATCCGTGCCTGACAACGACTTGATGCCTTGCGATCTGATGAGCATCGGGAGGTTCGCCCGCCTCACCGGCGTGTCTCTTCACGCCCTTCGGCATTACGACGACGTCGGCCTGCTCATGCCGGCGGAGGTCGATGCCGCATCCGGGTATCGCCGCTACCGGTCGGATCAGATCCGGCCGGCCAAGCTGATCCGCGCATTGCGCTGGGCCGACGTGCCCATCGACGGGATCAGGACGGTCCTGCGCGCCGACAGCGATGATGACGCGCGCGCCGTGCTGACGCGGCACCGTGAGCGGCTGCGGCGCGAGCGCGATCTCCTTGCTGTCCGCATCGACGACGTGACTCGCCTTCTCGAGAGGGGAATGGAAATGCCGGCAATCCCTGCCGGTTGCCACCCGGTGCAGATCAAGCTTGCCGTCGACGATCAGCAGAAATCCGTGGCGTTCTACTCTGCGGCCTTCGGTCTGCGGTACGACGTGTCCCGCCGCACCCAGAACAGGGACTTCTCATCGTTCCAGTTCGGCGAATACGGGCGCGACGATTTCTTCCTGCTGTGGCTGAACGACGATCCCGAGCGGTGTGATCGGCCGGGACCGTCGAATTTCAGCTTCCTGGTCGACGACGTCGATGTCGCTTACCGGCGGGCCCTCGCGGCCGGCGCTCACGAGGCGGTTCCGCCCCGCGATGCCGAAGGGATGCCCCGGCACTCAGCGGTAACCGATCCCGATGGCAACTGGATCGGCCTGGCCCAGGGCGGGACCGGCGCCCGCCCGGTGCAGATCATGATCTCCGTTGACGACGCGCACGCCGCAAGGGCGTTCTACCAGGAGGCATTCGGGCTTCACTACGAGGTCGCGCGCCGCACGAAGGAGCAGAACTACTCGTCCTTCGTCTTCGGTGAATATGGGCGGGACGATTTCTTCCTGCTGTGGTTGCTGGACGATCCGGACCGACTCGATCGGCCGGGACCATCGAATTTCAGCTTCCTGGTCGACGACCTCGACGCCGTACACCGACGGGCGCTGGCAGCCGGCGCGACCGAGATG
>JBBSHJ010000141.1:0-6389 GCA_038253135.1 Mycobacteriales bacterium | reverse complement strand
GTCCCTGCTGAAAGAGGTTTACAACCCGAGGGCCGTCATCCCACACGCGGCGTCGCTGCGTCAGGCTTTCGCCCATTGCGCAATATTCCCCACTGCTGCCTCCCGTAGGAGTCTGGCCCGTATCTCAGTCCCAGTGTGGCCGGTCGCCCTCTCAGGCCGGCTACCCGTCGACGCCTTGGTGGGCCGTTACCCCACCAACTAGCTGATAGGCCGCGGGCCCATCCTCAGCCGATAAATCTTTCCACCACGAGGTGATGCCGCCCGTGGTCGTATTCGGTATTAGCCCCGGTTTCCCGGAGTTATCCCAAAGCTGAGGGCAGGTTGCCCACGTGTTACTCACCCGTTCGCCGCTAGGACACCCTCCCGAAGGAGGGGCCTCGCTCGACTTGCATGTGTGAAGCACGCCGCCAGCGTTCGTCCTGAGCCAGGATCAAACTCTCCGTAGATGTCTATGACTTGACCGTGACACCAGAAGTGCCGCGGAGAAGTGACACACGAAGCCACTGCTGCTGGCCAGCAGCGGTCATTTCGGCACCGCCACCGGCGAAGGTGGACGGTGCGTCTCAAAGAAACCGTCCGCGAAGACGAGGTCACCTGCCGGTGACGCCATCCCCTCGGAACGGGAGATATTACTTGGCACTGACTTTCGGCACGCTGTTGAGTTCTCAAGGAGCGGACGCGCACCATCAACAGCCTTTCGGCTTGTCTCCGGGGCAACCGTTACAGCTTAGGAGAGTCGGACGGTCGGTGTCAAACCTCGGTCCTCGTCGCTTCCGGCTGTCCGCCGCGCCGAAACGCGGCCGTTTTCGCGGCCGTGTCTGTCGTGGCGGTGACGTGAACATTACGTGCCCTGGCGGTGCGAGTCAAATCATCTCCTGACCCGGTCGTGCGGCGGCGTACCCATCGCAAACCCTTGCACCGTAAGGGTTTCTTCGGCACTGCAACGGCGCGTCCGTTGCTCAGCCGACCAGCCGGGCGGCCTTGCGCTTGCCGACCTGCAGGACCTTGCCGGCAAGCTCCGCGCGGGGCAGGTCAAGGGCACCGTCGCCGATCCGGGCGCCGTCGATCTTGACGGCGCCGGCCCTGAGCTGGCGGCGGGCCTCGGATGTGGAGGCCACCAGCCCGGCGGCCGTGAGGACGGCGGGCAGGTGCACCGGATCGCCGGCCGGAAGCGCGGCATCCGGCACGTCGGTGGGCAGCTCCCGGTTGCGGAACGTCGCATCGAACCTGGCCTCGGCCGCACGAGCGGCATCTGCGCCGTGGTAAAGGCGTACGACGGCCGCGGCGACGGCGCGCTTGGCCGCTCCCGCCGCCGGTCCCCCGGCGCTCGCGCGGGCGGCGAGCTCGGCGATCTCATCCGGCGTCAGGTCGGTGGCCAGCGTGGCGTAGCGGGCGACCAGCGCATCGGGGATCGACATCAGCTTGCCGAACTGCTCGGCCGCAGGCTCCGTTATCGCGACGTAGTTGCCCAGCGACTTGCTCATCTTCTCGACCCCGTCGAGACCCTCGAGCAGCGGAAGGGTGAGGACGACCTGTGGCGCCTTGCCGTGGGCCCGTTGGATGTTCCGGCCGACGAGGTTGTTGTAGGTCTGGTCGGTGCCCCCCAGCTCGATGTCGGCGTCGATCGCGTAGGAGTCGTAGCCCTGCAGGAAGGGGTACAGCAGCTCGGTCAGCGAGATCGCCTGACGGGCCGCGAACCGGTTGGCGAAGTCGTCGCGCTCGAGCAGCTGCGCGACCGTGAGCACGGACGTCTCACGTACGACGTCGGCGAGCGTCATCGGGCCGAGCCAGTCGGCGTTGCGGCGTATTTCGACCCGATCGCGGTCGAGGATGCACATCAGCTGCTCGACGTAGGTCGCGGAGTTTGCGGCGGTCTGTTCGCGACTGAGCTGCTTGCGGGTCGCGGACTTGCCGGTCGGGTCGCCGACCTGCCCGGTGAAGTCGCCGACGATCAAGACCGCGAGGTGGCCGTAGTCCTGGAACTGGCGCAGCTTGCGTAGCACCACTGCGTTGCCGATATGGAGCTCGTCGGCGGAGGGATCGATGCCGAGCTTGACCCGCAGCGGACGTCCTTCCTCGCGGGCGAGGAGCAGCTTCTCCTCCAGCCCGCCGGCGGGCAGGATCTGCTCAGTGCCGGCGGCCAGGACGGCGGCCTGCTCGGCCAGCTCGGGCGGGAGCACCGGTGCGGTCTTGGCAGTCACGTCGTCAAGTCTGCCGGACGCACGCCAGCGGATTCTCCAGCCTCGCCCTCTAGACGGTATGACGTGACCGCTCGCGGATGAGTGGTTGCGGGCCGGGGCCTCGCTCACGCAAGTTGCGTGGGTTGCCGGGCGGGGGCCGCCTGCTCGGCCTATCCGACATACGTGGGAGGCCCCGGTGCTTGGTGAGCGTACGAGTGTTGGTCTGGACGTGCACGCCCGCTCGGTGGTGGCGGCGGCGATTGATAGTGAGACCGGTGAGTTGCGGCGGGCGCGGTTGACGCCGTCGCATGATCACATCCGATCGTGGATCGCTGATTTGCCCGGTCCGGTCGCGGTGGTCTATGAGGCCGGGCCGACCGGCTTCGGGTTGTATCGGGCCCTGATCGCTGACGGCGTGTCGTGTGTGGTGGCGGCGCCGTCGAAGTTGCAGCGGCCATCGGGTGATCGGGTCAAGACCGATACCAAGGATGCGCTGCATCTGGCCCGGTTGGTGCGCCTGGGCGAGGTCACCGCGGTCGCGGTCCCGAGCGTCGATCAGGAGGCCGCGCGGGATCTGGTTCGGGCGCGGGAGGACTGCCGCGGCGACTTGATGCGCGCACGGCACCGGCTGTCGAAGCTGCTGCTGCGCCAAGGGATCGTCTACTGCGACGGAGCCGCCTGGACCGGCACACACGACACCTGGCTGCGCCGCCAACGATTCGACAACTGCGTCACGCAGACCACCTTCGACTCAGACTATGAGGCGATGATCACCGTCAAGGCCCGCCGCGACCGCCTGGACAAGACGATCACCGAGATGGCCGGCGACAGCGAGTTCACCCTGGTCGTGCGGCGCCTGGCGTGCCTGCGCGGGGTGTCGACGCTGACCGCCTTCGGGCTGGCGGTCGAGATCGGTGATTGGAGCCGGTTCACCGGCAACAGCATCGGCTCGTTCCTCGGTCTCGTGCCCAGCGAGTATTCCTCTGGCGCCAGCCGGGTGCAGGGCTCGATCACCAAGACCGGCAACACCCACGCCCGCCGGCTGCTGGTCGAGGCTGCCTGGCACCACCGCGCCGCCTACCGGCCCGGCAAGACCATGCGCGACCGGTGGGACCTGGCCTCACCTGCCGCCCGGGCCCGCGGCGACGCCGGCAACCGCCGTCTGCATCAACGCTGGATCACGTTCAACCTGCGCAAGAAGCGCCCAGTGATCGCCAACGTGGCCGTCGCCCGCGAACTTGCCGGCTGGTGCTGGTCACTGGCCATGATCGACAACACGAGCATCGGCATGGACTGACCGGTCAACGAGCTGCTTCGTCGCTCGACAACGGTGGTGGCAGCGCGCGCAGCGACCCGCGACAGGACTATGAGCAGCCGAACCTTCGGGCCCGGCGACGCTCGACCCTAGACACCCGGACCGCTGCAGCCGAACAGCCCGTCCTGCGGTAACCAACCCGCGCATATCAGTCTGACCGCGCGTCGCCAACGACACGCTCACCACCAAAGACGCAGCAACGAAGCGAGGCGCCCGCGGGACCGCAAATCCCGCGGGCGCCTCACCCTGCCCTTGACAAGACGGCCCTACATATCAGTCCTTCCCGCCTTGCGCGGTGGCGAGTCGCCTGGGTGCGGCGGCTGAACCGCGCGGTGGGGTGCTCACCGGCGGGGACGGCGCGGGAGCGCGGGGCGGTACGCCGTCACGGTTGGCTCGTCGGCGATCCAGAACCGCCACGGCCAGTCGGCGGCGCCGGTCACACCGACCCGGGGACCGCACCGGATCCGGCCGTCGTCGGCGAGCGATGTCGACCCGGCGCCACCCGATCTCTGCCCCGCAGATTGGGGAGCGTCGTGGTCGTCAGGGCAGCCCTGATCCGCCCCGGTCCCCGGGGCAGTGTCGGGTGCGGGCCTGGTGCCGCCGCCGATGACGCCCCGGTACGGGCGGACCCGCAGCGGCGAGTCGGCGGTGCACAAGTCGAGCCCCGAGTCGGCGCCGGACAGCCCGAGGACGCGGGCCAGCCGGGCCGGACCACTGGCGAGCCGGCGCTCGGTCAGCGGGGACGGCGTACGCGCGCGTGCGACGTCGAGGCCGCCGACCACCGCACCGGCGCGCAACAGCACGGCCGAGGCGACACCCTCGCGACCGCACACGAGGTTGACGCACCAGTGCATGCCGTACGTGAAGTAGACGTAGAGGTGACCCGGCGGTCCGAACATCACTGCCGAGCGCCGAGTCGGACCCCGGAAGGAATGCGCAGCGGCGTCGGTGCGGCCGGCGTACGCCTCGACCTCGGTCACGCGGATCCGGACGCCGCGCCCCTCGACGTGTCCGCCGAGCAGGTCGCGAGCGACCTCGACGACCGGCCGGTCGAAGAAGGACCGGGGCAGCCGCCGTACAATCACGAGCCGACCTCCGGAGCGAGCATCGCAGCGAGCCCCCCGGCACGTGCGCCGGTGTGATCTGCCCGAGCGGGGAGCGGTGCGCAGAAGGTCGGCGAGGAACACGGCCTCACCGCTGGTGCGTCGCCCACGAGCGGTGCGCGGCCACCGTCGCCGTCAGCTCGGCGATCTGCTCGGCGACCCGCGCCGGCGCCGTACCACCGCGGGCGGACCGGGCGGCCAGGGCACCGGGGACGGACAGCACCGACCGCACCCCGGGCGCCAGCCGGGCATCGACCGTGGCGAGGTCCGCGGGCGGGACGTCGGCCAGCTCGCAGCCGTGCTCGTCGCACCAGCGCACCAGCGCGCCGGAGATCTCGTGCGCCTCGCGGAACGGCACGCCCTGGCGCACCAGCCACTCGGCGACGTCGGTGGCCAGGGCGTGCCCGGCCGGGGCGGACGCCTCCAGCACCTCGCGGCGGACCCGCATCGTCGCGATCAGCCCGCTCATCGCGGGCAGCAGCACCGCGAGCTGCTCGACCGCGTCGAAGACCGGCTCCTTGTCCTCCTGCAGGTCACGGTCGTAGGCCAGCGGGAGGCCCTTGAGCGTGGCGAGCAGACCGGTGAGATGCCCGATCAGCCGGCCGGACTTGCCGCGGGCCAGCTCGCCGACGTCGGGATTCTTCTTCTGCGGCATGATCGACGACCCGGTCGCATAGGCGTCGTCGAGCTCGATCCAGCCGAATTCGCGGCTGGCCCACAGGCAGACCTCCTCCCCGATGCGGGACAGGTGCACGCCCAGCAACGCGGTGATGAAGAGGAACTCGGCCGCGAAATCCCGGTCTGAGACGGCGTCGATGGAATTGGGTGCGGAGCTGGCGAACCCGAGTTCGGCCGCCGTCGCCTCCGGATCCAGCGGCAACGACGACCCGGCCAGCGCGCCGGCGCCGAGCGGTGAGACGGCGGTACGCCGGTCCCAGTCCTGCAACCGGTCCAGGTCACGGGCCAGCGCGTAGGCGTGCGCCAGGAGGTGGTGGGCGAAGAGGATCGGCTGCGCGTGCTGCAGGTGCGTGAATCCGGGCGCGGCGACGTCCCGATGCTCGTCGGCCACCTCGACCAGCGCGGCCTCCAGATCGCTGACCAGGCCGGCCAGAGCCCGCGCGTTGTCCCGCAGGTAAAGCCGCAGGTCGGTCGCGACCTGGTCGTTGCGGCTGCGGCCGGCGCGCAGCTTGCCGCCGAGCTCGCCGAGCCGCTCGACCAGTCCCCGCTCCAGCGCGGTGTGCACGTCCTCGTCGGCCTCGGTCGCGACGAAGCTGCCGTCGCGTACGTCGGCCTCGAGCCGGTCGACCCCGGCCAGCATCCGCTCGAGCTCGCCGTCGTCGAGCAAACCCGCGCGATGCAGGACGCGCGCGTGCGCGCGGGAGCCGGCGAGGTCGTACGGCGCCAGCCGCCAGTCGAAGTGCACCGAGAGCGACAGCGCGGCCATCGCGGCCGACGGCCCCTGGGCGAACCGGCCACCCCAGAGGCTGACGGGTTCGCCGCCGCGGCGCTGCTCAGTCGACGCCGCGTCTTGGCGCGACCTCCTCAGTCGCTCCGGGCCTCGCTCGTCCCTCACTCGGGTCCTCCGCTCCCTCGTCAATCGACGCCGGGTCTCTGCGCGACCTCCTCAGTCGCTCCGGGCCTCGCTCGTCCCTCACTCGGGTCCTCCGCTCCCTCGTCAATCGACGCCGGACTCGATCGCGGCACTGTCGAGCCTGGTCTCGTCCGTCTCGGTCCGGCCGTCGCTGCCGGCATTGGCGGCGATCTGATCCGCCCCACCCGTGTCGAGACCGG
>JBBSHJ010000140.1:0-6627 GCA_038253135.1 Mycobacteriales bacterium | reverse complement strand
GGTTGTGCTGTGGCGCCGGCATATTTGTCGCCCAAGCCGAAGCTGTCGCGACCGTTGGGGCGTGGGTATCGCTGGCCGCAGCCGTCACTGCCTTCGGCCAGTTGACGCTCGTCGTACGCCGCAATCTGGATCATTAGCGGCGGTGCCCTACTTGGCGGGGCCAGCTGATGATGTGGTGCACGTCGCAGCGGCGGGCGGGTTGCCGGCAGCCGGGAAGTGCGCCGTGTTTGTCCCGGGCAATGACGGCGCGACGTTGCGCAGCCGTGACGGTGCGGGAGCGGCCGATGTCGCGGGGTTCGGAGAGTCCGCCGAGCACGAGTGGGATCACGCGGGAGTCGCAGGCCAGCCGGCGGATCGTTTCGGCCGGCGAGGTGGTGCCGTCGCTGAGGGTCACCGTGGCGAGGCGGTGGAGGAGTTGCTCGTAGTCGATGGTGATCACGATCTGGGGTCGTTCGCCGCCGTGTTCGGGCAGGGTGCCGGCGTTCAGGGCGGTGTGGGCGAGCTCGACCGGGGCGTCGGCGTTACGCTCACCAGCGGTCCGCTCGTCCGGGCCGTCGCCGTCGGCGGGACGGGGCCTGCTCGCCGGACGCGGTGCCGGTGCTCATCAGGGCGGCCAGCCGCGGATACGGTGCCGGGGTGGGTGTGCCGGTGGGGGAGTGCACCGGGGTAGTGGCATCGGCAGTGCGGACCCGGGCACGGGCGGTGCGCGGTGACCAGCCCAGCCGGAAGAGCAGCAGCGCCGCGGTGGTGCGAAACCCGGCCGCGGAGGCCAGGTCTTGGGTGTCGATCTCACAGATGGTAACCGCCTGCACCGCCTCCAGCCGCCGTTTCGCGGTCTCCAACCCGTCTAACCGGTCCAGCAGCGCTGCCGGGTGCAGGCCGAGGACATCGACACCGGCGGCGGCGTCGATCGCCGCCATCAGCGGATCGAATGTGTTCTCGTACATGCGTTCGATAATACTATCGACCACGCCCCGACGCTGGGCTTGATGACCCTCTTCCACAGAATCATGGCGCCCATTTGCTAGCCGGCTAACAATATCGGATCGCGTCCAGAACTGGTGTCTTATCCGGATTCACGGCTGGGAAGGAAGCTCTCTCCAGAGAGTTCCCCGGCCGGCCAGGCGGGGCAGTTGGCCCGCAAGGGCATACCGCGACGCCGAATGGTGAGATAACCGCCGCGGCACCCGGCCATACCTCCGAGTATCTCAGCAATCGAGAGACGATCAGGACGGGTCGACGCGTCGGCCGGCATCCTCGCCGAGGGCGCCACGCCCAACCTGTTCACGCGCGTCGACCATGTGGTCCGGGCCGGCTCTATCAGGCGCAGGACCACACGCCGGTTGCCGATCAGGCCGAGATCGCCTTCGCCGCCCGAGCACCCGAGTGCGCTTCCCGATTTCGGATCAGAGCGCGGCCGCCGCGCAGTTGGAGCGTCAAACGACCACAGCGCCGGTCGGCCACGCTGTCGCCGAGAAGCGATTCTGGTCTTCCGGTGCTCTGTGCCGTTATCTTCCTCATACGTCGCGTAGGGAGGTGGTAGCAATGGCAGCAACGGACCTACCGGCCCTCATCATTGCCGCGGGCTGCGGATCGCGGCTCTCCTCGGTCAGCACGGGCCGGCCAAAGACGCTGGTGTCGGTGCTCGGCGTACCGATCATCGACCGGGTGATCGGCGGGCTTCGAGCCGTCGGCGTGCGCGAGATCGTGGTGACGGTCGGCCACGGCGAAAGTCTCATCCGCGACCACCTGGGCTGCGGTGATCGGCTGGGCGTCCATATCCGGTACGCCGTCAACGCGGCATGGGCCGACGGCAATGCCGGATCGGTGCTCGCCGCCCGCGAGTTCCTGGGTCGTGAGTTCCTGCTCGTCATGGGCGACCATCTCATCGACGAGCGGATTCTTGCCGCGATGCTCGACCGCGAGGTCCCGGGCGATGTGCTGGCCGCCGTCGACCCCAGCGGTGCCGGTGAAGACGCTACCCACGTGCTTTGCACCGACGGGCGGATCGCCGATATCGGCAAACAGATCCCGGTGTGGACCGGTACCGATATCGGCGTTTTCCGCTGCACCGATTCCTACCTGACCGCGCTGGCGACGCTCGTGCCTGCCGGAGTCGGTGAGCTGGCGGCCACCATGCGCGAGGTCGAGGTCAGCGCGCTCGACATCAGCGCCATCGATCCCTACATTCCGAAACTGCGTAAAGGCGTGGCACCGTGGTGGGTGGATATCGACACGCCGACCGACCTGGCCGCGGCCGAACACCTGCTCATCGACAACGCAGCCAAGAATGCCTCCGATGCGCTCGCGCACTGGGTGCACCGGCCGCTGGAAAACGCCCTGGTCGCGCCGCTCGCCCGCACCGGCCGCATCACACCCAATCAGGTATCGATCGCGGTGAACATCTTGGCCTACGCCGTCACCGCCCTGCTGGCCACCGGCGCGCTGCTCGCCGGATCGCTGCTCAGCTTCGCCGTCGGACTGGCCGACGGGCTCGATGGCAAACTGGCTCGGGTGACCGGTCGCGTCACTCGGACGGGCGCTCTCGAGCACGCCTTCGACATGCTGTATGAATACTCCTGGATCCTCGCCCTTGCCTGGGCGATACACGACACCGACGACACCGCCACGCCCTTATTGCTCGCCGGGATCACGGTTACCCTCGTTGCGTTTTATCGGAGCATCTACGACCACTATGGCAAGCAGGCCGGGCACAGCCTCGACGACTCCAGCCCGTTCGCCCGCCATTTCCGCCGAATTGCCGGCCGTCGAAACCTCTACAACATCTGGATACTCGCCGGCGTCCTCGCCGGAGCACCGCTTTTTTCCCTCTATGCGATAGCGATCCATGCGGCGGTCACCGCCACCGTTTACAGCGCCCAGACCATCGTGCTGCTGCGACGCCTCGACGCCGCGGCGTCCTCCCCGCTCGCATCGGCGCAGGCAACCCCGCCGACGATCCCGGACAGCTCGCGGACGGCCAGTGACAGCGGCGGTCTGGCCCGGGATTAGCCACCTCTTCATCGTGGCGGGTCGACTGGTCGATCCTTCCAGTGCAGCGTCCCGCGCCGATGCCCCAGGACCGACTGGCAGGTGATCCAGATCGCGACCGCGACCGACGCGGGATGGGCCAGCGCATCGGGAAACTGCCGGCCGCCGGTCCGCCGGGCGCTCACCACCCGCCCGAAAACCCCGGCCGCATAACCGATCGCGCCCACACCGGACCCGCCGACGGCGGCCACCGGCGGTACGACGTACGCGGTCGCCAGCACGGCCATTACGACGGCCACCCGGGCCGGCGAGCCGAAGGCCCGCCACGCGGACTTGCCGTAGCCGGTCTGCAGGTCGCGCCATCCGGAGTACATGCGGATCCTGGCGATGTGGCTGCCGTCCACGGTGCCGCCGACGGCACCGGTGCGCCGCAGGGCGTGCCCGAGCTCGATGTCCTCGACCACCTCGCCGCGGACTGCGGCGTGCCCGCCGGCGGCGTCGTACGCGCGCCGCCGGACCGCGCAGAACGGGCCGGCCAGCACGGCGAGCGACGGGCGGGTGGTGTATTCGGCGAACCGCAGCGGCACGGTCGTCAGGATCGACCAAGGCAGCAGCGGCTGCACCAGCCGCTCGGCCCGCGACTCCGCGACGAGGCGCGGGAGCGGTGAGATGAAGTCGAATCCCGAGCGGTGCAGCGTGTCCAGCATGGCCGCGACCGCGCAGGGCTCGAGCTCGACATCTGCATCCACGAAGACCAGGGTCTCGGCGTGCGGATCCGCGGCGGTGGCGAGCTGGGCGCACGCGTGCGGCTTGCCGAGCCATCCTGGTGGCGGCGGCGTTCCCGACAGCACCCGGACCCGGCGGTCTCCAGCGGCGGCGGCGCGCGCCACGTCGCCGGTGCGATCGGTGGAGCAGTCGTCGAGGACGAGAATTTCCACCCGTGGCAGGGAGATCTGCGCGCGCAGGGACGCGATCATCGTGCCGATGCGGTCGGCCTCATTGCGCGCCGGGACGAGGATCGAGACCGGGTGCTCGCAGTCCCGCGGCTGCTCGTCGGGTTGCCGCAGCAGCTTGGAGTTGACGACACTGTGTACGGCGCCGGCGACCGCGAGCGTCGTACCGGCCCTCGTGAGCAGCCGACACGGATTCATCGGTGCCTGGCTAACGAACGCCCGATTGGTCCCACGGTCACTCCCATCACCACGGCACCGACGACGGCCAGCAGTGGCCGGTCGAAGAAGAACAGGTTGCCGATCACCTCGGCGACGTAGGTCCAGAGCAGGATCACCACCGACACCGTGGGCGCCGGCCCGGTCCGCTCGCGGCCCCAGGCGAGCAGCAGAGCGGCGCAGAGCACGGTTGCCACGGCCAGCCAGCCGGCGAGGTTGCTCAACGGCACGGCGTACCAGCCGGGATGCGGGGCGGCCCAGCGCCAGTGCCCGGCGGCCACCATCTGCGGATCCAGGAAGAGGTCCCAGGCCACCAAGGTCCACGCCGCCGCGATCAGCGTGCTCCACCGGCGCGACCAGGTGAAGCGGGCGCATCGCAGCGCCGCCGTCGCCATCGCGGCCCACGACAGGGCGACGACGAGCGGTACGCCGCCGGGTGCCGGACCGAGGCCGCCGGTGTAGCGGTAGTGCCCGAACGGCCAGCCGGTGTGCACGCCGAGCAGCTCGACTCCGTAGGCGCCCGCCGCGATCCCCACGACGCCGGACGCGACCCGCGCCGTGCGCGACTCCAGCAGGACGGCGGCGAGGAACAGCGCCACGGTCGTCACCGTGACGAGGTCGCGGGCGGCGCCGCGGGTGAGGGGGTACGCGACCTGACCGAGCACACCGCCGGCCGCCAATGCGGCAGCCACCGAGCGCGGCACCGGTGACCCCACCCCGGCGCTTCGTCCCGTTGATTGGTCACCCTCCGCCGTCGGCCCGCCGTCGCGTACGGCCAAATCCGACCAGTCGACGGTGGCGGGCGTGGTGCTTCTCATCGCCGGACCGCCCGCGCAAGCGCCCGACGCGCCGGCCGCCGGTCGGCCAGCACCAGCCGGGCGGCCGTACGCCCGCTGGCGCCGAAGACACCGCCGCCGGGATGCATCGACGCGCCGGTGAGGTAGAGCCCGGCAAGTCCGGGCATCCGCTGGCGGGCCAGCTCGGGCAATGGCCGGTGGAAGAACATCGACGCCAGGGACATCTCCACGTGCATGACATTGCCATGCGGCAGGGCGAGTTCACGCTCCAGGTCCGCGGGTGTCTGGACGTGCTCGTGCTCGATCGTGCCGGCAAAGCCCGGCGCGGACCGCTCGACGGCGGCGATCAGCTTGTCCGCTTCGCGACGGCCGATCGAGGACCAGGACTCGCCGGCCGGCTGATACGGGTGCCACTGCCCCCAGATGCTCACATTGTGCCGGCCCGGGGGCGCGATGGTGGGGTCGAGCGCGGAGAAGCTCATCGCCAGCGCGGCCGGCTCGCGGGCTGGGCGGCCGGCGCGGAAGTCGCCGTACGCCGCCCGCAGCGCGGTCCGCGACGGGGCCAGCAGCTGCAGCGCACGCGCCGCGGCGCCGTCGGTGTCGGCGGGGTACGCCGGCAGCGCCCGGGTGCCGAGGCGGACCACCATGCCGATGCCGTCCCCGACGTCGATGCGGGTGGCGCGGCGGCGGACGGGCTCCGGGCAGGCGTCGCCGAGCAGCCCGAGGGTGGCGAGGATGTGGCAGCCGGCGACGACGGTCGTGGCCGCGACCCGGTCGCCGGAGGCCGTGCGGGCGCCGGTCACGCGGTCGCCCGCGGTCTCGATCGCCGTGACCGGATCACCGAGGCGCAGCCGCCCGCCGTCGGCGTGCAGACGCGCGGCCAGTGCCGCCGTCAACGCCCCGCTGCCGCCGTGCGGGTGTCCAGGCGGGATCCGGTGCAGCAGGGCCAGCCAGCCGACGAGCGCCGCCGTACCGGGCTCGTGCGTCGGGGGCCCGGACTGCGCGCCGAGCCAGGAGAGCGCCGTCTTGAGGCGTTCGTCCTCGAACGTCGCGTCCAGCAGCCGGTCGCCGCTGGCCAGGAACTCCTGCGACAGCGCCGGCCCGGACAGTCCGGTGGCCCGCCCGAGGCCCCAGAGGCTCCGGCCGATCCGTCCGGGCGTCGCCGGGCCGGCGAACGCGGCGAAGATGCGATCGCTACGGGTCGTCCACTCGGCGACGAAGCGTCGGTACGCCGCGGCTTCCGCGCCGCCGCACAGGCGGGCGATCGACGCGCAGGTGCGATCCAGGTCTCGCCAGAAGGTCAGTGCCACCTGGCCCTGTGGCGTCTCGAACGGCGCAAAGCCCCAGGGATCGACGTCGTCATAGTGCAGCCCGTACGACGCGAGGTCCAGGTCCTCGGCGATGCCGGTGTGCCGGAACATGACGTGCGCGCTCGAACCGCGGTCCACCGCATAACCGGGCCACCGGTGCACCGTCGAGACCGCGCCGCCCGGCACCGTGTCGCGCTCGATGACCTCGACGTCGAGCCCGGCGCGGGCGAGATAGCACCCGGCGATGAGGGCATTGTGCCCGGCGCCGATGACCAGGACGTCAGGCATGGGGGTCGCCGGGCCTGAGGTGATGGTGCCCGGCGCCGATGACCAGGACGTCAGGCATGGGGGTCGCCGGGC
>JBBSHJ010000139.1:0-6799 GCA_038253135.1 Mycobacteriales bacterium | reverse complement strand
CTTGTGCCGGTGCGTTCCGGCCGGCCCCGATCAGCGGCGGAAAGGCGATCCCGTCATGTCCTCACGTCGTACCGTCCGCGCCCGAAAAGTACAGCGGGCGACACGGGCGCCGCGTGGTAACGTGCGCTGCGTAGGCAGAACTGCTTACGCCGCCCCGTGTGTTGCTGGCGGCCTGTTCGGAGTCACGTCCATCCGAGAGGTCGTCTGATCATGTCCGCATCGCGGCATTTCCTGCCCCAGCGCCTGCCCCTGCACGTCCGCCTGCTCTGGCGGGCGGCGCCCGTCCTGTCGGTGTTTTGCCTGATCCTGTCGGTGATCTCGGCGGGCGCCCTCACGATCGCGATGATCGCCTCGGGCCGGCTGATCGGCTCGCTTCCGGCCAGCATCCGCGATGGCTCCGGGTCGGCGGCAGCCGGTACGACGTGGCGCTGGCTGGCCGTCACCGCCGGCCTGCTGGTGGCGGGTCCACTGGCCGCTGCCGTCGCGCGAGGCGTCGAGGAGCTGGTGTCGGCCCGATACCTCGGTGCCTACTACGATCTTGCGCTCGACACCGGCGTGCGGCCCTATGGCATTGCCCATCTCGAAGAGCGCGGAACCGCGCACCGCATGTCGGAGACCACCGGTGCGGTCCGCGACTGGCTCTTCCTGCGTGGCCTCGACGGCACCTGGGGGGCGCTGACGACGTGGCTGAGCGGGCTCGGCGCCTTCGTCCTCACCGCGACGTGGCGGTGGTGGGTGCCGATCGTCCTGGTCGGGGCGTGGTTGCTGCACTCGGCCGGCGTCAGCCGGTGGCGCAGCTCGGTCTTCGACGAGATGCTCGAGGTGACCGGGTCCGACCGCCGGCGGGCCAACTACCTGCGCACGGTGTTGAGCGGTCGTGAGTCGGCTAAGGAGATCCGGCTCTTCTGCCTGCTGGACTGGCTGCGGGACTCCTACGTCGCGACCTGGACGCGCACGATGGCCGCGGTTTCGGCGAAGCGATCGCGACAGGTGTGGCGCACCCTGCCCTCGCTGCTCCTGGTGGTGGTGCTCACCGGCGGCGCCGTCGCCCTGCTCGCGCGCGACGCGTGGACGGGCTCGGCGAGCACCGGCGTGCTGGTCACGGTGATCCAGGCGATCGCCGGCCTGAGCGCCTTCGGGACGCAGGACGACGACCAGACCTCCCTCGACCGGGTGCTGGCCACCCTGCACCAGATCGCGGCCTACCGCGCGGACCTCGGGCTGCCTTTCCTGCCACCGTCTCCGATCGCGGCCCGGCGGTCCGGGGACGGCGTACCACGACCCGCTGCCATCGCGATCCGCGACGTCACCTTCGGCTACCGGCCGGGTTCGGACCCGGTCCTCGAGGACCTTGACCTCGAAATCCCGGCCGGACAGTCGATCGCGATCGTCGGCGCGAACGGCGCCGGGAAATCGACCCTGATCAAGTTGCTGGCCGGGCTCTACCCGCCCGATCGCGGTGCGATCAGCATCGACGGTCACGATCCCGCGCACGATCCGGCCGCGCGCGATCGGGTCGCGGTGATCTTCCAGGAATTCGTCCGCTTCGGCATCTCGGCGCGAGGCAACGTCGAGGCCGGGGGCGGATGGCGGCCGCTGGGCGAGGACGCCCTCGGGCGGATCGCGGCGGAAACCGCGGCGGCCGAGGTGATCGAGGCCCTTTCCAGCGGTTGGGACACGGTCCTCTCGGCCGAGTACGCCGGCGGAACGGATCTGTCCGGCGGGCAGTGGCAGCGCATCGCCCTTGCGCGGGCGGTCGCCGGGGCCACGGCCGGCGCGGGGGTCCTGGTGCTTGACGAGCCGACGTCAGCCCTCGACGTGCGGGCCGAGGCCGCCCTCTTCGACCGGCTGCTCACACTGTCGCACGGGCTGACCACCATCCTGGTCAGCCACCGGCTCTCCAGCGTCCGGCACGCCGACCGGATCGTCGTGCTGGGAGCGGGTGCGAGCGGGGGAGCACGGGTGATCGAGGACGGCACGCACGCCGAACTCCTTGCCGCGCAGGGTGAATACGCGACGATGTTCGGCCTGCAGGCGTCCCGGTTCGCCGCGGCGGGAGCCCCGGAGGGTCGCGAATGAAGCGGGCGGCACGGGCGATCTGGCTGCTGGTCGCGACGTCGTTCCGGGTCGCGCCGTGGCAGTCGCTCACGTGCCTCTTCGAGACCACGGGCGTCGTACTCAGCCTTCTGCAACCGCTGGCGCTCGCGTGGATCGTCGCCGGAGTGATCGAGCACGACCGGCCCCGGGTGATCCTCGGCGGGATCGTCTTCATCGCCACGTTCGGGATCATCCGCGCGCTCTTCGTGCTCGGCATGAATGCCCGCGCGGGCCAGCTCGAGCGGGTCGGCTATGCCTTTGACACCAGGATTGCCGAGATAACGGCGTCGATCCCTACGGTCGAGCATTTCGACGACCCGGCCTATCTCGACCAGATGCAGATCCTGCGCGAGGAGGGCGGCGCGCTCGGTCTCGCGGTCAACACGCTGCTCAACACCCTCAATACGTTCGTCGGGACGCTCGGGGTGATCGCCCTGGCCGCCGGTGCCGACGGGCGGATGCTGCTGGTCGCCGCGGCCGGCGTACCCGGCGTGCTGTGCACACCGCTCGTCGTCCGGTGGCAGGCGCGCGCGGAGCGGGCGAGCGCTGGACCGGGCCGGCTGGCCTATCACCTGCTGCAGCTCGGTACGACGCCCCAGGGCGCCGGCGAGCTGCGGGTCTTCGGGCTGGCCGATCCGCTTCGTCAGCGGCTGGCGGCGGCGACGCAGGCGTGGCGGGCACCCAAGGTCGGGCTGGCCCGGCGCGAGTCGGCGGTCACCATCGGCACGCAGCTGATGTTCTACGGCGCGGCCGGAGCGGTGCTCGCCTGGCTGGTCTCGGACACGATCGCCGGCCGGCTGTCGGTCGCCGCGCTGACCCTGGCGTTGCTGCTGATCAACCGGCTGCAGGGGGTGAGCGCAAACCTGCGTGAGGTCATCACCAGCGTCGCAACGATGAGCCGGACCGCCGGCCGGTTCCTCTGGCTGCTCGAGGCCGAGCGCGAGATCCACGCGCAGTACGTGGGCACCGAGGAAGCTCCGACGGCGATCCGGGTCGGGCTCTCCCTCGACAAGGTGAGCTATCGCTATCCGACGGCGAGCGCCCCGGCGCTGTCCGACGTGTCCTTGGAGCTGCCCGCCGGGAGCGTGGTCGCGCTGGTGGGGGAGAACGGCGCCGGCAAGTCGACCCTGGTGGATCTCGTCACCGGCCTGCTGACCCCGAGCAGTGGCCGGATTGCGGTCGACGGGCGCGACGTGTCGAGCCTCGATCTCGCGGCCTGGCGGTCCCGGCTGGCCGGGGCCTTCCAGGACCACGTGCGGTTCGAATTCGTCGCCGGCGACGCGGTCGGAGTGGGTGATCTGGCGGCCCGGACCGACGAGGTCGAGCTGCGTCGGGCCGTGCGGGACGGCGCGGCCGCCGAGGTGGTGGCCGGATTGCCGCGCGGGCTGCACACCCAGCTCGGGCCGAGCTGGCCGGGCGGCATCGACCTGTCCGGCGGGCAATGGCAGCGCCTGGCGATCGCGCGCGCAATGATGCGGCGGGCGCCGATCGTCCGGGTCCTCGACGAGCCGACCGCGGCGCTGGATGCGGCCACCGAGCACGAGCTGTTCGAGCGGTACGCCGCCGCGGCGCGGGCCGGGCGCGAATCGGGCACCGTCACGCTGCTGGTCACGCACCGCTTCTCGACGGTCGCTGCGGCCGACCTGGTCGTCGTACTCGATCACGGCCGCATCGTCGAGCAGGGCACGCCCGCCGAGCTGATCGCGCACGGCGGGCATTACGCCGAGCTGTACGAGCTGCAAGCCCGCGGTTACCGGTGATGCCGGCCCGGCGCTCGAGGTCGGGTCGGGCGGTCGGCCGGTGGTGGGGGAAATCGCGGGCCGGTTTTAGTAGGGCAAGTGACCCCGGCCGGTGTCGGCCTGAGCGGCGGTGGGGAAAGGAGTGGGCCGGTTTGGGTACGGCGGTCCCCCGGCGGCGCGACCCGACGCGAACCTCCGTGGTGGTAGCCGCACCCGACGGTCCTGCGTAGAGGTGTACCAGGACCGGTCACTCCGAGCGGGATCGATCAGGACGCTGTGCGACGATGACGGCGGGCCGGACCCCGGCCGCCGCCCATCACGACCTGCGGAGGACCCAGTCCATGAGCGCGTCCGATCGACCTGACCTTTGCATCGGCGTGCTGGGCATGGGCTCGCGGGGCACGGTGGCCCGTCACGCCGAGCGGCCGGGGCGGGGCTCACGGGTCACGGTCGTGTGCGACCCGGACCCCAAGGCGGCCGGTCGCGCCCGGGAGACCTTCGGCGACGTCACCGTCGTCACCGGGATGGCCGATCTGATCGCGGCCAAGCCCGACGCGGTCGTCATCGCGACCCCGGACGACGCGCACGAGCAGAATGCGGTCGACCTTCTCGAGGCCGGCATCCCGGTCTACGTCGAGAAGCCCCTGGCGATCACGGTCGAGGGTGCCGACCGCGTTCTGCACGGCGCCAGGCACAGCAAGGCGCGCCTCTACGTCGGCCACAACATGCGGCACATGCCGGTCATCCTGCTGATGCGCGATCTCATCGCCCGCGGTGCGATCGGCGAGGTCAAAGCGGTGTGGTGCCGGCATTTCGTCGGACACGGTGGGGATTTCTATTTCAAGGATTGGCACGCCGAGCGGTCCCGCGGCACCGGGTTGTTGCTGCAAAAGGGCGCGCACGACATCGACGTGATCCACTGGCTGGCCAGCGGCTACACCCGCCGGGTCACGGCGATGGGCGCCTTGACCCTCTATGACAAGGTCGCCGACCGCGCGGACAACAGCGGCACGATGATGAAGGAATGGTTTTCGTACGACGTCTGGCCGCCACTTTCGCAGACGAAGCTCAACCCACGGCTGGACGTCGAGGACCTCTCGATGGTGACGATGGCGCTGGACAACGGCGTCTTCGCGACGTACCAGCAGTGCCACTACACGCCCGATTACTGGCGGAATTACACCGTGATCGGCACCGAGGGCCGGTTGGAAAACGTCGGCGACGGCGAGCCCGGCTCGGTCGTCAAAGTCTGGAACCGGCGCCACGACTGGGATCCTGACGGTGATGCCGTTTATCGCGTGCCGGTCGAAACCGGCGGTCACGGCGGCGCCGACAGCCGCATCATCGGCGAGTTCCTCGACTTCGTGCGCGACGGTGGACGCACCAACACCTCGCCGATCGCCGCCCGGGAAGCGGTCGCGACCGGGGTCCGCGCGACCGAGTCACTCCGCGACGGTGGTACGCCGCGCGACGTGCCGCCGGTCGATGCAGCCACCGTTGCCTATTTTGAGGGCGGTCAGGCGTGAGGCATGCCGCTGCGAGCGGTGTGATTGTTTTCGGGATGGACGGCGTTCGGCTGGACATCTTGCGTGAGGTCGGCACGCCCAACATCGACGCGATCGCCGCGGCCGGCTTCCTTGGCCCGTTCGACGCCAGCCGGCAGGCGCCGTCGGGCTGGGCGCTCGACGGCGCGCCACTGCACCGGTGATGCAGCGTCCGGAGCGATGACCCCAGGCGTCCTCGGAGCGATCTTGGTCGCGGCGATCCTGCACGCGGCCTGGAACGCGATCACCAAATGGATCCCCGACCGGCTGGTCAGCTCATCGCTGCTCGGCACGGCGTACGCCGTTGTGGGTGCCGTCGGGGTCGCGCTGCTGCCGCTGCCCGCCGGTGCGGCCTGGCCGTTCCTGATCGCGTCTTCGCTGACGCAGGTCGGCTACCTGCTGATGTTGGTCGCGTCCTACCAGGTCGGCGATTTCAGCCAGGTCTATCCGATCGCGCGCGGATTGTCGCCGCTGCTCGTGACGATCTTCAGCGTCGCCGTGCTCGGCCAGCACGCCACGGGACCCGAGTTGCTGGGCATCGCGGTGGTGTGCGCCGGGATCGGCGGGCTGGTCTTCGTCAACGGCTGGCCGAAGGCCGGGGCCGGGCACGGCCTGGCCGCCATCACGGGTCTGATCATCGCGACGTACACGCTGCTCGACGGGGTCGGCGTGCGGCACAGCGGCGGGCATCCGGTCTCCTACGCGATGTGGCTGTTCCTCCTGCAGGGCCCGGTGCTGGTCGCGATCGGGCTCGTCCGGGAGGGGGTACGCCGGCACCTCCAGCGGCTCGCCCGCGTGTGGTGGCCGGGCCTGACCGGAGGGGTGCTGTCGCTCGCGGCGTACGCGATCGTGGTGTGGGCGCAGAGCCGCTCGCCGCTGGCATCGGTCGCCACGTTGCGCGAGACCAGCGTGATCTTCGGCGCCGGGATCGGCTGGCTCGTCTTCGGCGAGCGTTTCGGTACGGTACGCCTGATGTCGGCCGTGCTGGTGGCGGCAGGAATCGTCGCCATCGCGGTGTGACACCGGCACACCCAATTCCGGCTGAGAGAGGCGCGATGTCCGAGGACGAGCAGTGGTTCTACTGCCTGAAACACCAGCGCGTGGAGGGCGTCGACGGCTGCAAGGCGAGTGATCGCCTCGGGCCCTATCCCACCCGTGATGCGGCCGAGCACGCGCTCGAGGGTGTGGAGCAGCGCAACGAGGCCTGGGACGACGACCCGAACTGGAAAGACGACTGACGAGGGTTCCGGCTGGCCGCTCCCGGCAAGACTGGTCTGGCCACTGCGCGATCCCAGTAGGGTCGGGACGCGTGGAAGATCTGAGATTTGCCATGCCGGGACGGGGTGCCGAGGCCCGGCACCTCGCCGATTTCGCAACGGGATGGCGGTTCGGGGGGCGTTACCCGCCGGGCAGCGAGCG
>JBBSHJ010000138.1:0-6845 GCA_038253135.1 Mycobacteriales bacterium | reverse complement strand
GTGCAGCCATCGCGCGACGTCGTCGAGCGCCGCGTCGCTGTGCACCCAGGCTGGCCACGGCCGCGTCGCACCGACCGTATCGCCGTCCAGGTAGCTGACGACTTCCACACCGTCCGGGCGGAGCTCGATCGGCCGCGGCGCACCCCCGAATCCCTTGTCGGCGAGGTGTTTGAGCAGGGCGTGCATGGACAGGGTCCATGGGCCGGCGGTGCGCAGGACCGTCTCGCCGACCCGCACCGCCCCGTGATCGAAGCCGCCGGCCAGCCGATCCTCGTCGAAAGGAGCCACGTCGGCAGTCTCGCAGCCCGCCGCGGGGGACGTATCCGGGATCATGGCGGTACGCCGCGTGACCCGGCGCGCACCCGTCGTACCGTCGTCGCCGGGGCAGTGGCGTCGAAGCCGGCCGCCCGACTCCGACTAGGGTCTGAGCGCGCCGGACGGGCGCGACCGACCGAGGAGCAAGAGATGACGAAATTCATGCTGCTGGTGAAATACGACGAGACGCCCGGCGAGCCGGCGCCAATGACCAGCTGGGACCAGGCCGACATCACGGCCCACCTCGACTACTACCGCAAGCTCAACGATGAGTTGCGGGCGAGCGGCGAGCTGGTCGGAGGCGAGGTCCTCGCCGGCCCGGCGCAGGCGCGGCGGGTGGTCAGCGACGGCCGCGGCGCGCCGGTCGTCACCGACGGCCCGTTCGCGGAGGCGAAGGAGCTGTTGGCCGGCTACCAGATCGTCGACGTCGACTCGGAGCAGCGGGCGCTCGAGATCGCCGCCCGGGTCTCCGAGGTCCCCGGTCCCGGCGGCGTGCCCCTGGGCCAGTCGATCGAGGTGCGGCAGGTGATGACCGAGATGGGCGACGACGTGTCGTGGATCGACGAGCCCCGCGGCTCCTGACCGGATGGCCGACGACTCCGTCGAGGTCCTGCTGCGCCGGCTCGCGCCGCAGGTCCTCGGCGTGCTCGCCCGCCGGTACGCCGATTTCGCGGCCGCCGAGGACGCCGTACAAGAGGCGCTGATCGCGGCCGCGGAGCGCTGGCCGCGCGACGGCGTACCGGAGAATCCACGCGGCTGGTTGATCCAGGTCGCGCAGCGGCGCATGACCGATCACATCCGCAGCGAGTCCGCGCGCCGCGGCCGCGAGCTGCGGGTCGCGAGTGAGGCGCCGGCGCCGGCCGACGTACCGGACCGTGACGACACGGTGACGCTGTTGCTGATGTGCTGCCATCCGGCGTTGAGCGAGACGTCGGCGATCGCACTGACCTTGCGCGCGGTCGGCGGCCTCACGACGGCAGAGATCGCCAGCGCCTTCCTGGTGCCGACCGCGACCATGGCGCAGCGGATCAGTCGGGCGAAGGCGAGCATCAAGGCGGCGGGGGCGACCTTCCGGCTGCCGCCGCCCGAGGAGCAGCCGGACCGCCTGCGCTCGGTGCTGCACGTGCTCTACCTGATCTTCAACGAGGGCTACACGACATCGAGCGGTCCGGAGCTGCACCGCGTCGAACTGTCCGCCGAGGCCATCCGGTTGACCCGGGTGCTACACGAGATGCTGCCCGACCAGGGCGAGGTCACCGGACTGCTGGCGCTGATGCTGCTCACCGACGCGCGACGCGAGGGGCGTACGACGGCCACCGGCGCGATCGTGCCGCTCGCGGAGCAGGACCGCAGCCGCTGGGACGCCGAGCTCATCGCCGAGGGCGTCGAGCTGGTCACGTCGGCACTGCGCGCCGGCTCGGTGGGGGAGTACCAGTTGCAGGCGGCCATCGCCGCCTGCCACGACGAGGCGACGAGCGCCGAGGACACCGACTGGCCGCAGATCCTTGCGCTGTACGGCTTGCTGGACAGGATGACCGGCAATCCGATGGTCGCACTGAGCCGCGCCGTCGCGGCAAGCATGGTGCATGGCCCCGAGGAGGGCCTGCGGCGCCTCGCTCCGCTGGACCGCCGGCTTCCCGGCCACCACCGGCTGGACGCCGTACGCGGGCACCTCTACGAGCAGCTCGGTGACGTCGAGACCGCGGCGGAGCTATACCGGCGGGCGGCCGAGCGGACGTCGAGTGTCCGGGAGCGCGATTACCTCACCGCACGAGCCGCGCGCCTGCACCGATAGACGCCTCGTGGCGTCGATGAAGACGTGGCCGCTGTGCGCTACGGCTCTGGTGCCATAGCGACCACCAGCCGTGATCCGATATGCGGTCCAGCGCCGTAGGGTCGCGAAGCGCGATCGATGGCACTAGCGCATGTCAACTGTCGCCGTGATCTCAGCCCAATGCATCGGAGTTGAGCAGCAGCTCGTCGACGGGCTTGCGCTGGCGCGGTCGCCGCTCGCGGGCGACGACGAGCTCGTCCACGCCGTCGTGGCGGTCCTCCGGGAGCGGACGGCCGACGGCGATTCCGGTGCGCACGGCGAGGTTGTCCGGCACCCGGAAATCCGCGGCGATCCGGTCGTGGTCGAACCCCGCGAACTGGTGCGTCCACAGGCCCATCGACTGCGCCTGCACGGTCAGATGAGCCGCCGCCTGGCCCAGGTCGTACGCCGCGTAGTCGGAATAGGGCAGGTCGCTTCCCGGATCCGTCGCCGTCTGCTCGAGGGTGATCAGGATCGCACTGGCCGCCGGTGCCCAGCCGAGGTTTCCGCGCGATAACGCGGCGACGATGCGCCGGTGGGCCGCGTCGCCGCGCCGGCCGACGAGGAAGCGCCACGGCTGCGAGTTTCCCGCAGATGGCGCCCATCGCGCCGCCTCGAGCAGCACGCGGAGCTCGTTATCGCTCAGGATGAGATCGGGATCGAAGACGCTTCGGCTGCGTCGCTGCCGCAACACCTCGACCACACCCGAGTGGGGTCCGGCTGTGCTCGGATCATCGGCAACTGCGGCACCGCTCGACATCGATTCCTCAACTGGCTCGGGAGACGCTTCTCGTCCGGTGCAACGGCCAGCCCGACCGGGTCCATTCCGGGCGCCCATGGAGCGGCGGGGCGGGTCCGCCTCACGAACCCGGCAGCAGGCCGAGCTGGCGAAGCCGCGCGTGCGTATCCTCGAGACCCCACGAGGACCCGCTGCGGCCGTCGACGATGGTGAAGAAACAGACCCTATCCGGGGTCGCCTCGGCGTCCGGTCCTGCTGGCCCAGTCGATCGACAGTTCTCGAACATGACATTTCTCGAACATAGAGCCGAATCAATGTTACGGTGTGGTGTGCCCGCCCTGCAGCAGCGATCGCTCTTCGACATCGGGGATCCCGACGTGCTGAGCCCGCTCGCGGGCCTGACGCGTACGCCGCTGGCGGGCGACGCGTGGATCGACCTGCTGCCCGGCTGGCTGTCCGGCGCGGGGGAGCTCTTCGACCGGCTGGCCGGCTCGGTGCCCTGGAAGGCGGAGCGGCGGCAGATGTACGACGGCGTGGTCGCCGTACCGCGACTGCTGAAGTTCTACGACGCGGGCGAGCCGCTGCCCGATCCGGTTATGGCCGAGTGCTTCGACGCGCTCAATGCGCACTACTCCGCAGCCGACGGCGGCCCCTTCGCGAGCGCCGGACTGTGCCTCTACCGCGACGGCAGGGACAGCGTCGCCTGGCACGGCGACCGGATCGGTCGCGGCGCCACCCACGACACGATGGTCGCGATCCTGTCAGTGGGCGCGCCGCGGCCGCTGTGCCTGCGCCCGCTCGGCGGACGGGAGGAGCTCCGCTTCCGGCTGGGGCACGGCGACCTCATCGTCATGGGCGGCTCGTGCCAGCGGACGTGGGAGCACGCGATCCCCAAGACGGCGCGGGTGGTCGGACCACGGATCAGCATCCAGTTCCGGCCGGTCGGGGTGCGCTGATCGTCAGTCGCGGATGAGCACGAGCTTGCCGATCATCCGACCCGTCTCGATTTCCCGGTGCGCGTCGATCAGGTTGGCCGCCGTGATACCGGAAACGGCGCGCGTCATCGTGTGGCGCACCTTCCCGTCCTCGACCAGCGCGGCGACCTGGTCGAGGAGCCTTCCCTGCTCGGCGACGTCAGGCGTCTCGAAGACCGGTCGGGTGAACATCGACTCCCAATGGAAGGAGATCGACTTGGCCTTGAATGCGGTGATGTCGAATTCCTCCGGATCATCGATGGCTACCAGGTGGCCTTGCGGGGCAAGGGCAGCGGCGAAATCGCCGGCGCGGCCGGTGCTGTACGGGCTGAAGAGATAGGCGGCACCGTAGGGCGCGATTTCCTCGATCTGGTCGGCCAGCGTCCGCCGGTGATCGATGACGTGATGCACGCCGAGCTCCTCGAGCCACCGCCTCGAGTCGGGACGGGACGCCGTACCGACGACCGTGAGATCCGTGCGCGCCCGCGCCAACTGCACCATGACCGACCCCACCCCGCCCGCGGCGCCGACGATGATCAGCACCCGGTCGTCACCGGGCCGCGCCCCCAGGCGGTCGAAGAGCGACTCCCAAGCCGTGATCGCCGTGAGCGGCAGCGACGCCGCCTCGGCGTGCGTCAGCGTGCGTGGCTTGTGGCCAACGATGCGTTCGTCGACGAGGTGGTACGCCGCGTCGCAGCCGGGCCGGTTTATGGCGCCGGCGTAGTAGATCTCGTCGCCGACGGAGAATCGGCTGACCTCGTCGCCGACGGCAGCCACCACCCCGGAGGCGTCCCACCCGAGGATCTTGAAGCTGTCGTCCGCGACCGGTCGTCGTCGCACCTTGGTGTCGACCGGATTCACCGAGACGGCCCTTACCTCGACCAGCAGATCCCGCGCTCCGGGAACGGGCACCGGCACCTCGGCGTCGATCAGCGCGTCCGTCGCATCGATGGGTTGCGGCGCGCGGAATCCGACGGCGGGCATCGTTTCGGCCATGGTTCGACCGTAGCGCTGCCGGTCAGTACTGCGACTCGCCCTGCCAGAAAGTACCAGCGGTAGCCCCACGGATCGTCGACGTGGCAGGTCCGCGGGCCGTAGGCCTCGTCCCGCGGCGGATCGATCGCGACACCGGCCGCCTTGATCCGCCGGTACTGCGCGTCGACGTCGTTCACTCCGACGATGAGGAGGGTGCCCTGACCGCCGCGCTGGCCGGGGTCGTGGCCGCCGCTGATGTCGACCCGCGCCGGTCCGACCGCGACCTCACCCTCGGCCCACGAGCCGTCGGAGCCGGGCATCCGCCGGGCCGGCCCGAGTCCCAGGATCCGTTGCAGCCACTCCGCGGCCGCATCGCCATCGGGGTAGTAGAGGTAGGGCGTAACGCCGGTGAATTCGATCCCGTCGCTCATGTCGACATCCTGATCGCGGATCCGGGTCGCCGTCTTGTCGGAATCCGTCACGGTCGGGTCGTACGACGTGGGCTTAGCCGGTTGGCAGCGGCACGTGCATCGGGGCGGGGCCGAAGCCGCGGCGATAGGTTCCCGGCGTCAGGCCGGTCAGATCCACGAAGTCGTGAGTGAGGTGGGCCTGATCGGCGTACCCGAGCACGTGCGCGACCGACGCCATGTCGGTGCCCGCCCGCACCGCGCGGACGGTACGGCGGAGTCGAAGCAGCCGCTGCGCGCGTTTGGGTGTCGGGCCGACGCCGTGGTGAAAAGCCCGCAGCAGACCAGACTCGCTGCGCCCGATCCGCTCGGCGACGTCGGCGACCGGCCGGCCAGCGGCCAGCAGCCGCAGCGCCGCGATGAGTCCGGCGTCGGCATCCACGCTCGCCGCCGGGGTGAGGAAGTCGGCCAGCAGGGCGAGTACGCCGTCGGCGTCGGTCACGTCGAGGCAGCGCTCTCGCAACTCGCCTGCGTCCGGACCGCAGAACTCGGTCGCGTCGACCAGCGGCTCTGAGAGCGCCGCGGCGGGCACGCCGAACAGCAGCGGGATCGCCCCTGGCGCCAGGACGGCGCCGGCGATACGGCGCTGCTCCGCGCGATCCAGCTCGACCGCGCGCTGTGTCACGACCGCGAGGCCGACGCCGCTCGGGGCGCGCGCTCCGGTGTGACCCTCCCGGTAGGTGAGCCGGTCGGCATCGAGGTTGATCAACAGCTGGTGGTCGAGGGCGGGCAGCTTGAGCTCGCCTCCGGCGGACCCGGCGTCCGCTCCGTACCAGAGCCGCGTGATCAGCCCCCGCAGCCGCGGTGGCGGCTCACGCGCGATGAAGGCGGCCATCAGCGAAGGGTAGGACGTGGGCCGGCGATCGGCCCAAGGGCCGGTGCCGCATTGCGGGCGGCCGCGCTTCGCGATGCGTAGGGTGCTAGGCGATGCCACCCGAACCAATGGTCCGCATGTCGGTGGACCTTGCCCTGGCCGCCGGCCATGGTCAGGGCTGGCGCCAGGTCGGTGAGTTGCTGCTGGCCTTCGGTCTCTCGGCTCTGATCGGTCTCGAGCGGCAGATGCGTGGCAAGGCCGCGGGACTGCGTACCCAGACCATCGTCGGTACGACGGCGGCGTTGATGTTGTTGGTGAGCAAGTACGGCTTCGCCGACGTGCTGGTGAACGGCGAGGTGATGCTCGACCCGTCACGTGTTGCCGCACAGATCGTTTCGGGCATCGGCTTTCTCGGCGCCGGCCTGATCCTCACCCGGCAGGGAGCGGTCCGGGGTCTGACCACGGCGGCGGCCGTGTGGGAGACCGCCGGGATCGGCATGGCCGCGGGAGCCGGGTTGCCGTTGCTGGCCGGGCTCGTCGTTGTCCTGCATTTCACGGCTGTCTTCGGTTTTACCGCACTCGTGCGGGTGTTACCCGGCAGCCGCACGTCGGCCCTTCGGCTGCGGGTGCACTATCTCGACGGGCGCGGCGTTCTGCGCAACGTCATGTCGGCCAGCACGTCGACAGGCTGGCGGATCGACGATCTCTCGCCCGAGGACGCGACCGAATCGGAATATCGCGGTACGAC
>JBBSHJ010000137.1:0-6900 GCA_038253135.1 Mycobacteriales bacterium | reverse complement strand
GGACTCGGAGAGGTAATCCATCCCGTCCAGCGAGCCCCGCCGGGACTGGCACAGCTCCATGATCGCGCCGACGTAATCACTCGGTGCGATCAGCATGGCCTTCACGACGGGCTCGTAGGTCGCGGTGATCTTGGCGTCGGGCCAGTCGCTGGGATTGGTCACGATGAGCTCGGCGCCATCTTCGGTGACGACCCGATAGACGACGTTGGGTGCGGTCGAGATCAGCGAGAGGTCGAATTCCCGCTCCAGCCGCTCGCGCACGATCTCCATGTGCAGCAGCCCCAGGAAGCCGCACCGGAAACCGAAGCCCAGGGCGGTCGACGTCTCGGGCTCGTAATGCAGCGCCGCGTCGTTGAGCCGCAGCCGGTCAAGCGCGTCACGCAGGATCGGATAGTCGGTGCCCTCGACCGGATAGAGGCCGGAATAGACCATCGGCTTCGGATCACGGTATCCCCCCAGCGCGGATTCGGCCGGCTTGACCGCGTCGGTGACGGTGTCGCCCACCCGCGATTGCCGGACGTCCTTGACACCGGTGATGAGATAGCCGACCTCGCCGACGGACAGTCCCTCGGTGGGCTTCGGCTCGGGTGAGATGACGCCGATTTCCAGCAGCTCGTGGGTCGCACCGGTGGACATCATCTTGATCCGCTGGCGCCCGTTGATATGTCCGTCGATGACTCGGACGTAGGTGATGACGCCGCGATAGATGTCATAGACCGAATCGAAGATCATCGCCCGCGCGGGCGCGGTCGCGTCGCCGGTCGGGGACGGTACGTCGCGCACGACACGGTCGAGCAGCTCGCGCACGCCTTCACCGGTTTTCGCGCTGACCCTGAGCACGTCGTCCGGATCGCCGCCGATGATGTTGGCGATCTCGGCGGCGTACCGATCCGGTTGCGCGGCCGGGAGATCGATCTTGTTGAGCACCGGGATCACGGTCAGGTCGTTCTCGATCGCGAGGTAGAGGTTGGCCAGCGTCTGGGCCTCGATGCCCTGCGCCGCGTCGACCAGCAGCACCGCGCCCTCGCACGCGGCGAGCGAGCGGGACACCTCGTAGGTGAAGTCCACGTGCCCGGGCGTGTCGATGAGATCCAGCACGTGCCCGGCCCAGGGCAGCCGAACGTTCTGCGACTTGATCGTGATGCCGCGCTCGCGCTCGATGTCCATGCGGTCGAGGTACTGCGCGCGCATCTGGCGACCCATGACCACGCCGGTCACCTCGAGCATCCGGTCGGCCAGCGTGGACTTGCCGTGGTCGATGTGGGCGATAATGCAGAAGTTCCGGATCGTGGTCGGGTCGGTGTATCTGACCGGTACCGGTTTTCGCCTTGATGAATCGGGTGCGGCGCTCACTGCGGGCATCTCTCTGGTCTCTGATCGAGGATCGGGCGGGACGAGGTGCTGCCGTCCATGGTCGCACGCGGAAACCCCGTTGCGGTCGGCCCAGTGGGGCGGTGACCGTCTCGGGATGACCGAGGCCACGGGTCCGCAAGCGCACGGCGTACGCGCTGAATGGGAACGCACGGGACCCGCGCCTTCGCCAAGGCGGTCGGCTGAACGACAGTTCGGTCGCGCTGCACCGGCGGCCGCAGCCGGTCCGCCGCTCGCGCGCGTTTGGGTACGCCGTGGAGCGGCTGATATCCTTGCTCGTCGCGGGGCCCGTCATCCGGACGCGCCGCTTCTGGAGCAGTCTGGGACAATCCAGACCTAGTCAACCCAGTCCCAGGCAATCCAGACCCAGGCACTCAACGATCGGTGAAGGCTGACGCGTGGCAAACATCAAGTCCCAGATCAAGCGGATCAAGACCAACGAGAAGGCGCGGCTGCGCAACAAGGCCGTGAAGTCCTCGCTCAAGACGTCGGTCCGCCGTTTCCACGAGGCCGCTGACTCCGGCGATAAGGACGTGGCCGTGGCCGCGATGCGGGGTGCCACCCGCGCCCTCGACAAGGCCGCCAGCAAGGGTGTCATCCACCGCAACCAGGCGGCCAACCGCAAGTCCGCGCTGGCCAGCCGGGCCGCCTCGATCTGAGCCCGCGCAACCGCCCGCCGACGGCTCAGCCGGTCCCGCGGGCGGCGGCGATTTTGCACACCGCCTTCTCCAGTGAGTACGACGCATCGACCGCGACACCCTTGACGTCGGCGTTGACGGCGGCCACGACCGCCAACGCCCGCACCAGCCCGGGCTCGGTCCAGCCGCGCGCCTGACCTTGCGCCCGCTTCACCTTCCACGGCGGTAGTCCGAGCGAGCTCGCCATCTGATAGGGGTTTCCGCGGCCGGCGGCGGCGACCTTCGCCACCGTGCGCACTCCGTCAGCGAGCGCATCGGCGATCAGCACGTGTGCGACGCCGACGGATAACGCCCAGCGCAGGGTCTCCAACGCGCCGGCGACATCTCCGACGACGGCGCGATCGGACACGGCGTAGCCGGTGACCTCCGCCCGACCCCGGTAATAGCGGCGGACCGTCGCGGCATCGATCTCGCCGGCCCGGACGGCACCCTCGCTGCCGTCGCCGCCGGCTCCGCTGTCGACGACGAGCTGCTCGCACGCGGCGGCGATCTCCCGCAGATCGCTGCCGACCGCGTCGAGCAACACGGCCGCCGCGCTCGCCCCGATCGAGCCGCCGGCCCGGCGTACCTCCGCCCGGACGAAACCCACCCGCTCCTCGGAGCGGACCCGGTCGCACGCCACCTCGATCGCTCCGGCGCTGCGAAGGTCATCGAGCAAGGTCGCCCGACGGGTGGGAGCCGCCTTGGCCCTGCCCGCCGCCGGCGTCTTGCCGGCCGCCGAGGAGCGAGGTGCTCCGCGCGAACCCGGCCGCGAGGCGTCGACACCCTTGTGGGTCACGACGAGGCACGTCGAGTCGATCGGGTCGGCCGCGTAGTCGGTGATCACCTTCGCGAGGTCCGCGCGCGCCTCGTGGGCGGACTCGATCACCACGACCCGCCGCTCACCGAAGAGCGACGGGCTGAGCAGCTCGATCACGTCGGCCAGCTCGGCTCCGGCGGCCGGGATGCGGCGGATGTCGGCGTCCGGATCGGCGGCGCGCGCGGCCCGAACGACGTCGGCGACCGCACGCGAGACGAGCAACTCCTCCTCGCCGGTAACCAGTCGCACGGGGGCGAGCAGCGAGTCGTCAGGCACCCGACCATCGTGGCACGGCGGTCCGACCGCAGCTCCGGGGCGGGCGGGAGTGCGCCGGTGCCGCGGCCGGGACTCCTGGTGCGGACGGCGCCATGGTGCCCGACGACGGCAAGGTTGTGCTCCGGCCCGGTCGCCGTGACGGCCAGGTCCCCCAGCCGATCGGTGCGCGCGATGGACATGCCGTCCGCGGAGAGCTCCGACAGCAGCGACGGTGCCGGGTGTCCGTAGTCGTTACGGGCACCGACCGAGATGATCGCCAGCCGTGCGCCGACCGACTCGACGAAACGAGGGTCGAAGTAGGCCGATCCGTGATGGCCGACCTTGAGGATGTCGGCCCGCACGTCGACGTGGTCGCGCAGCATCGCGCGCTCGGTCTCGATCTCGGCGTCGCCGGCGAGCAGGATCGTATGTCCGGCGGCGCGCGCCCGCAGGATCAGCGATGAGTTATTGGGATCGGAATGGGTGTCGTGAAAGGCTGCGCGCGGCGCCAGCACCGTCAGCTGCACCGGCCCGATCTGCCAGGACTTCCCCGGATGCGGTTGCAACACCGGCAACCCGCGGGTGGCAGCCGCCTGAACGAGATCGCGCCACGCCCCTGGCGGATCCCGCAGCGGACCGGTCACGATCGCGCCGACCGGCCGGCCGTGCATGGCACCGGTCACGCCGCCCACATGGTCCGCGTGCAGGTGGGTGATCACCAGCAGCGGCACCCGCCTCACCCCGAGCCCGCGCAAGCAGGCGTCGTCCACAGCCGGCTCGGTCCCCGTGTCGATGACGATGCCGGCACCGCCGCCCACCCTGATGACCAGACCGTCGCCCTCACCGACATCGCAGGCCGCGATGACCCACCCAGGAGGCGGCCAGCCGGGCGAGATCCAGCGGAGCGGGAAGGCCACAAGGCCGACGCCGAGGGCACTCGCCGCGGCCACGTGCCGGACCGGTCTCGACCGGATCAGCACCGCCGCGCCGCCGGCCATCACCACGGCGAGCAGTAACGCACCGCGCGCGCCCGACGGCCAGGCCAGCGCGGCATCGGGCACCGCCGCTCCCCGGGTCGCGACGGCCACCAGCCACCGCACCGGCCAGCTCGCCAGCCACGCAACGGCGCGCGCGAGCGAACCGGAGATCGGCGAGACCAGCGCGACAACCACGCCGAGGATCGTCGCGGGGGCAACCGCGGGCGCAACGAGCAGGTTGGCCGGGATCGCGACCAGGCTCACCTGGCCGCTGATGGATGCGATCAGGGGCGCCGTGACGAGGTGCGCCGCGACCGGGACGGCGATCGCCGCGGCCAGCCACATCGGTACGCCGTGTCGCGCCACCCAGCGCGCCAGCGGCGGCGCGACGAGGAGCAGGGCCACCGTCGCCAGCACCGAGAGGGCGAACCCGATGGAGCGCGCCATCGCGGGTTGGGCTCCGACGACCAGGATCACTGCGGCGGACAGTGCCGGCAGGGCCGCGCGCCGGCGGCCCGAGGCCAAAGCGGCGAGGGCGAGGCCGCCCATCACCCCCGCGCGCACGACGCTCGGTTGCGGTCGGGCCAGGATGACGAAGCCGGCCAATGCCAGCCCGGCCAGCACCGCGCTGACCCGCGGGCCGAGTCGCAGGCCGCGGCGTACGGCGAAAAGGACCGCGCCGCACACGATCGCGACGTTCGCTCCGGACACCGCGGTCAGGTGGGTCAGCCCTGTGGTGCGGAAATCGGCGGTCAGCTGCTCGGGCATCCGGGAGACGTCGCCGTCGACCAGGCCGGGGACCAGCCCGCGCGCACCGGCGGGCAGCCCGCTCGCCGCGTCGCGGAGACCGGTGCGCAGCCGGCCCGCGCCGCGCTGCACGGGCGACGGGTCAGACACGTCCCGCGGCGGGCCGCGCGCGATCAGAACCGCGGTGTCGAGGTCACCGGCGTAGACCGGGCGCAGCTCCGCGAAGACCGTCACTCGCTGGCTCGGCACCAGCTCGCCCCAATCGCCGGCGTCGGCGAATATCGTGACCGGCTCCGAGAGCCGCCACCGGTTGCCCCGCGCGATCACGTCGGTCGCGGTGCCCTCGACGGCGACGCGATCTGGGCCGAAACCGCCCGCCATCGCTCGCGGGTCTGCGGTCAGCCGGACCCGGGCCGTCGCGACCGCCCGGTCGGAGGCGAGATCGACGAGCGGCGACAGGTCGCGCACGTGCAGCCGCACCGCCAGCGCAGCCGCGGCCGCAGCCACGAATCCGAGCGCGAGCGCGACCCCGGCCGCCCATCGCAGCCGCACGACGAGCATCGCCGCACAGCCGAGGCCACCGGCCACGCCGACGCCGACGCAGGCCTCCGCTCCGAGGGACGGCGCGGCAGCCGTGATCGCCCAGACCCCGGCCGCCGCAGGCAGCAGCCGCGCGTCCAGCCGTTTAGACCCGGACATGCGGCGCGATCTGGGCGAACTTCGCATCGCCGATCCCGCTGACCTCGCGGAGCTCGTCGACGGTGTGGAACCGGCCGTTTGCCGTGCGCCAGTCCAGGATCCGCGCCGCGGTCACGGGTCCGACTCCCGGCAATGCGTCGAGGTCGGACAGGGTCGCGGTGTTGAGGTCGATCGTCCCGGTGGTGCCAGCGGGCGAGGTCCCGGCGGCGCCGGCCGCCGTGGCGCCCGGCGCCGGCGGACCTGGACCGGTGAGCACCGTGCTCTGTTTGCCCGCGACGACGATCTGCATCCCGTCGGACACGAGGGCGGCCAGGTTCAGCGGACCGATCCGACCCGGACCGCTCGCTCCCCCGGCGGTCCGCAGCGCATCGGCGACCCGGGCGCCGGTCGCCAGCCGGTAGACGCCGGGCCGTTTCACCTCGCCCACAACCGAGACGACGACCGAGGCAGGCGTCGACGGCGTCGACTGCGTCCCGGACGCTCTCATCGTCCCCGGCCGGGCGCTCGGGCGGTCCGAACGGGCCGGCGTCGTCGCGACCATCCCCGTCCCGATCGACCCCGTCCCCATCGAGCCCGTCCCGATCGAGCGCTGCACCGGTTTGAGGTGCCACGCGATGGCGGCGGAGATGGCGGCCGCTACCAGGGCCGCGAGAACGGCGACGAGGGCAGCGCGGCGGCCGGGATCGAACCGCCAGAGGCTCGCGCGGACCGTGGCGGATGCGCCCGTCGTCGGCGCGGGAGCACGGTCGCCGTCGCCGGCCCCGCCCGCCTCAGGCACCCCGGCTTCGTCCTCGGATTCTTCGTCTGGATCCGGCATCCGCTGCTGTCCTTCCGTGCTCGTCACCGCGGCGAGGGCCACCTCGGGTGGAGGCACGTCACGCGGGGATACGTCGTGCGCCCACTCCGGCAGCCAGCCGCCGGTGCGCGCGGCGCTCGGGCCGCCCGAGGCGCGCACCAGGCGGACCAGGCGGGACCGAGCCAGCTCCGCATCGGCATCGGTCTGCCGCTGCCGACGTCGAATCGGACCGAACGCCTCGCGATCGCTCCCCGGATACCAGACGCGCACCACTCAGACGCTAGGAGCGTGCGGGCGCATCCAGGGCAGTCCGGCGCAACCTGTGGACGGCGACCGATGCTGTGGATGACGGGCTTGGCCGGTGTCGCCGGCAGGCAAGAAGGCAGATGGATCGCTCACCCCGGATCTGTGAGGAGCATGGGTGCGCGCCCGCCCGTATACACCTCAAGTAGCAGAGAGCAACACGCACCCTCGATTACGATCGCGACACGATTGCTCAGGCATGAAAGACTCGGTGAATGTCCATCTCCGGGTCGTCGCCGTGGACGCTCGCCGAGC
>JBBSHJ010000136.1:0-7134 GCA_038253135.1 Mycobacteriales bacterium | reverse complement strand
GGCGTGGTCGTCGGCGGCGGGGCGGAGCTGGTCGGCGGTGGCGTGGTCGTCGGCGGTGCCTCGGCGATGGTGATGGTGATGTGCCTGGTCGGGGCCGCGTCCACCCCGGCGCGCGGGTTCTCGTCGATCACGGTCCCGACCGCCTCGCTGCTCTGCTTTGTCGGCGCGTCGATGTTGTAGAAGCCGCTCTCGTTGAGCTTGGCGCGGGCCTGCTCCTCGCTCATGCCGTGCACGTCAGGCACCGGAACGGTGCCGGTGGAGACCACCAGCACGACCGAGCTGCCCTTGTCGACCAGGGTGTTCTGAGCGGGCTGGCTGTTAAGGACGGTGCCCGCTGCCGTGGTGCTGCGCTTCGCGAAAGTGTTCGGGTCGGCCTTGAGGCCGGCGTTGATCAGCGCCCTCTGCGCGTCCTCGAGGGACAGGCCATTCACCAGCGGGACTGTCACCTTCGCCGGCCCGCCGCCGACGAAGATGGACACCTGCGCGTCCTTGCGGATCCGTTGGCCGAACGGCGGCTTCTGGCCGACCACCTTGCCCTTGGACCCCTCGTCGCTGGGCTGGTTCCGGACGTCGGGGTTGAGCTTCAGCCCGACGTGGCGCAGCGCCGTCTTGGCCTCATCCGGCGTCTTGCCGCTGAGGTCGGGCACCCGGACGAGGGGAACCTTTTGGGTCGTCTTTGTCGGCGTGGTGCTGGGCGGCGTGGTGCTGGGCGGCGTGGTGCTGGGCGGCGTGGTGCTGGGCGGCGTCGTCGGAGTTGGCGACGGCGTCGTGGGGGTCGGCGAGGACGTGCTGGACGACGGTGCGACGCCTCCGGCCTTGTGGTTCTCCTTGAACAGCCGGGGCCCGAAGATTGCGGCGGCGATAAACAGCGCGATGACGCCGATCGCGAGCAGGGCGAAGCCGACGGCACGTTGTCGCTTGCGCCGGTCCGCGTCCGTGTCGTACGTCGTACCGGCGACGGCGGCGCCCGCGGCGGCGGCCGGCACGGTCGAGACGATCGATGTGCGGGCCTCCGCGACGGCGACCGGGGCGGCCTCGACCGGCTGGCCGGCGATGGCCCGCTGCAGGTCTGCGCGCATCTCCGCGGCGCTCTGGTAGCGCTGGTCCGGCGCCTTGGCCATCGCCCGCAGCACGATCCGGTCCATCGACTCCGGAATCTCGGGATTGCGCTCGCTGGGCGGGATCGGCTGTTCCCGGACGTGCTGATAGGCGATCGCGACCGGGGAGTCGCCGGTGTACGGCGGCTCGCCGACCAGGAGCTCGTAGAGCAGGCACCCGGTGGAGTAGACATCCGAGCGGGCGTCGACGGACTCGCCCCGCGCCTGCTCGGGGGAGAGGTACTGCGCGGTGCCGATGACCTGGGCCGTCGAGGTGATCGTCGCGGCGGAGTCCGTCATCGCCCGCGCGATACCGAAGTCCATCACCTTGACGGCCCCGGTGTCGGTGATCATCACGTTGCCGGGCTTGACGTCGCGGTGCACGATCCCGTTGCGGTGGCTGAAATCCAGGGCGGCGCAGATCTCGCTGGTGATCTCCGCCGCCCGGCGCTGCTCGAGCAGGCCCTCGGCGCGCATCAGGTCGCGCAGTGTGCGGCCCTCGACGAATTCCATGACGATGTACGGCGTGGGCCCGGTGGGATCCTCGCCGGTGTCGTAGACGGCGACGATCGACGGGTGGTTCAGCGACGCGGAGGCCTGGGCCTCACGGCGGAAACGGGTCAGGAACGACGGGTCGCGGGCCAGGTCCGGGCGCAGGATCTTGATCGCGACCCGGCGGCCGAGGCGGACGTCACGGCCGGAGTGCACCTCAGCCATGCCGCCGCTGCCGAGCAGCCCACCGACCTCGTAGCGGCCACCGAGGGTGCGCCGCTCGGCCGGCTCCTTCGGCCCGGTCACCGCGCGCTCTCCGGGCCGACGGGGACGGGGACGGGGACGGCGGGACTGTGCGCGGTCCAGCGGTCGAGCACGGTCGCCGATCCCCCTCCGCTGCTGGTTCGCCCGAGGTGGTCGCCAGCATGGTCGAGCCCCGCAGCGGCCTCGTGGCCCGGCGTGGCTGGCTCCAGTATCCCGGATGTTCCCGAGCTTCCGACCGCGCCGTTGCCCGAGCGCTTCAGCACGAGCAGGACCACCAGCACCAGCACGCCGACGATGATCACGACCAGTGACGTGATCACCACACCCCGGCGGCCGCCGGACGGGGCGATGACGGCCGGCGGGACGGACGTGGCCGGGCGAGACGCGGGCGCGTCGCGCCGGTGGTCGGACCGGGTCCGTCGGGACCCCGACCCACGCTCCGGACCGACCATCGGGCTGCGGTGCAGCGGCCGGGCCAGGCCGCCGAGAGCCGGCACCGGTGCCGGCTCCGCGGCGCGGCGCAGGGCCGCGTTCGGGTCGGTCTGCGCGACCCGGACGGCACCGGCGAGCTCGCCGCCGGTCTGGTAGCGCTGCCGCGGCGACTTGGCGAGGCACCGCATCACGAGCGTGCGCGCAGCCGGTGACACGTCGGCCGGCAGCGGCGGCGGCTCGTCGCGGATCTGCATCAGAGCCACCGTGAGTGGGTTCTCGGCCACGAACGGCAGCCGGCCGGCGAGGCATTCGTAGGCGACGACGCCGAGGGAGTAGATGTCGCTCGCGGTGGCCACGACCTCGCCCTGGGCCTGCTCGGGGGAGAAGTACTGCGCGGTCCCGACGACCATGCCGTGTTCGGTGAGCGGTACGGCGTACGCGACCCTCGCGATCCCGAAGTCGGTCACCTTGACCGCGCCGTCGGGGGAGACGATGACGTTGCCGGGCTTGATGTCGCGGTGCACCATGCCCTTCGCGTGCGCGACCTGCAGCGCCGTCGCCACCTGCCCGACGATGCCCAGGGTGCGCGCGACGGGCAGGCGGCCCTCGGCGGCGAGGATGGCCGAGAGCGGCTCACCCCTGACGAGCTCCATGACCAGGTAGGCGACCGGCGGCTCATCGCCGGATCGCACCTCGCCATAGTCGAAGATGCCCGCGATGCCGGGGTGCGACAGGGCCGCCGTCGTGGTCGCCTCGGCCCGGAAGCGGTCGATGAACGACGGGTCCGACGAGAGCTCGGACTTGAGCACCTTCACGGCCACGATCCGGTGCAGCAGGGTGTCCTCGGCCCGCCAGACCTCGCCCATCCCGCCGACCGCGATGCGCGCCCGCAGCGCGTACCGCCGGCCGAGGATCGTCTCGTTGGACAGCGCCATCAGTGCGCGCCCTTGCTGTTCACGACCGCCTTGATCACGCTGCTCGCGATCGGGCCGGCCGTCCCGCCGCTGGTGACGTCGTTCCCGCTGCCGGCCGCGTTGGCGAGGAACACCGCGACGGCGACGTCCTTGCCGGGGGCGTAGCCGATGAACCACGCGTGCGCCGCCTTGCCGGGAGCGTTGTCCGCCGTACCCGTCTTGCCGCTGACCTCGATGCCGGTGAGGGCGGCGCCTCGGCCGGTGCCGTCGGTGACCACCGCGCGCATCATCGTGCCGACCTGCCGTGCGACGGCGGGGGTCATCGCCTTGCTCATCACCTTGGGCTCGGTGCGATTGACGACCGCGAGGTCCGAGGCCTCGGTCTGCTTGACGAGGTAGGGCTTCATCAGGGTGCCGTCGTTGGCTACCGCCGCCGCCATCATCGCCGCCTGCATGGGCGTGATCTGCACGTTGTCCTGGCCGATCGAGCTCAGCGCCAGGCTGGCGGCGTCGCTGATGTCGCCGACCGTGCTGCGGGCGACGTTGAGCGGCATGGTGAACGAACCGGTGTCGAGGCCGAGTTTCTTCGCCTGCTCGCGCAGCGCCTGCTCACCGAGCTGCACGCCGAGCCCGGCGAACGCGGTGTTGCAGGAGATGGCGTAGGCGTGGATGAGCGTGTCGGTCTGGCCGTTGCCGCAGGTCTCGCCCTGGAAGTTGTGCAGCACGTGCGAGGAGCCGGGCAGCTGATAGCCGTCGGGTGCGGGGATCCGGGTGTCCGGCGTCGTCTTGCCGGCCGACAGCGCCGCGGCGGCGACGACGGTCTTGAAGATCGAGCCGGGCGGGTAGGTCGCGCTGATCGCCTTGTCGAGCAGCGGATCGGCGGGGTCCTTGATGAGCCGGTTGTACGTCGTCCGGATCTGCTGCGGGTCGTGCGAGCTCAGCGTGTTCGGGTCCCAGGACGGTGTGCTGGCCATCGCGAGGATGGCGCCGGTCCTGGGGTTCAGCGCCACGGCGGCGCCGTTGTGTCCTTGCAGCCCGCGGTAGGCCGCCTCCTGCGCGTCCCGGTTGACGGTGAGCACGACGTTGCCGCCGCGCCGCTGCTTGCCGGTGAGCAGGGACTTGAGGTTGCGCAGGGCGAGTTTGTCGTTGTTGCCGGTCAGCGTGGAATTCTCGGTGCGCTCGATGCCGGCGGTGGAGTAGATCAGCGAGTCGAACCCGGTGACCGGTGCGTACGCCGGCCCGTCGGAGTAGCGGCGGAGGTAGGTGAGCCGGTCGGTGGTCTTGACCGACGACGCGACCGCGGTGCCGTCGGCGATGATCGAGCCCCGCTGGTAGCTGTAGTCGGAAATCAGGACGCGGACGTTGGCCGGGTCGGTCGCGAGGGCCTTTGCCTTGACGAACTGCACGTAGGTCAGGTTGCCGACGAGCGCCAGCAGGAGGATCACGACCGCGACGACGACGCGACGAATCGGCCGGTTCATCGCGCTGCTCCACTGTCGGCCGCGGCCCAGGCCGGACGCTCGTCGTTGGGATCCGGGGGAAGGACGCGCTGCGGATCGCGGGCGGTGTGGGTGATCCGCAGCAGCAGCGCGATCAGGACGTAGTTGGCGACCAGCGAGGAACCGCCCTGGGAGAGGAAGGGGGTGGTGAGGCCGGTCAGCGGGATGAGCTTGGTGACGCCGCCGACGATGATGAAGACCTGGAATCCCATGCCGAAGGCGAGACCGGTGGCGAAGAGCTTGCCGAACTCGTCGCGGATGGCGATCCCCGCCCGGAAGCCGCGCATCACGATGATCGCGTAGAGGGCCAGCACGGCGACCAGGCCGAACATGCCGAGCTCCTCCCCGATGGTGGACGTGATGAAGTCGCTGTTGGCGAACGGCACCATCTGCGGTTGCCCGAGCCCCAGCCCGGTGCCGAAGAGACCGCCGGTCCCCAGGCCGAATCGCGCCTGCACGATCTGATAGCCGTTGCCGCTGGCGTACTGGAACGGATGCAGCCAGATCGTGATCCGTTCCCGCACGTGCGCGAAGGTCTCGTACGCCGCGAACGCGCCGCCGCAGAAGAGGATCAGACCGATGATCAACCAGGAAATGCGCTCGGTTGTCACGTAGAGCATCACGATGAAGATTCCGAAGAACAGCAACGACGTACCGAGGTCGCTCTCCCGCACGAGGACCAGCAGGCTGGCGCCCCAGGCCAGCAGCACCGGGCCCAGGTCCCGGGCCCGCGGCAGCGGCAGGCCGAGGAATCTGCGGTTGGCGATCGAGAGCACGTCGCGTTTGGTGACGAAATAGCTTGCGAAGAAGACCATCAGCAGGAGCTTGGCGAATTCGCCGGGCTGCACCGACATGCCGCCGAGCCTGATCCAGATCCGCGCGCCGTTGACCTGGCTCAAACTCGCGGGTAGCACCGCGGGAATGGCCAGGAGCGCGAGTCCGGCCAGGCCGAGCAGGTAGCTGTAGCGGGCCAGCACGCGGTGATCCTTGATCATGATCAGCACGATCACGAAGCAGACCAGACCGAGCAGCATCCAGATGATCTGCTGGCGGGCGGCGGGGCCGGGAATGCTCTCGCCGAGCTGCTTGGCCCGGTCGACGTAGGCGAGGTCGAGGCGGTGGATGAAGACCACGCCGATGCCGTTCAGCAGCGCCGTGATGGGCAGGTAGATGGGATCGGCGTAGCGGGCCCACCGGCGGACGGCGAGATGGGCTATGAACCAGACGACCGCGAAACCGCCGAGCGCGTAGAGCAAGCCGAGGGTGATGTGCGACTCGGAGTTGAGGTCGACGATCGTGGCCGCCGCGCCGACGATGAAGGCCGCGCCGATCAGCAGGGCGAGCTCCACGTTGCGGTAGTGCCGGGCCGCCTTCGCCGCGGCGCGCTGCGCGGGTGTTCGGGTGGCTCGAAAGCGTGAGCCCGCCGCTGCCGTCGTACTCATCGCGCGACCTCCTCGCGACCGCGTGCTGACTCCAGCAGGAAATCGCGGTCGGCAACCATGCTCAACCTGCCGTCCGGCCCGGGCGGCGGGCCTGCCGCCCGGCGGGCGGTGAGCTCAGCAGGGAGCTGGGACGGGATCACCTGCCGAACTCGGCCTTCGGCGTGTGCTCGCTCATCGACAATCCCGCGTGCTGCTCGCCGGCGTACTCCCGCTCGGCGTGGCGGGCCGGGGGGCGCCGGACGGCGACGAGGCCGCGGGCGCCGATGGCGCCGCGGGCGAGGCTGATCCTCCGCGGCGCGTGGCGTTCGGCCGCGGCGAAGGCGTGCACGTCGGCAGCAACTGCCCGCTGATGATGCTTATGTAGACCGTTACGGCCTTGTCGCGGCTGTCCGCGGTGATGCCGTGGCGGACGTCGGCGCGGGCGGCCGGCACGAGGTCGTCCAGCACGAAGCCACTGCGCCGCACGGCGTGGTAGAAGCTGATCCCCGCGACATGCATGTCGACGCCCTTGTAGAGCGTCACCGGCCCGCTGCCCTTGGCCGCGACGAAGTACTGCGTCTGCGTCCAGCGCCAGCCGCCGTAGCCCGCGGCCACGACCACGATGAGGACAGCGAAGCCGATGGCCGTCAGCTTGCGCCGCCGCCGCCGCTGGCGGCGGGGCGGGCTGACCGTGTGCGCGAGCGCCGGATCGGAGTCGGGATCGTCCTGGTACGCCGGGATCGCGGTCTGCGTGACGCCGGCACGGTGCCGGTCGTGGGCCGAGTGGACATCGGCGGGTTGCGACTCGGCTGGGTCCGGGTCGGGCTCCGCGGGGTGGGGCTCCGCCGGGTCGGGCTCCGCGGTGGGGGGCGAAGCCGGATCGGCGGGCGGGTGGACCGGTCGGCCCGGCTCGCGCCGGGTGACCCGCCGAAGCCGTGGCCGGCGCCCGGAGATCTCGGTGGCGGGTTCGGTGTCGGCGGCCGCACCGACGATCGCCGGTGCGGAGTCATCGGGC
>JBBSHJ010000135.1:0-7202 GCA_038253135.1 Mycobacteriales bacterium | reverse complement strand
TGAAACGCCGGGGTCCTTGTCGGCCGGTGATTGGAAGGTTAGGTTCCTAACAAACTCGGGCCAAGACCCCGTCGGTGACGAGACGAGAGCGGACAATGCGGACACATTCGGACGGTGTACGACGGGCCAAGCGTCGATGACGTCGCCGCCTGTGGTGCTGGGCTTCGATTTCGGCGGCACCAAGACTTCGGTGGCCGTGGCGCGCGCCGACGGCTGCCGGCTGGCCGGCCGCACCATCGCGACGGCCGCCGACCTGGGTGCCCGCCGCTGCGTGGACAACGCGCTGCGGGTCGCGGCGGAATTGGTCGAGACGGTCGGAGCGGTCCGGCTGGTCGCGGCGGCGGCGTCGACCTTCGGCGTGCCGCAGGGGGATCGCATCGCCCTCGCGCCGGCCGTCGCCGATTGGCAGGAGATCGACCTGCGGGCACGCGTGGCGGACGCCTTCGACGTACCGGTCGAGGTCGTCAACGACGTCAAGGCCGCCGCCGTTGCCGAGGTCGAGAGCGGAGCGCTCGCCGGGTGCGATCCCGGAATCTACGTCAACGTCGGCACCGGTGTGGCGGTGGCGATCGTGGTCCGCGGTCGATCCTTCCCGGGCGCGCACGGCGCATCGGGCGAGATCGGCTACAACCTGAGCAGCTACGCCGAGGTGGGCCGTGCGCTCGACGGATCCGCTCCGCTCGAGGCGTTGATCGGCGGCCGCGCGCTCGCCGCGGGCGGCGGGGAGCCGTCGCGGGAGGCGCTGGAGCAACTGGCTCGGATCCTTGGGCTGCACCTGGTCAATCTCTGCAACGCCATCGATCCCGAGCGGGTAGTCATCGGCGGCGGGCTTACGCGGTCCTGGGAGATCCTCGGACCGGCCATCCGGTCGGCTCTCGATGCGGCCGTGCCCTTCCCGCCCGATCTCAGGCGGGCCGAGCACCCGCTGGAGGCCCCGCTGATCGGAGCGCTCGTCCTGGCCGCCCGGTCCTACAGCCGGCAGGCACAATCCATCGGGCCGCGCGATGCGCGCCCGCGCGTCGATGCGGCTCTCGCAGCGCAATCGCCAGCACAGGCCACGCCGGGGTCCGGCGACGGCTCCGGCCCGCCCAGAAAGGTAATCCGGTGAGACACACGAGGAAAGCGGCAGTATCGATTGCTCTTGGCTGCGCGCTCACGCTCGCCGCGGCGTGCAGCGGTGGCGCCACGACCGGCGGCAGCGGCGGAGGCGGCGGCAACGGCGGCGGCGGTGGCGGCGGTGGCAGCACCAAGGCCTCCAGCGGCCAGCCGAGCGGTGGCGGAGGTGGCGGAAGCGGCAAGAACAGTGCGCTCACCATCTCCAACGAGGCCGGCAGCCTCTGGACCTGCGGTTTCAACCCGTTCAACCCGTCGACGACCGGGCTGTCCATCGGCATCATCTACGAGCCGCTGATGTTCGTGAACGCGCTGCGCAGCCAGGATCCGGCCAAGCCCTGGCTGGCGACGAAGTACGCCTGGAGCAACGGCAACAAGACGCTCACCTTCACAACCCGCACCGGCGTGAAATTCACCAACGGTGACGCGTTCGGCGCGTCGGACGTCGCCTACACCTTCAACCTGATGAAGGCCCACCCGGCGCTGGACCTCAACGCGGTCTGGTCGGTGCTCACGTCGGTGAAGGCGCCGAACGCGACCACCGTGGTTTTCACGTTCAAGAGCCCGTCGGTGCCCTACTTCTACTACGTTGCCGACCAGGTCGGCATCGTCTCGCAGAAGGTCTGGTCGCAGATCAAGGATCCGATCAACGAGAAGGACGCCAAACCGATCGGCACCGGCGCCTACCTGATGCATGACTGCACCCCGCAGAACATCAAGTACACGAAGAACACGTCGTACTGGCAGCCCGGACTGCCCAAGGTGACGACGGTCAACTACCCGGCGTTCACGTCGAACGATCCGGCGAACACCTATCTCAGGACCGGCCAGGCGCAGTGGGGCGGGCAGTTCATCCCGAACATCGACGCGTTTTACACGAAGGGCGAGCCCGATCACCACTACTGGTTCCCGCCGGTGTCCAACGTGGCGATCTTCATCAACCAGAAGGACCCGGTGCTCAAGGACGTCGCCGTCCGCCAGGCGCTGGCGTACGGCATCGACCGCGACAAGGTCTCCAACATCGGCGAGTACGGCTACGAGCCGGCCGCCAACCAGACCGGAATCGTCACGCCCACCTTCTCGTCGTGGCTGGACGGCGCGGCGGAGAAGAAGTGGGACTACAAGTACAACCCGGACAAGGTCAGCTCCATCCTGTCCAAGGCGGGCTACAAGAAGTCGGGCGACGTCTGGGAGAAGAACGGCAAGAAGCTCGAATTCTCGATCCTGAACGTCGGCGGCAACTCCGACTGGGTCGCCTCGCTGCAGGTGGTGCAGCAGAACCTGGCCAAGGTCGGCATCAAGCTCACCATCGACAACCTGTCCGGCACCGAGTACGGCGACCGCATCTTCAAGGGCAAGTACCAACTCGCGTACGACGCCGAGAACGGTGGCCCGACGCCGTACTACGAGCTGCGCGAGCTGCTCTACTCGAAGAACTCCGCGCCGATCGGCCAGCAGGCGTCGTCCAACTGGGAACGCTTCATCGATCCCAATGCGGACAACCTGCTCAACCAGTACGCGTCGGCGAGTAGCACCTCCGAGCAGCAGGCGATCGTGAAGAAGCTCGAGGCGATCATGCTGGAGCAGGTGCCGGTCATTCCGGTGACCGAGTCCGTCGACTGGTACCAGTACGACACCAAGGCCTTCTCGGGCTGGGTCACGAAGGACGACCAATACGCGCAGCCCGCGCCGTACCGCGTCCCCGATCTCGGCGTGGTACTGCTGCACCTGACACCGAACTGATCCGGCCGCGGGGATGGTCGATAATCCTTCCGGAAGGTAGGCGCGATGAGGTTTGTGCTGCGGAGGGCGGGCTTCTTCCTGTTGACGTTGTGGTCCGCCATGACCCTCAACTTCGTGATCCCCCGGCTCATGCCGGGGGATCCGGCGGAGGCGATCTTCGCCCGCTACAAGGGTCGGGTCAGCCCGACGGTGGTCAAGGCACTGGAGGCGCAGTTCGGCATCCACAACAACAAGAACATCGTCCTGCAGTACTTCGACTATCTAGCGAACACCCTCCGCGGCCGGTTCGGCATCTCCACCTACTACTTTCCGAACCCGGTGTCCAAGGAGATCGCGACGGCGTTGCCGTGGACGGTGATGCTGGTGGGCATCACGACGCTGCTGGCCTTTCTCCTCGGCACCCTGATCGGCACGGTTTCGGCCTGGCGGCGGGGCGGCGCATTGGACAGCATCCTGCCGCCGGTCTTCGTGGTCACCTCGGCCATCCCGTATTTCTGGGTCGCGATGGTCTTCGTGCTCGTGTTCGCGGTGTCGCTGAGCTGGTTCCCGACCGCGTTCGGCTACACGCCGGGCATCACGATCGAGCCGTCGATGCACTTCTTCCTCAATGCCATTGATCACGCGATCCTGCCCGCCGTCACCATCCTGATCACCTCGATCGGCGGCTGGATCCTGACGATGCGAAACAACATGATCACCACGCTAGCCGAGGACTACGTGCGGATGGGACGGGCGAAGGGGCTGACGTCGCGTCGCGTCATGTTCGACTACGCGGCGCGCAACGCCATCCTGCCCAACCTTACCGGGTTCGCCATGTCGATGGGATTCGTCATCTCCGGGGCCATCCTGGTCGAATACGTCTTCTCCTATCCCGGCATCGGATTCATGCTCCTGCAGGCGGTGTCCGGCGAGGACTTCCCGCTGATGCAGGCGCTCTTCCTGCTGATCACCGTTGCGGTCCTGGTCGCCGTCCTCCTCGCCGACATCGTCACGGCGTTGCTCGACCCGCGAACGAGGCAGAATGCGTAGCCTCGCCAGGCGCGCAGTGACTGAAGCGGCCGCGCGATGAGCATAGTCACCTCACAGGTCGACGCCGGGACGGCGGCGGCCGGTCTGACGACGCGGCGCCGTGGCCTCGGCTTCATCAGGATCCTGCTGTCCAACGGCAAGGCGACCGTGGGCGCCGTACTCCTGCTCATCTTCTGCTTCGTCGCCGCCTTCCCGGGTGTCTTCACCGATGACGACCCCCGGGCCGATGCCTACGACCGCTCCATGGGCCTGTCCTCGCATCACCTGCTCGGTACGACGGCCTACGGGCAGGACCTGTGGGCGCAGGTGATCTACGGGACGCGGCAGTCCCTGGTGATCGCGGCGGTCGCCGGCGCGTTGGCGACGGCGATCTCGGTAATCGTCGGCGTCGCGGCCGGATATCTGGCGGGAGTCGCGGACAATGTGCTGTCGCTGTTGATCGATGTCTTCCTTGTCATTCCCACCTTCCCGCTGATCATCGTGATCGCGGCGTACAAGAAGAGCAGTCTCACGGTGCTGATCGCCGTGCTGGTGCTGACCGGGTGGTCGTACGGCGCGCGGCAGATGCGGGTGCAGACGATGTCCTTGCGCAACCGGGATTTCCTGCAGGCCGCTCGCGCCCGCGGCGAGCGGCGGCTCTACGTCATCGTGGTCGAGGTCCTGCCGACCATGACATCACTCATCGTGGCCCAGTTCCTGGGTGCCGCGCTCTATTCCGTTCTCGCGGCTGCCGGTCTGCAATTCATCGGTCTCGGCGATCCGAACGCCCTGTCTTGGGGGACCATCCTGTATTTCGCCGAGAACAATGAGGCGCTGCAGACCAACCAGTACGCGTGGGCGGTCGCCCCAGGCGTGTGCATCGCACTGCTGGGGGCGGCGTTCGCGCTGCTCAACTACGCCTTCGACGAGGTCAGCAATCCCGCCCTACGACCGGTGAGGAGGCGTGGCCGCCGTGGCGTTGCTGGAAGTTGATGACCTGTCCGTGAGCTACGCGACCTCGAGCGGAGAGGTCGTCGCCGTCGACCACGTCGACCTGCACGTCGAGCCCAATGAATTCGTCGGCGTCGTGGGCGAGTCCGGATGCGGCAAGTCCACGCTGCTGTTCGGCATCGCCCAGCTGCTCTCGTCCCCGGCGCGCATCACCGGTGGCAGCGTGCGCTTCAAGGGACGCGACCTGGTCAGCCTGAGCAGCCGGGAGCTGCGGGCTCAGCGGTGGCGGGACTTCTCCGTCGTCATGCAGAGCGCCATGAACGCGCTCAATCCCGTCAAGTCCATCGGCGCGCAGTTCATCGATGCCGTCAAGGCGCACGAGCAGATGCCCAAGGCGAGGATTCGCGAGCGCTCGGCCGAGATGCTCAGGCTGGTCGGCATCGATCCGGTGCACCTCAAGAGCTATCCGCACCAGCTCTCCGGCGGGATGCGACAGCGGGCCATGATCGCGATGGCCCTGCTCTTCACGCCTGACCTGGTCATCATGGACGAGCCGACGTCGGCCCTCGATGTGGTCGCGCAACGGTCCCTGATGGCGCAGATCTCGGAATTGCAGGACGCGCTGGGTTTTGCCGTCGTCTTCGTGACCCACGACATGTCGCTGGTCAGCCATTACTCCGACCGTCTGGTCGTCATGTACGCCGGACAGACGGTCGAGGTCGGTGACACGCGGGACGTCTTCGATTCCCCGCAGCACCCCTACAGCCAGGGCCTGCTCGACGCGTTCCCGTCCATCCGCGGCCCGAAAACCACCCTCACCGGGATCCCGGGGGCTCCGCCGGATCTGGCGCTGCCGCCGCCCGGATGCCGCTTCGCGCCGCGATGCCCGATGGTCATGGACAAATGCCACACGATCGAGCCCGAGCTCTACCGGGCCGGATCCGCGCTGGCCCGCTGCCTGCTGTACGACGGGGAGGCGAAATGACGAGCACCCCGGCCACGGATGCTGCCGGTGCCGCGGCGCCGGCGGACTCGGCGCCGCTGCTGCGCACCGAGGGCCTGACCCGGCATTTCCGGATCGGCGGGTTGGGCCGGCGCCACTTGCTGCACGCCGTGGACGACGCCAATTTCGCGATCGGCCGGCAGGAGATCGTGGCGCTCGCCGGCGAGAGCGGCAGCGGCAAGAGCACGATCGCGCGCCTGCTGGCCGGGGTGCACCCCCCGACGTCCGGCGAGATCTATTACAAGGGCCGGCCGGTCTCGCGGATGCGCTCGCGCAAGGAGGTCCTGGCCTATCGCGGCGCGATGCCGATGGTCTTTCAGGACCCGTTCTCCTCGCTCAACCCGGCCTTCCGCGTCTCGCACGGCGTACTCCGTGCCCTGAAACTGCACCGCACGGACCTGGACGCGGCCGGGCGGCGGGCCGAGGCCCGGCGCGTCTTCGAGGCGGTCGGACTGACGCCGGCCGAGACCGTCCTCGACCGTTTTCCGTACGAGCTGTCCGGCGGGCAGCGCCAGCGGGTCGGCTTCGCCCAGGCCATCGCCTACCGGCCCGACCTGATCATCGCCGATGAGCCGGTCTCGATGCTGGACGTCTCGATCCGGGTCGGGCTACTCAACCTGATGAGCCGGCTGCGCGAGACCGAGGGCGTCTCGGTCCTCTACATCACCCACGACCTCGCCAGTGCCCGCTACGTCGCCGACCGGCTGATGATCATGTACGCCGGCTACATCGTCGAGTCCGGGCCGAGCGAGGACGTGCTCGCCGAGCCGAAGCACCCCTACACGCAGCTGCTGCTGTCCGCCGTACCCGATCCCCGCGCCCCGCTCTCGGAGCAGGCAACGGCCGATCGCGGTGAGCCGCCGAGAGTCGTGGATCCCACTCCCGGCTGCCGGTTCCGCTTCCGGTGCCCGCTGGCAGAGGCGGTCTGCGAGACGGTGACGCCGGCGCTCAACCCGGTCGCGCCGGACCATGTCGCGGCCTGCCACGTCACCGCGCCGGCTGGGCGCTGATCCGGCACGGGTACGCCGCTCAGGCGCCGGTCAGCCGGCGGGCTCGGACGGCCGTGCCGTAGGCGCAGATCTCGGTCCACGTGTTGCCGAGCTCGGAGGTGTCGAACCGGAACGCGACGATGGCGTTGGCCCCGCGCCCCGCGGCCTCCTCGACCAGGCGGCTCGTGGCCGACACCCGTCCCTCGGCGAGCATCTTGGTCATGCCCTTGAGCTCGCCTCCGACCAGCGCGAGTGCACGGTCAAGCCGAAGACCTCACCGAGGACGGTGTCGATCTGCCATCCCGGCAGGTCGTTCATGGTGGAGATGAGGATGCCGGGCGGTCCGGCGTTGGGTCCTGGCGGTCCGGCGTTGGGTCCTGGGGGTCCCGCATGCG
>JBBSHJ010000134.1:0-7246 GCA_038253135.1 Mycobacteriales bacterium | reverse complement strand
GCTCGTCCAGCTCGTCCATCTCGGCCGCCGCGGCGCCGGCATCGGCCACGACCGCCGAGCGGCGGTCCTCATCGGTCATCACATCAGTCACAGTGGCTCCTTCAGCCTCAGGAGTTACACCGCTAAATTTACAGTCCCCTCGACGTCGGCGAGGGTTGGGACTGGCGCGTCGATGTCGGCCCGCACCGATATTTCGTTAGATCCTAGGCAAGTCGGCAGTTAGCCTCGCTCGTTCACCGGGTTGGGCGCGACACGTGTCGATGAATGCGAAAGTGCCTGCTCTGTAAGGGAGACTTGGGCTTGCGAGAGTCCAGAAATCCCTCGCAGAGAGGCACTTTGCGGGTGAAGCGTAGCAAGGGTGGCCGGCGGGTCAAGGTCAGCGCGGATGGGTCCGGGTGGTCTCGCATGCCGGGGTCAGGGCTGTTGCGGGAGTTGGCGGTTGAGATCGGCCTGGTCGATGGTGTGACGGCGGCGCTGCTGGATACCTATGACGGGGTGCCGATCCATCGGCCGGGGCGGGTGTTTTGTGATCTGGCGGTCGCGGTAGCCGATGGCGCGGACGCGATCAGCGGGATCTCGGTGCTGGCCGATCGGTCGGAGTTGTTCGGTGCGGTGGCGTCGATGCCGACAACGTGGCGGGTACTGAACCGGGTCGATCCGCAGCATCTGGCCGGGGTGGCCCGGGCACGCTCGGATGCCCGGGCGCGGGCCTGGGTGGCTGGGGCGGCACCGGATCTGGGTCAGGAGTTGCGGCTGGACTTTGACGCCAGCGTGGTGATCGCCCATAGCGAGAAGGAGAACGCGGCGGCGACGTGGAAACGGAGTTCGGGTTCCACCCGTTGCTGGGTTTTTTGGACCGCCCGGACATCGCCGGTGGGGAGGCGTTGGCCGGGCTGCTGCGGGCGGGCAAATACCGGGTCGAACACCGCCGCCGATCACGTCACGGTGCTCGATCAGGCGTTGGCGGCGCCCGGACTCGAACTGCGGCACCGCCAGCACGCCTGGGTCGAGGACCGCATCGGCGAGGCCAGGGCCACTGGCATGCGTAGCCTGCCCTGCCGCGGGTTCGCCGACAACGCCGCCTGGCTGCAGGTCGTACTCACCGCGGTCGATTTGACCCTGCTGGACCAAGCTGATCTGCTTCGCCCAGACCACGGAGCGGGGCCGCTGCAAGATCGTCACCTTCCGCTACCGCGTGCTGCACGTGGCCGCCCGCCTGATCACCACCGCCCGCCGGCGGTGCCTGCGCGTCGACAAGACCTGTCGGTGGGCCAGATCGCCGCCGGCTTCCACCAACTCTGGACCGTATTGGGCTGACCACCGCGGCCCCCAACCGCCCGACCCAGAAACCGGAAAACGCCGACCCGACGTGACAGCCGGGAACGCAACGATGCGGATCATCGACGTGGTCGTGCGTGCTGAGCGCCATGCCGACAGCCTGCCATCGCCCGCGGCGCCGCACTGCTCGCCCCTGGGCAACTCCTCGCGACTTGTCGCGGCGATTTTGTCGGATCCCTTCTCGCTCGACCGTCACCCGGCTACACCGGCAACTGCCCGGTGCATTGACGATTGGAGGCACCATGACGCACCTCGGATTGCGCGGCGAACGGGCGGCCCTTTCCGCCGGCCTGACTGATGCGCGACAACACGTGCTCGGCGTCCTCGACGGGCTCGACGACGAGGCGTTGCGCCGGCCGACGCTGCCGTCGGGCTGGAGCTGCCTCGGGCTGGTCAGGCATCTGGCCCTCGACGACGAGCGGTTCTGGTTTCGTGGCGTCATCGCCGGCGAGCGGACCGTCATCGACGCCGTGCACTTGTCGGCAGATAACGCGTGGCGGGTCGCCGCGGACGTGCCGGCCCAGGAGGTCCTCGGCACCTATCGTCGCGAGATCGGTCACGCCGACGAGATCATGGCCGGCGTCGATCTGGACGCAGCGCCGGCGTGGTGGCCGGCCGGGCTCTTCGGTGAGTGGCGGCTCCACACGGTGCGGGAGGTGGTCTTCCACGTGCTGATCGAGACGGCCTGCCACGCCGGCCATCTCGACGCCGCCCGCGAGCTCATCGACGGCCGGTTGTGGCTCGCCCTGACGTGATGCCGCCCATCAGCCGCCGGCTTACCGCTCGAGGTCGGCCAGCGCCGCCGCGACGGTGTCAAACATGCTCAGCGCCGCGGCCTCGCCGAAATGCCGCGCGGTGCGGTTGTTCGCCTGTGCCATTGAGATCCGCATTGTCGTCGCGCGTGCTACGGTGCGGGCTGCGGCATGACGCGAACGCCGCTCGCCGTTTGCCATCGGCGCCCACGCCGTGGTGGCATTCGTCGGCCAAGGTCTCCTGGGGCCCGCAAGCCTTGCCTGGTTGTCATCTGCTACCGGCGGTGCGTGGGGCCGACGGGGAAGAGATGCCGACATGCCGAAGAAGCAGTCAACCGCGGCCAGGAATGCCCGTGCTGCCGCCCGTGAGGGCGAAAAGTTCACCCGGGCGCTTCGTCATCTGTCATCGCAGGCCCGCACGGAGGCCGGCGAAGCAGGTGACCGCCTGGAGTTGGAGTTCGCCGGCGAGATCTTTCAGTGGCGCGGCCCGGCGCCGTACTACTTCGTCCAGGTGCCGAAGGAGCAGAGCCTCGAGCTCAAGGCCGTCGCCGCGGGCCTCAGCTACTACCGGGGAATGATCCGGGTGCAGGTGCGGATCGGAGCCAGCGAGTGGACAACCGCGCTGTGGCCGAAGGACGGGCAGTACGTCGTGCCGCTGAAGGACCTGGTGCGCAAGCCTCTGGGGCTCGTCGACGGTGACACCGTGACCATTCATCTCGCCGTGACTGTCCCTCCTGTCGAGAAGACGCCGGAGCCAGATCGGCCCGGTCCTGACCGGGTCGACGAGACCGATCGACGAGTGCGTCGAGCCGCGGGCAATCATCGGAGGGACCGGGCCGGCGCAGGCGATGCCGTGGCTCGCCGGAGGCCGCAGGCCACCGACGAGCAGCTCAGAATCGTCCCCGCCAATGAGGCGACCTGGGAGGACCTGCAAGCCGTGTTCGGCACACGTGGCGATCCGTCCCGATGCTGGTGTCAGCGTTACAAGATGCGACCACACGAGGGGTGGGGTTCGGTCGGTTCTGCGGCGCTCGCCGACCGGCTGCAGGAGCAGACGGTCTGCGGGCAGCCACAGTCGGCCACGACGACCGGTCTGGTCGCGTACGTCGACGGTGAGCCGGCCGGCTGGTGTGCGGTTGACCCGCGGCCGGCCAACGGACGCCTGCTGAGCCACTGCCGCGTTCCGTGGACGGGCCGGTCCGAAGACAAGACCGATGACAGCGTCTGGGCTGTGACCTGCTTTGTGACGCGCGCGGGATTTCGGCGTCGCGGCATCAGCCGAGCGCTCGCCCGCGCTGCCGTCGACTTCGCCCGGCGACGCGGCGCCCACGCTTTGGAGGGCTATCCGCACGTCAGCGAGTTCGGGCATGTCGGCACTCCAGGCGTCTTCGCCGCAGCCGGCCTGATCGAAGTCGGCCGGCCCACCAACAAGCGCATCCTCATGCGTATCGACTTCTAGCGGCTCTCGAGATCGGCGGGCACAGCACGACGCAATGATCACAGCCGCGCGGGACACCCCGGCTGGCCGCCGGATCAGGAGTTGCGCTCGCTCCGTCGCGACCCGGCTGCGTAGAGTCCGCGGAATGGAGCCGCGGCTGCGGGAGTTCGCCGATGCGGGTGATGGCCATATGGATCTGGAGATGGCGCAGGCCGGGCTGCTCGTCGTGCTCGCCTTCGGGTCGTCCTACCAGGTCGGCGTCGGCGCACATGCGTTGGCCTCGGGGCGTGGCGGGTTCGTGATCGGCGCGCAGTCCGGGTACGGCCGGTCTCGTCTGCTCTGCCGGGCCGAGGGCGTGCAGATCGACCTGCCGTGATACGCCGCGGCACGGGTCTTCGGCCCGGCGATCGCCGATCTTGCCGACCAGGCCGTGTCCCTCGACGACGTGGGAATGGGACTCCCGCGAAGCGCAGCTTTTGTCGATCGGTTGGCCGAAACGCCGCCCGGCCGGCGGGCGGGTGCCGCCGACCGCTGGCTTCGTGACATTGCCGACGGTCAGCCGCCACCCAATCCGACCGTCGTACGGGCGCTGAGACTCATGGATGCGGGCGCACCGAGCGTTGCGGCCCTCTCACGTGAGCTGGGTTGCAGCCGCGGGTATCTGCATCGCGCCGTGCGGGCCGCGACCGGGCAGCCGCCGTCGATGCTTCTTCGGGTGGCGCGGCTCTATCGACTGCTCGGCGCCGAGGGGACCTCACGGTCGTGGGCGGAGCGGGCCGACCGGGCCGGGTACGCCGATCACGCTCACCTCTGCCACGAGGCGCGGGCTCTGACGGGACGGACACCGACCGAGCTTCTCGGCCGCGGCTGGTGACATTTCGACAAGCAACGATTCCTTGCGAGCGCCTATCGTCTGTCGCATCCTCTGATCCGCTGACAAGCGGGCGAATTACCCGGTCAAGGGAAAGGGAGCGAGATGACGACAGCGGCGGAAACCCTGCGACAGGCGCACCGGATCGTGCTGCACGACTGGCCCGACTCGGACGTGCCCGACTCGCTGGTGCGAGCCGGATTCGACGTCATCTGCAAGGGCGGCCCAGCCCCTGACGACTATTTCCGTCACGAGCTCGTCGACGGCAAGGCCGTCAGCCACAAGACCGGTGTGCCACCTGAGGCGGCCGATCTCGCCTACGTCTTCCGTCCGATCGAGGAATTGCTGCACCTGCTCGAGGAAGCCGAGCGGATCGGCGCGACGACGATCTGGCGCCAGTCGGGGTTGAACCCGGCCGGGGACCATGACCCGCGCGGCGTCGCCCCGTCGCCGGACTCCGAGCGGTGGCGCAGCGCGGTCGAGGCCGCCGGCCTCCGCTACACGAGGACGCCTACATCGGCGACGTCGCCCGTGAGGTTGCGGGATCCCGGTGAGGCAATCCAGGTATGGAGCCACCTGCTACGGCGCCTTCCTGGGATGTATTACTGGCGCACTCGGCCGAACGCCGATTGGCTCGACCTGGCGGGCACTTGAGGTCTTCTGAGAAATAGTGATACAGACGGGTCCGGTGGGCCCCCAAACATTGGGGAATGAAGTAGTCGTCCCGCTGCCGCGTCCGCAGCCGCCGACCGGCCGGCTCCGGCGTCGCGCCGAGGAAGAGCTCGCTGACCTCGAAGCCGGTCGCTGTTGCCGGCAGATCACCAACCGGTACCTTGTCCGGCATGGCGCTCCCGCAGACGAGACACCCACTGCGCAAGTACCGCGACGTCGCCCCCGAGGGCGATGCCCCTCCCACGCGCACCACCGGGCTCGATCCAGATTTCTGGTATCCCCTGGCGCGGTCCCGAAATCTAAAGGCCGGCAAAACATTGGCTGTTGCTTTCGCCGGCGCCGAGATCGTGCTGGTGCGGCCGGAGTCGGGCGGCGCGCCGTACGCGCTGGAAGACCGGTGCGCCCACCGGCAGGTGCCACTCAGCCTGGGCGTGGTCAAGGACGAGCAGTTGCAGTGCAGCTACCACTGCTGGGCCTATGACCGCACCGGCGCGTGCGTGAGCATTCCCTACCTGGACCGGGGGCGGTCGCTGCCGAACGGCGTGCGCCGGTACGCGTGCCGGGAGGCCTACGGCTTCGTGTTCGTCTTCCCCGGCAACCAGGAACTGGCCGAGGCGACCCAGCCGCCGGACCTGCCCTTCTTCGACGACCGGCGCTACAAGACCCGGGTGCTGGACCGGGACATCGCCTGCCACTACTCGTTCATGCACGAGAACCTGATGGACATGAACCACCAGTTCCTGCACCGCGGCCTGATGGGCCGGATCCGGGCCAAGCTGCTGGACGTCCGCGAGGGCGAGGACTGGCTGGAGGCCGACTACTCCTTCGGCCGCACCGAGGGCAAGCAGTCCTTCGGTGAGCGGCTGATCATCGGCACCAGCAACACCGACAAGTACGTCGACCTGATGACCATCCGCACCGGATATCCGTACCAGACGCTGCGTTACTGGACCGACGGCCAGCGCGAGGAGCCCCGGGCCCTCGACCTGTGGAACGCCTACGTGCCCACCGACCGCGCCCAGCACCGCAACCACACCTACGGTCTGATCATGGTCCAGAAGCCGCCGATCCCCGGGTTGATTCACCTGCTCTGGCCGGTCATCACCCTTTTCACCGAGGGCATCTTCGGCCAGGACCGCCACATCGTCGAAGCCGAACAGCACGCCTACGAGGCCCAGGGTGCCGACCTCAACAACGAGGTCTTTCCGATCATCCAGTCCCTCAAGGATCTCCTCGCCCGTCGCGGTGTGCCGCTGCCGTCAGCGGACTCCTGACACCCGGCCCAGGGCCAGCGCGCCGCTGCGAACGGCCGCCCAGCAAGAGGATCGACTACCGCATCACGTGGTCGTGATCAGGGGCCGGCAGACTGTGAGGGCTTCGGTCGCGATGCGGCGTTTTCAGTCGGGAATATCGCTTGTTTCGGTACGCCTGCCGTGGCGAACATGGTGCGATGGATTTCGACGCGGCCTCTTCGACTCGTCCGTGCTCGACGACGACCGCCTTCCACTACCGACCGGGTGCCGGTATCGAGACGCTGCTTGCCAGGGGTGGACTGCGCCCGCTCAGCGCGCTCCCTGACCATCCGAAACACCAGCAGACCGTCCGGGACCAGCCGGACCGCTTCAGCGAGCTCTGGCGCGATCTCGCCGAGCCGCTGCTGGGTAGGGAGTACCGCAACAGCGGGATCTATTTCACCACCATAGATTTCTGGAAACACCCGTTCCACCGAGCCAACAGTGGAACTGGTCGTGTCCGCGTTGCGGTGCCCATCGGGCGGCTGGACCCGGCTACTACTGTGCTCACCTACGTCCGCGACGGATGCCGGATCCATGAGCACCCCACCGCCGGCGCACTTGAGCGGGCTGCCCGCTTCTGGACGGCCGAACGAATCCAGGCCTCACTCGGCATCGACCGGCGTGGATGGTTCTTTCCCGTGCCCCAGCTCATCGCCTTCACCGACCTGGTCCACCTGCAACCTCCGACATCGAGCGACTCCGAACACGTACCGCGGGCGACCCAAGCGCCGTGCAGCCGCGTTAGGGCTTGCGAGGAAATAAGACAGTCGGGTTAGTTACGCCGGTGTAGTTCGGGGACGGATGGTGTAGTTCCACTCCCCGTGGAAGGCGTCGGGTTTGATCTGCGGCTTGATGGCGGTCATCTCGGCATCGCTGACCT
>JBBSHJ010000133.1:0-7505 GCA_038253135.1 Mycobacteriales bacterium | reverse complement strand
CGTCGGTCGATGAGGGAGCGAGCATCCGAGCGAAGCACGAGGGAGGCGCGCAGCGAGTGAGGACGCCGCGCCAGGAGATCGACGGAAATCGGGTCGCGGTGATCGGCCACTCCCGGATGGGCAAGGCGGCGCTGTGGGCCGGCGCGCAGGACGAGCGGTTCGCCCTCGTGGTGTCGAACGAGTCCGGTTGCGGCGGGGCCGCGCTGTCGCGTGGACGATCGACGAGGGAACGAGCATCGACCGAGCGTCAGCGAGGGAGGAGCGCAGCGACTGAGGAGAACGTCTCACAACAGGGCCGGGGCGGCGAGACCGTGGAGGCGATCACCCGGGTCTTTCCGCACTGGTTCGCGCCCGCGTTCACGGCGTACGCCGGCCGCGAGGACACCTTGCCGGTCGACCAGCACCTGCTGCTCGCGGCGGTCGCGCCCCGGCCGCTGTACGTCGCGAGCGCCGAGGGCGACGCGTGGTCCGACCCGCTCGGGGAGTACCTCGGCGCGCTCGGAGCCGCGCCGGTCTATCGGATGCTCGCCGGCGACGGGCTGTCCGATCCGCAGCCGCCCGCCGTCGGCGAAGCCGTCAGCGCCGGTGCGATGGGCTATCACCTCCGGGCGGGGGAGCACGCCATCACCGTCGAGGACTGGCGGCACTACCTGGATTTCGCCGACCGCGTGCTGCGCTGACCGGCGCTGGCGTCGAGCCGCCGAGGTGTTGATCGCCTGCCCGCCCGAACGATCGATTTGCCACGTTTGGCTGGCATCACCGCCGCGCCGGCAGCCAAAGATGGCAAAGCAACCGTGGGTCGGCGGGGTACGGCGAGGTCGGCGGGGTACGGCGAGGTCGGCGGCGGGCGTCAGGGTGGCGGATGTCAGCGGGGGCGCTTGGTCTTGGCCGCGGCGCGCATCCGGTCGTTGATCGCGCGCTGGGCCTTCGCCGGGATCGGCCCCTTGGGCATCGCGCCGGACCGACTGGTGGCCAGGGCCTGCAGGCGCTTGTCGAGGCCCGCGACATCCTTGGGCATGATGTTGCGCGGCAGCTTCACCATGTGCTGCTGCAACTTGCCGATCGGCACCTGTCCCTCCTCAGCGCCGATGGTGACGTCGTAGATCGGGACATCGCCGACGACGCGCGCGACCTTCCGCTTCTCGGTGGCCAGGAGGCCGCGGACCCGGTGCGCGGCGCCCTCCCCGACGAGTACGACGCCGGGCCGGCCGACGACACGGTGCACGCTGTCGAGTTGGGAGTTGGCGGCGACCGCCTCGGTGACCCGCCAGTCGCCGCGCATCTGTTTGAGGATGTGCAGGGCGGCGCCGGGCTGGCCCTCCAGCTGGGAGAAGGCGGCCTTCTGAGCTCGGCGGCCGAAGATCACCATGAAGCCCAGCACGCCGAGCAGGATCGCCGGCACCAGCGCGATGAAGGCGTGCCCGAGCAGGATGCCGATGCCCTCCACGACGATGATCGGCACCAGCAGGCCGGCGATCACCCACGGCACGAACTTCGCGTCACGCTGGCTGGTCAGCTTGAACGCGGTGGCGATCTGGCCCATCCGCTGCCGGCGGGTGGCATCGCCCAGCGGCGACGGCCGGCGATTGCGCTTGCTGGCTTTTCCGGTACGGGATGCTCTGGCCACGAACAGCAGGATACGGGGTCAATGGACGGCGTACACGGACCGGATCGTCGGACCGATGCCGCCCGTGCACGGGACGGCGCCACCCGATCAGCCATTGACGTGCGCAGCACTGTTCCTATCAGCGCCGCCCCGCCGTCGGGATCCCACGCGCGGTCACCGTCAGCGCGGTCGGGAGGCCATCATGTTTCGTCCACCGAGCCTGCGCCGCCTCCGGGCGGCGGCCGTTCCCGCCGCGCCAACTGGTAACGCCGTCGCTGGGTCTTGACCGTCGTCGCGGTTGCAGCGCCCGGCAACTCGCCGCCGCCGGCCGACCGGGGTGGATTGAGGCAGCTGCGGCTACCGCAATACTCCCCAGGTAGTGACCGCGCGCAGAGACGGCGGCCAGATCGCCTTACTACGCCGTGCGCGCGGCGCGGCGGTCGAGCGCTTGCCGGTAGAGCCGGCCGGCGCGGTACGACGAGCGCACCAACGGTCCGCTCATGACGCCGGCGAAGCCGATCTCCTCGGCCTCCTCGGCCAGCTCGGCGAACTCTGCCGGTTTGACCCAGCGATCGACCGGGTGGTGCCGGACCGTCGGGCGCAGGTACTGCGTGAGGGTCAGCAGGTCGCAGCCGGCGTCGTACAGATCCTGCATCGTCTGCGAGACCTCGGCGCGCTCCTCGCCCATGCCGAGGATGAGGTTGGACTTGGTGACCATGCCGGCGTCGCGGCCAGCGATGATCACCTCGAGCGAGCGCTCGTAGCGGAAACCCGGGCGGATGCGGCGGAAGATCCGCGGCACCGTCTCGAGGTTGTGCGCGAAGACCTCCGGCGCGGCGTCGAAGATCTGCGCCAGCAGCTCCGGCTGCGCCGAGAAGTCAGGCGTGAGCAGCTCGACGCCGGCGCCCGGGTTGAGCCGGTGAATAGCGCGGACCGTCTCGGCGTACAGCCAGGCACCCTCATCAGCCAGGTCGTCCCGGGTCACGCCGGTGATGGTGGCGTAGCGCAGCCCCATCGCCTGAACGGACTCGGCGACCCGGCGCGGCTCGTCGCGATCCAGGGGCGCGGGCTTGCCGGTGTCGATCTGGCAGAAGTCACAGCGCCGGGTGCACTGGTCACCGCCGATGAGGAACGTCGCCTCGCGGTCCTCCCAGCACTCGTAGATGTTCGGACAGCCGGCTTCCTCGCACACCGTGTGCAGGCCCTCGCGGCGGACGAGACCCTTGAGCTCGTTGTATTGCGGGCCCATCGCGGCCTTGACCTTGATCCACGGTGGTTTGCGCTCCACGGGAGTCTGCGCGTTGCGGACTTCCAGCCGCAGCATCCGCCGGCCGTCCGGCTGCACTTGAGTCACATGTCCGAGCATACGTCTCGTCGCATACCTCGCGCCGGACCCGTCCCACCCGGACCCTACTCGGTAGTCAGCCGGCGAATGTCTCTTTGTCGGGGGCCTTCCGCCGTGTGCGCCTCGCTCGTCCCGCTGCGATATTTCTGCTCGGTCTCCTCGGTCGCTGCGCGCCTCGCTCGTCCCGCTGCGATATTTCTGCTCGGTCTCCTCGGTCGCTGCGCACCTCGCTCGTCCCGCTGCGATATCTCTGCTCAGTCTCCTCGGTCGCTGCGCGCCTCGCTCGTCCCTCGCTCGGATGCTCGCTCCCTCGTCGATCCGAGCGGGTGCTCGCTCCCTCGTCGATCCGAGCGGATGCTCGCTCCCTCGTCAGCCGACCCAAGGCACGCAGTAGCGGCACAGCCCGTACCCGCCCACGAACACGTCGTGGTGCCGGCACCGCTCGAATTCCTCGCCCGTCGCGGGAAGGACCCACCGCAGGTCGCCGGATGCCGGAGTGCACGGGCGCGGGCGGTACGCCGCGACCGCGCGATCGAGCACGTCGAGGTAGGCCCGCGGCGCGAGCGGGTCGTAGCTCAGGACGGCGTACCGGTAGCCGGTACGCGCCAGCGCGATGACGCGCCGCACGTGGCGACGCTGCTCGGTCCAGACACCGCACTGCCAGCCGAGGTCGGCGAGGTCCGCCGGGCTCGCCGGCGGGTGTACGGCGCGGAGCTGATCGGCCCAGAAGACGGCAAGGCGGCGCTGCCACGGAGTCCGGGCGAGATCGCACGCCGCCGGTGTCAGCACGTCGTACACCAGGCTCAGCTCGGCCACCGACAGTGGCAGTACGCCGGCCGCGTCGGCAATCGGGTAGGTGCCGATCGCGGCGGGGTGGGCAAGCAGCGGTGTGCTCATGGCGGTTGGAGCCGCCGATCCCCGCACCCGTTCCGGACCCGGCCACCGCTGGCACGGATCGGGGGAGCCGCGGACCGGGTCAGAAGCCGAGGTGGGCCAGCGCCTGCTGCACCAGCCGGCCCTGCCCATTGATCATCTCGGCCAGCAGGCTCGGGGTCTGCGCGTCCCAGGGCGACAGCCAGGTCAGGTCCAGGGTGTCCTGCTGGGGCACGCAATCGCCTTCCACCGGCACGATGTAGGCCATCGACACGGCATGCTGACGCGGGTCGTAGAAGGGAGTGATGCCCGGGGTGGGGAAGTACTCCGCGACCGTGAACGGGTGCGGAGACGCCGGCAGCCGGGGCAGCGCCAGCGGACCGAGATCCTTCTCCACGTGGCGCAGCAGCGCCGAACGGATCCGCTCGTGGTAGCGGACCCGTCCGGAGACGAGCGCGCGAGTGATCATGCCGGTCCCCGTGGCGCGCAGCAACAGGCCGACCTCGGTCACTGACCCGTCACCGTCCGTGCGAACCGGCAACGCATCGACGTACAGCAGGGGCAGCCGCCGGCGGGCCTCGGCGAACTCGTCGGGATCGAGCCAGCTGTCGTCCGTGTCGGTCGTCGTGCGGGTCATGATGTCTTTCTAGCGCATGCGGCCCGGGGGTGCCGGTGCACGTCCGGGTCGAGAGCATCACTTCCGGTCAGAGCACTTGACGCGATCCCAAGACTTCGCAAGGGGTCGCACATCGCGAGCCGGGCACGGAGGTGCAGGATGCGGCGTTCTCGTCCAATAGGGCTGCTCCTGGCTGTGGCCCTGGCATTGACCGGGTGCTCGGTTGCTCGAGGCTTTGGCGTCGGCACCCAATCGGTCCCGGGCGACGCGTTATGTCCCAGCAAGCCCCGCGCCAAGCACATCACGGTCGTCGACTGGTGGGAGACGAGCTCGTCGCCGGCCATGTTGAGCTCGGCCAAGGAATTCAACTGCGCGCACCCGAACATCGCGATCAACATTTCGATCCAGACGAACGCCGGGGATGACAGCAACGGCAAGGTGCTCGCTGCCGTCGCCGCCGGCAAGCCACCGGACCTGCTGCTCTCCTGGGACGACCCGCTGGCCTCGTGGGCGCAGAAGGGCGAGATCCAGGACATCGGAGATCTGGCCGCGGCCAACGGCGTGACAAAGGCCGGGATCATTCCGCAGGCGTGGAACTCCTGCTTGTACAAGGGGAAGCTCTACGGGATGCCCGTCGACTGGGACCCCGACACGCTGCTCTGGTACAACAAGAAGGTTTTCAAGGACGCCGGGCTGGATCCCACGAAGCCGCCGACAACGTGGTCCCAGCTCCAGAGCTACGCCCGCAAGATCGACCAGGTCCGGGGCGGCAAGATCAAGCGACTCGGGTTCATCCCGTGGTCGGGATGGCAATTCAGCTACATCCAGATCGGCCATATGTACGGAGCGGATTTCCAGAACGGGTCGCAGGCCTCGGTACGGATCAACTCGCCCGGGCTGCGCAAGACGTTCGACTACTACACCGAGATCGCCAAACGGTACGGCGGCGGCGCCAGGATCAACAGCTTCACGACCTTGAGCGGCGCCGAGGGATCCGCGGCGGATCCCTTGCTCTCCGGCCGGCTCGGGATGAATATGATCGGTGACTGGGAGATCGGCCAGCGGTCCAACGTCGGCGCGAAGGTCTTCAACGAGACCCTCGGCGTCACGTCGGTCCCGGTGCCGCCGGGCGGGCACAACTACCTCTCCCACTCGGGGTGGTCCTTCATGGTCCCGGTGGGCGCAAAGCACGCGAAGGAAGCCGTCCAATTTGCCGCGTGGATGCAGCAGCCGGCGAATTTCGTCAAGCACATCGCCACGGCCAACGGATGGTTACCCGCGCGGACCGCGACCCGATCGCAATCGTTCTATACGCAGAGCCCGGCCTGGCAAGGAGTGCTGGCGGTGGAGGCGAAGAACCAGCCCGACTGGTGGCTCGCGCCGAGCCCGATCTTGCAGCAGTACTACCGCATCACGGACGAGACGAATGCGAGCGTCACCGCGCTCGAGGGCTCGCCGGGCAAGCAGCTGACGAAGGCCCAGAGCCAGGTCGAGGCGGTCTTGCGCAACGTGACGGCTCTCGGCATCTACAAGTGAGATCGGCGGTCACGAGAAGGAGGCATGGCCTGTGGCGAGCGCGACCAGCACGGTCGGTGTGAAGGCGTCACCAACGATCCGCCGGTCCCCGGCGGCACGGGCAACGCGTCGACGATCATTGAAGATCGGATTGGCCTTCATTGCCCCATGGATGATCGGCTTCGGCCTGTTCACGGTGATACCTCTCGCTACGTCGCTGTATTACAGCTTCACCGACTACAACGGGGTGAACACGAGCAACTGGATCGGTTTCCGCAACTACTCCCAGATCTTCACCGAGGACCCATACGTCCGCACGGCGGTCTACAACACGCTTTATCTCGCCCTTTTCGGTGTCGTACTTGGCAGCATTCTCTCGCTCGTCCTCGCGCTCCTGCTCAATCAGAAGGTTCGCGGAATCGGGATCTACCGCACGTTGTACTACCTGCCGACGATGCTCCCGATCGTGGTGAGCGCTTTCGTCTTCACCTTGGTGCTCGATCCGACCACGGGCGTCGTGAACCATGTGCTCGGCTGGTTCGGCATCAGCGGGCCGGAGTGGCTGCTGTCAACGAAGTGGTCCAAACCAGCTCTGATCATCCTCGGACTGTGGGGTATCGGGAACACCGTGGTAATTTATTTGGCCGGCCTGCAGGACATTCCGAAGCATCTGATCGAGGCGGCCACCGTCGACGGTGCCGGGTGGTGGGCGCGATTGCGCAACGTCACCCTACCGATGTTGAGTCCGATCATCTTCTTCAATGTGCTGCTGGCGATGATCGGCGCGTTCCAGAACTTCATCTCGATCTTCTACTTGACCAGTACCTCCGGCGGTGCCGGCCTCGGCGGCCCGGCGAATTCGACTCTCACCTGGGGCCTGCTGATGTATGAGAACGCCTTCGTCAACTCGCAACTCGGCTATGCCGCGGCGATGTCGTGGATCATGCTCATCCTCGTCATGCTCATCACGGTGGGGATGTTCGGACTGAGCAGGCGCTGGGTCTATTACGAAGGGGCGAGCCGCTGATGGTCGCTGCCACCGGATCAGCGCCCGCATCGCCGACCCGGCGCGGGCTGGGCCGCCGGATCGCGAACGTCTTTTCCACGCACATCGTGCTCATTGCGATCGCCGTCGTCTTCGCCGTGCCGGCGCTGGCTCTGGTCGCCTCGTCACTCAAGACGCTGGCGCAGAACACCAAGGTGCCGCCGGAGTGGATCCCCAACCCCTTCACGGGCACGAATTACCGCGCCGCCGTCGAGGTGGCTCCCTTCGCCCACCTGCTCGGCAACACGGTCGTGATCGTGGGTCTGCAGGTGCTCGGCGTGACGCTGTCCAGCGCCGCGGTCGGCTACGGCTTCGGCGTGGTGCGCTGGCCTGGACGCAACTCCGTCTTCATGCTCGTTATCGCGACGATGCTGGTGCCGTACGAGGTCACGTTGATCCCGCAGTACATCCTCTTCGGCAAATTCGGCTGGCTCAACACGTTCTACCCGTTGATCGTGCCCTATTTCTTCGGCGTCCCCATCTACATCTTCCTTTTCCGGCAGTT
>JBBSHJ010000132.1:0-7578 GCA_038253135.1 Mycobacteriales bacterium | reverse complement strand
TGAAGACCAAGATCAGTGACAAGCACATGCGGGAACTAGAAAAACACGCCATCACCCGCCACGACTGGCACCCGAAATGGAACTACACCGTGCACCCGCAACACTAAATCACACCATTGTAATTTCCTTGCGTGCCCTAAGCATCGAGGAGATCAGCGACGAGGAGTGGGACTACACCTTCGACGTGAATGTCGGGGCGATGTTTCGACTGGTGAAATGCGCCCTGCCACATATGCGATCCGGCTCCTGCATCATCGCCAGCTCGTCGGTCAATTCCGACGCTCCCAGTCCAACTCTGGCGCCGTACGCCGCCACCAAGGCGGCCATCGCCAACTTCGTGGCCAGCCTGGCACAGCTCCTCGGCCCGCGGGGAATCCGCGTCAACAGCGTGGCGCCGGGCCCGGTGTGGACGCCGCTGATTCCGTCGACCATGCCCGAGGAGAAGGTCAAGAGCTTCGGCGAGGACACCCCGCTGGGCCGGCCGGGGCAGCCGGCCGAGCTGGCGCCGGTCTTCGTCCTGCTGGCTAGCGACGAGGCCAGCTACATCTCCGGTGCCCGCGTCGCCGTCACGGGAGGTCGACCCATTCTTTAATGCAAAGCCAACCGAACAAGGGGTAGCGAGGCAAGCCGACGGACCGGGGCAACACGGGCCGGAAGCCTGGACAACCGAAAGCAACGGTAGAGGTGATTCCCGTATGGGAGACTACGAGCGCATCGAGCGGATCGACAGCCCGCCCGAGCGGGTGTTCGACTACCTCAGGGATCCGACCAACATCCCGAGCTACGTGCCCTCGGTCACCCACGTCGAGGCCGTGCCGCCAAGGGGGATCCGGTTGTCCGGTCGGGACACCGCCGGCGCGGCCGTGGTCGTCAGCGGATGGCTCTACGCCGATTCCGACGGCCGGCACATCGACTTTGCGACCGAGTTACCGGTGTCCTGCCGGGGCCGGATCGACATCGCCGCGGAGGGCACAGGGGCCGAGATCACCGTGCGCGTGCAGGCTGACGAGCCCGATCCCGAGGGCTTGATCCGTCAGGTCGCGGCAGCGCTGGACAGCGTACAGACCGTGCTGACCGCGCGGCGAGGACACCGCTCAGGAAGCGATAGAGGAGGAATCTCGACATGAGCGCACCGGCCGAAGGCATCGAGGCGGTCCGGGAAGGCATGGACGTCATCGACCCCAGTGGCGACAAGATCGGCACGGTCGCACTGGTGCAGGTCGCCGATCCGGATGCCGTCACCGCCGATCCGCAGCCGGACCTCCCAGCCGATGACACGGGCGCCGATCCGAGCTTTCCGGCCGCCGTACCGCCGGTGATGCCCGGATCGGTGGCCGGGGGCCCAGCCGGGCTTGGAGTGGGCGCTCTGGGCGGGGCTCCGGGGGGTGCCGGGGGCGCCGGTTTCGAAGCGCCGCTGGGCGGCTCGGCCCGAGGCGACGAGCCGCACCTCCCGCCGCCGCTGGCTGAGCGGCTGCGGCGGACCGGCTACCTGAAGATCGACAGCAAAGGCATCTTCCGCGCCGACCGCTACGCGTCGGCCGAGGACATCGACAGCGTGACCGACGTCGTGCACCTGCGGGCCGTCCGCGACGATCTCCTGGCCGAGCGTTAGTCCGGCGGCGCGAGCAGACCCTCGCGCAGCCGCCGGAGCGTGGCCGACAGGATCCGGGAGATCTGCATCTGCGACACGCCGACCTCCGCGGCGATCCGGCTCTGCGCCAGGCCCTCGAAAAAGCGCAGGTAGATCACCCGCCGGTCGCGCGGGGAAAGCTCGGCGAGCAATGGTCGCAGCGCCTCCCGGTCGACGAGCTTGCCGATGGCATCCTCCTCCGAGGGGAGCAGGTCGACCGGCGCGGCCGCGCGAGGGCTGTCGGTCGCGGGCGCGCTGTCGAGGGACGAGGATTGGTACGCCGCGCCCACCTCGATTCCTTCCTGGACGCGCTCCACGGAGCAATTGAGGTAGCCGGCGATGGCTGGCAGATCCGGTGGCCTGCCGTCGCGTTCGGTCAGGGCCGACACCGCCTGGTCGACCTCGAGATGGAGCTCCTGCAGCTGTCGCGGCACGTGTATCGACCAGCCGGTGTCACGAAAGTGGCGACGGAGCTCGCCCAACATGGTCGGGATGGCAAAGCCGATGAAGGTGTTGCCGCGGTCGGGGTTGTAACGGTCGACGGCACGGATGAGTCCGAGCCGGGCGACTTGCTCCAAGTCGTCGTCGAAAATGCCGCGGCCCCGGAATCGCGCGGCGATCCGGCGGGCCAGACCGAGCTGTGAGTTGATGATCTCCTCGCGCACCTTCACACGCGTGGGATCGTCCGGGGCCAGCGAAGCTAGCGTCTCGAATTGCGCAGCAATGTCGTCCCGTTCGACGTCGTGATCAGCGTCGTGAGCGGGCATCGGTCTCCGATTCCCTGATGGTGCGGCGTTTGACGAATTCAATGCAGTTTGCGGCTGGAGATCGCCCGTCGCCGACGACGTCGGTTTCGAGCCGGTCGGTCAGTGTGGTCAGCACCCGCCAGCCGAAGGTGTCCTGATCGACACTACCGCCGGTCGACCCGCACTCGAGCCGGACGCGTACTCCGTCGGCTCCGAGCCAATAGGTGGCGGACAGCGGCGCGGTCGGGTCCGCGATATCGATGAGGGTCTCGGCGGCCTCGTCGACGGCCATCCGGGCATCGGCGTAGGCATCGACGTCGAAGCCCGCATCGGCGATGAGGGCCGATATCACGGCGCGCAGGACCGGAACGTAGGTGGATGCCGCCGGGCACGATACCCGGACCGCGTCGTCGTCCGCCGGGCCTCCAGCGGTCGCCAACGGTGCCTCCTTTGCTGGGGCGGATGCCGCCCATCTCATCTTGCCTGTCTACTGCCCCCCGACTCGTCGCATCAAACGCACGGGACCGCGTCGATATTTCAACCCGCTGCGGCGTGTCGATCGGTCGACACCGGGTAGTCCCACCAGCCGCGGCAGGAGGAGGCAGACCGCTAGTCGTCGTCCTCGCCGCGGGCGAGATAGGTTGCCAAGCGATCAACGGCAACCTCGAACTCGGGGTGCGCATCGACGAAGGACCGCAACTTGTCGGCCACCCAGCCGAGGGTGACGGACTCGTCCCCGCGCCGCCCGGCGAGCTCCTCGATGCCGCGATCGGTGAAATACATCGACTACTGGGTGAAGGCCTGCGTGACCAACGAATCCTGCTCGACCTGGTGCACCGTTCCGGAGCCGGCCGCGGGACTGGCCGAGGCCCGCCGCGACACCCGCTGGGGCGTCGTACCGAGATATTCCGGCAGGTTCAGGGCCATGAAGGGCCAGGCACCCTGATTGGCCGGCTCCTGCTGCACCCAGACGTACGACGTCGAGGTCTCGAACGGTTCGAGCGCCTGCGCGATGGCGGCACCCGGCAGCGGGTAGAGCTGCTCGACGCGGACGATGGCCACATCGGTGATGTCGTGCTTCTCGCGGTAGTGCGCCAGGTCGTAGAAGACCTTTCCCGTGCACAGCAGCACCCGGTTGACGGCGGCGGGATCGATGCCGCCGCCCGCGATCGCGGGGTCATCTAGCACCGGCGACCATCCGCCGGAGGTGAAGTCGGCGACATCCGAGGTGGCCGACTTCAACCGGAGCATCGATTTGGGAGTGAAAACGACGAGCGGTCGATGCACCGGCGAGAGCGCCTGCCGGCGAAGGAGATGGAAGTAGTTCGCCGGCGTCGAGGGGTAGGCAACGGTCATGTTGTTCTCCGCGCACAGCGCCAGGTAGCGCTCGATGCGCGCCGACGAGTGATCCGGCCCCTGCCCTTCGTAGCCATGCGGAAGCAGCAGTACGACGCCCGAGCGTTGGCCCCATTTTGCCTCGCCGGCCGAAATGAACTCGTCGATGATCGACTGTGCGCCGGCGGCGAAATCGCCGAATTGGGCTTCCCAGCACACGAGGGCGTCGGGATTGGCGACCGAATAGCCGTATTCGAAGCCCATTGCGGCGAATTCCGAGAGCAGCGAATCGTAGGCCCAGAACCGCCCGGTGCTGCCGTCGCTGTTCTCGTCGAGATTCTTCAGCGGGCTGTATTCCTCGCCGGACTTGCGGTCCACGAGCACCGCGTGCCGCTGCACGAAGGTGCCGCGACGGCTGTCCTGCCCGCACAGGCGGACGGGCTTACCGTCGATCAGTACCGAGCCGAAGGCGAGCAGCTCTCCGAACGCCCAGTCGATGCCACCCTCGCTGGCCATGGCCGCCCTGCGCTCGAGCATTCGCTTGAGCTTGGAATGCACCGAGAAGTCGTGCGGGATCGCGACGAACGCGTTCCCGATCCGCTTGACCACCTCGAGGGAGACGGCGGTGTCGGTCGGCCCGGACTCGTTGGTCTCCATCTGCGGCTCGGCCTTGAAACCCCCGGTGGCATTGCGGGTCTCGACGAAGACCTTCTCGAGCTGGTCGTGGAAGTCTTTGAGCGCCTCCTGGGCCTCGTCGATGGTGATGTCACCGCGGCCGATGAGGGACTCGGTGTAGATCTTGCGCACCGAGCGCTTGGTGTCGATGACGTCGTACATCAACGGCTGGGTCATCGACGGGTCGTCGGTCTCGTTGTGACCGCGCTTGCGGTAGCACACCATGTCGATCACGACGTCCTTGTTGAATTCCTGCCGGAATTCAACGGCCAGCTTGGCCACGCGAACGCACGACTCAGGATCGTCCCCGTTGACGTGGAAGATCGGGGCCTGGATCATCCGCGCCACATCGGTGCAATACAGGCTCGAGCGGGCCGCCGCAGGACTGGTGGTGAAGCCGACCTGATTGTTGATGATCAGGTGCACCGTGCCACCCGTGCGGTAGCCGCGCAGCTGCGAGAGGTTGAGGGTCTCGGCGACGACGCCCTGCCCGGCGAAGGCGGCGTCCCCGTGGACCAGGACGGGAAGGACCGTGAAGCCCTCCTCGCCCTTGTCGATGAGGTCCTGCTTGGCCCGGACGATGCCTTCGAGCACGGGGTCGACGGCCTCGAGGTGGCTCGGGTTCGAGGTCAGGGTGACCTTGATCCGCTCTCCGCCGCGGCCGTGAAATCGACCTCGCGCGCCGAGGTGGTATTTAACATCTCCGGATCCGTGCGTGCTGCCGGGATCGATGTTGCCCTCGAATTCGCGGAAGATCTTCGCGTAGCTCTTGCCCACGATGTTGGCGAGCACGTTGAGCCGGCCTCGGTGGGCCATGCCGAGCACGGCCTCGTCGAGACCGTCGCGCGCCGCCTCGGTGAGGACCGCGTCGAGGATCGCGATCGTCGTCTCGGCGCCTTCCAGGGAGAACCGGCGCTGCCCGACGTACTTCGTCTGCAGGAACGTCTCGAACGCCTCGGCGACGTTGAGCCGGCTGAGAATGTGCTTCTGCTCTTCGCGATCGACGGTGGCATGTGGGACCTCGATGCGGTGCTGCAGCCAGGCGCGCTCCTCGGGGTCGGTGATGTTCATGTACTCCACACCGACGCGCCGGCAGTAGGAGTCCCGCAGCACCCCGAGGACGTCGCGCAGCTTCATCATCTGCTCGCCGGCGAAGCCGCCGACGGGGAAGTCGCGATCGAGGTCCCAGAGGGTCAGGCCGTGGTTGAGCACGTCGAGGTCGGGGTGCGTACGCGTGGTCGTGGACGGGTGGTCGACGTAGCGCAGCTCGAGCGGGTCGGTGTCCGCCATAAGGTGGCCGTTGGTGCGGTAGGCGTTGATCAGGGAGATGACCCGCGCGGACTTGTCGATGTCGCCTTCATGGGACTTCGTGATGTCCGGGACCCACCGCACCGGTTCGTAGGGGATCCGCAGCGACCGGAAGATCTCGTCGTAAAAGCCGTCCTCCCCCAGTATCAGCTGGTGCATGCGACGGAGGAACTCGCCGGACTGCGCGCCTTGGATGATCCGGTGGTCGTAGGTCGAGGTGAGGGTGACGATCTTGCTAACGGCGAGCTGCGAGAGCATCGGCTCGCTCATGCCTTGAAACTCGGCGGGGTATTCCATCGCGCCCACCGCGATGATGGCGCCCATTCCCTGCATGAGCCTCGGCATCGAGTGCACGGTGCCGATCCCGCCCGGATTCGTCAGGCTGATCGTGACGCCGGCGAAATCATCGGCGGTCAGCTTGCCGCCGCGAGCCTTGCGGACGACATCCTCGTACGCGGCCCAGAACGCGGTGAAGCTCATCTCCTCGGTCGTCTTGATGGCGGGTACGACGAGCGACCTGCTCCCGTCCGACTTGGCGAGGTCGATGGCGATGCCGAGATTGATGTGTTCCGGCGTGTGCACCGCGGGCTTGCCGTCGGCCTCGGTGAAGGCGTGGTTCATCGCCGGGAGGTCCCTGACCGCCTTGACCAGCGCGTAGCCGATCAGGTGGGTGAAGCTGATCTTGCCGCCGCGGCTGCGGCGCAAATGGTTGTTGATGACGATGCGGTTGTCGGACAGCAGCTTGGCGGGGACGGATCGCACGCTGGTGGCCGTCGGAACCGTGAGCGAGGAGTTCATGTTGGCGACGACCCGCGCCGCGGCGCCACGGAGAACGGCAGTGTCGTTTTGTGCCGGTGCCTTCTTCTGCGGTTCCCCCTTGCGGGCCGGCGCCTGTGTCGAGCGGGCCCGCTCGGAGTCGGTGGCGACGGTGGCCTGACCGGTCGCGTCGGTGCTGACCGTCCCCGTCTTCGCATCCGACCAGTCAGCCCGCGTCGCGCCCGCGCGCTCGACGGTTGTCTGCGTTCGCCGCGGACCGGGCGGGCTCGTGACCGGTGCCTTGGCCGGTGCCGTGGCCGATTCCTCGGCGGCGGTCGGGGCGGGGACCGACGCCGAGGCGGGCGATCCGGCGGCCGCGGGGGGCGTCGTACCAGGACCGGCGGACGTAACCGTGCCGGACGTGACTGTCGGGGCCGGCTGCCAGGTCTTGGCGGCGCCGGCTGTCTTGTTGTAGTCGGCGAAGAAGTCGTGCCACGCCGGATCAACGCTGTACGGGTCGTCGAGGTACTGTTCGTACATCTCCTCGACCAGCCATTCGTTGGCGCCGAAACTCGGTGTCGCGTGCTCGGATGCACCCGGACCAGGTCCGGATGACTGGTCCTCCGACTTGCTTGACACAGCCTCTGGTCGCCTCAATTCCTCGTCATCTCGATGTCCCCATCAGCGTCCCCATGCACGCCATCGCCGCGGGCCGACCTGTCATCGGCCCAGCCGCCTGTGCTCGTGAGGCTACTTCAGGAACGCAGCGGGTCGGGTGCAGGACGCGACAATCGGGTCTACGGCGTCGACCCGCCGCTTCGGCGGCGGGCGGCGCGGTACCGATGCTCACGCGAGTCCTCCGGAGAACACCGGCACGCAGTCTCGCGCGCCCAAGGAGCGGACGTAGCCGGCGTCGACATCGTTCGCGCCGATGGATCGCACCTCGGCCAGGATCGCCTGCGTGCCGGCCGGCCGGCCGTCGGCTGATCGGGCCGGCAGCAGGGCAAGCTTCGGTCGCAATGCCGCGAGGTCGGCCCGCGCCGGAGCGATCCACTCGGAGCGGATCCGGTCCTCGTCGTGCGCCGGCATCGCGATGTCCCCGAGCTGCGCCAGCAGCCGGTCGTACGC
>JBBSHJ010000131.1:0-7622 GCA_038253135.1 Mycobacteriales bacterium | reverse complement strand
GTCGCATTCGCCCAGGCGCACGGGCACAAGGGACTGGCCGGCGTCCTGCTCGCGGTCTTCGCGTTCGGCAGCCTGGTGGCGGGCGTCTGGTACGGCACGGTGCTGTGGAAGCTCAGCCTGCACCGACGGTTCCTCGTGGCTATTGCCGGACTCACCATCGGGACGATTCCGGTGGTCCTCGCCCCGTCCATACCAGTGATGTTCGGCGCGGCGATCCTCCTCGGCGTCGCGATCTCGCCGTCGATCGTGTCCGGCCTGGGCCTGGTCGAGCGGATCATCCCGAACGCCGTACTCACCGAGGGCTTCGCCTGGGTCAGCACCGCCATGCTGACCGGAATCGCCTTGGGAGCAGGCATCGCCGGCCACGTGGTGGACACCGCTGGTACGACGTGGGCGCTGTCGATCACGACGCTTGCCGGCCTGGTCGCGGTGTGCGTGTCGGTCGGCGGGCGGCGCGCGCTGCGCCCCGCCGGGGCGCCTCTCGCCCCGCCGGTGGAGCACGCGCCCGCGCTCTGACCGGCAGCCGCGAGGTGCCGCTGGGAGGGGACCGGGAATTGCGTCTGTGGCGGCCGGCTGTGATCATGTCGTGATCGGGGCCGCGTTGACACCACCCGTTCCGCTCGTCCGGAACGCTGCGGGCGCACGTGAGCGCATCTCTCGACGCGCCATGAGCGGCACGGGCGTTGAGGTAGTGGTTGGTTACGCTGCGCTCACGAACACCTCGGTCCGAGTGCAGTTCGGCACGTAGCCGGCTGCGGCTGGCTGCCCGGGTGCGCTACCCGGCCAGAGATGGGAAGAAGTGATTCCGACCGCATGCGACCCGCACCTCGGCATGCCCGCAGCCCGCGCCGGCACCTGCTCACCCGGTGGATGCTGGTCCAGCTTGCCGCTCTCGTGGCGCTGACGATCGCCGTCAGTGCCTGGATCGCCCACCCCACCAAGCCCGGCGGTGACAATGCCGGCGCGAACACCGGCACCACCGCCGGTGCCGGTGCCGCTGTGCCCTCGGGCGGCCCGGCGAAGGCCTCGCCGCGCCGTACGCCGAGCCGGCGGACCGAGCCGACCACGGCGGCGAGCCGGCCGCGCACCTCTCACACCAGGGCCGCGCCACCCATCAACGCACCGCACACCAAGACACCGCACACCAAGGCACCGCACACCAAGACACCGCACACCAAGACACCGCATACCGAGGCCGCACCGACGAAGGACCGCTCCACGGCCTCGACCAAGTCCGCGGGTCCCAGCGGCGCGACCAAGGCCCCGCCGGCCACGGCGAGCACGAACCCGCTGGCCCTTGCCGCCGGTGAACGCAAGCGCTGCGCACCGGCCGCATCGGCGTGCGTCGACCTCAAACGGCACATCACCTGGCTGCAGAGCAAGGGAAGGGTGCTCTTCGGCCTGGTGCGGATGATGCCGGGCATCGGCGAGCACGCCACGCCGACGGGCGTTTTCAGAGTGGTCTACAAGGACAAGGACCACATCAGCAACATCTATTACGACACGATGCCGTATTCGATCTTCTTCGCGACCGGAGGCATCGCCTTCCACGAGGGCTCGCTGAACCGGTCGTCGCACGGCTGCGTGCACCTGTCGATGGCCCACGCGGCGCACTACTTCCAGGTCCTGCAGCCCGGCAACACGGTTGCCGTCTTCTGATCCCGCGCGGCGCGGGCGTCAGTTCAGCCGCGGGTCGTCGGGATAGCCGGCGATGAGGGCCAGATGCCCGCCCTGGCGGCGCAGGACACCCGCCCACAGGTCACCGTCCCCGTCGGAGAAGACGTCGTCCGCCCGCCCCGCGACGATGATCCAGGCATTGTCCGCGATCTCGGTCGCCAGCTGATCGGCCGACCACCCGGCGTACCCGGCGAAGATGCGCAGATCCGTGACCATCGCGGCCATCCGCTCCGGCTCGCCGTCGAGATCGATCAGGCCGACCGAGCCGGACACCGGCCGCCACCCCACCGGCACCGGCTCGGCGTCACTGCGCGAGATGCCGCCGATCGGGGCCGTGCGGCCGAGGCACAGGGCCGCTGTGCGCTCGACCGGCCCGCCGACGAACAGGTTCTTCGGCGGCGACGCCAGCTCCCACCACTGCGGCAGGATCTCGGACACCGCGGCCTGGCTCGGCCGGTTGAGGACCAGCCCGGTCGTGCCCTGCGGGCCGTGTTCGATCACGTAGATCACGGTGCGGTGGAAGTTGGGATCGCCGAGGATCGGCGACGCCACGAGCAGGCACCCCGGCTCGACCCTCGCCGCGACCAGCTCCGCCATCACCGCTCCCTGTCGATGTCTCGCCGTTTCTCTACAACCTATTGGGGAGCCTATGGGTGCCCGCGCATCGCACCGGACATGAGGGCCGAGGGTCTCGACCCGGTCAACGCCCACCGGTGCTCGAGCTGAAGCCCCACCCCACGCGTTTCCCCGGGCCGATCCATCGGTCGGATCGGTCGCACCTGCTCATGGCCGGCTACCGGTAGGCGGATTCCCGATCCGGGCGCCCTGCGCCTGGGAGACCGTCACGGTTTCGGCAGCGGTCTCGGGCGCCGGCGCATCACCGGGTCGGATCTCGCGCACAGCGTTGCTGCCGGTCAGCAGCAGAGCCCCCACCAGTACCGCCGAGCCGAAGACGGCGAAGGCCAGGCGCGGACCGCCGGCGGCGTACAGAGCTCCGCCGACGGCTTGTCCGGCCGGAATCGCCGCCGTCGCGAGGAAAGACCCGGCCGCGCTGACGCGGCCGATCATCTCGTTCGGCGTCACGGCGGTCTCATAGCTGGACAGCAGGATGCCGATAGCCGGCACCACGGTGACCCCGGCGATCAGCGCCGCCAGCATGAGAAGGGTGGATGACGCGACGGTCATCACCGCGAGGGTGCCGACGAGCACCCAGCTCGCGGCGATGATGATCCGCCCCGGAGCGACACGCTTCGTCACAACGGGCGCGGCGAGCGCGCCGATGAGGCCGGCAACGGTCAGGGCCGAGAGGGTGGCACCGATCAGCGAGGGAGCGATATGCCGGTCGTGCAGCGTCAGGAGCAGGACCGGCCACAGCGCCGCGAAGTTGATGACGCCGCCGGCGAGCAGGGTGACCCGCAGGAACGGGTGGCGCCAGATGAAGCTCAGGCCGCCGCCGATGTCGTGCCATACCGCTCGGCGCTCCGAGCGCCCGGGCGCCGCGAGGTCGGCGCGGATCGACCGCAACGCGACCGCCTCGACCACGAAGCTGGCAGCGTCGGCAGCGAACGGCAAGGCGTGGCTGACGCCGTACAGCGCGCCACCGACCGGGGCACCGGAAAGCTCGGCCGTCATGCTGCGCACCTGATTCTGCGAATACGCGGAGGGCAGCTGCTCGGGTGGTACGACGGCCCGGATGGCCGCGGTCTCGGCGGCCGAGAAGAACGGCCCGGCGAGCCCGACGATCGCCGCGACCGCGTAGAGCTGCCCGAGCGTGATCGCGCCGGTCGCGGACGCCGCAGCGAGCGAGCCGTATCCGACGGCACGTACCAGCACGCTTGCCGTCATGGCCAGCCGTCGGCTGACCCGGTCGGTCACCGCCCCGGCGTACAGCGCGACCACGAGCTGACCGATCGTCGCCGTCGCCAGCACGAGTCCGGCGTCGGTCGGTGAGCCGACCGTCAGCGTCAGCAAGGGCAACGCCACGAACGACATCGCAGAGCCCAGCTCCGAGACCGCCCGGCCGCTCCACAGCACGGTGAAGTCCCGGTTGCGCCAGAGCGCGGGTACTCGCATGCGGCCTCCGATGTTTCGCACCTTAGTGTGCGCATCTTATATTGCGCAATAATCAGTGCGCACTTTTTGGTGCAGAGTTGATAGGCTCCGTCCATGCCGATGCAGGTCGTGACCGTCACCGAGCCGCAGGTGCTCAAGGCCATGGCGCACCCGCTCCGCGCGCGGCTCTTCTACGCGCTCTACGCGCGCGAATTCGCGCGCGCGGCTGACCTCGCGCGCGAGCTCGACGTGCCCGCGAACCAGATCAGCTTTCACCTGCGGCTGATGGCGAGACACGGGCTGATCGAGGAGGCGCCGGAGCGCGCGCGCGACAAGCGCGACCGAGTGTGGCGGCCCGCCAGCACCATGGGATTCGAGATCGACCCGGCGGTGGCCGGCACTCCCGCCTACCGCGAAGCCGGAAGGCGGCACGCTCACGAGGTGCTCGATGCCTACCTCACCCGGGCCCGATCCGGCTTCCACCACGCCAACGACATCACCGCGCACCTCTCTCCCGAGGAGGTCGCGCAGATGGCGGAAGAGATCCAGGCCCTGCTCATGCGGTGGAACGCGCGCGGCAAAGCCCACACGGCCAAGGATCCGGGCGCGCCCCGCACGACCTACCTGATGAGCGTGCACGTCCAGCCACTGCCGGAGTGACCCGAGCGCACACCGAGGGCCGAGTGGTGGTTTGGACCGGATTCTCGAGCCGAAATATCCGCTGAGTCCACCGCGCCCGCGGGCCGCCGGACGGGGGCCGGACCGGGTACGACGTAGCCTCTGCGTCGTGCCGCCCACGTCCACATCGACCGAGGCGGCCGGCCGGGTGCCGGGCGACAGGGCGCCGGCCGGGCCGCGCCCGACCCGCCGTGACCTGGCCGCGCTGCTGCGCGGCGCCGAGCCCGGCTTTCGCCGGCTGCTGACCACGCGGCTGACCAGCCAGTGGGCGGACGGCGTCTTCCAGGCCAGCCTGGCCGGTGCGGTGCTCTTCAATCCCGAGCGTGCGGCCGCGGCCCAGCAGCTCGCCACCGCACTCGCCGTGTTGTTGCTGCCCTACTCCCTTGTCGGCCCGTTCGCCGGCATCCTGCTCGATCGCTGGAGCCGGCAACGCATCCTTGTGACGGCCGACCTGCTCCGCACCGCCCTGGTCCTTGCGGTGGCCGGCGAGGTCGCGGCCGGGATCGGCGGCTACGCGCTCTATCCAACGGCGTTGCTGACCATCTCGATCAGCCGGTTCGTCAACGCCGGCCTGTCCGCCGCGCTGCCGTCCGTGGTCGCCGACCCCGGCCGCTTCGTCACCGCCAACGCGCTGTCCACGACGCTGGGCACGGTCGCCGGCACGGTCGGAGCGGCCGTCGCGATCGCCCTGCGAAGCCCCCTCGGCGAGGGTGACCACGCCTACGCGGTCGTGGCCGCGTCGGCAGCGCTCGGGTACGCCGCGTCGGCTGCGGCCGCCGCCGGCTTCGACCAGGCTGCACTGGGACCGACCGCTGCCCAGCGGGTCGGCCGGGAGTCCGTCCGTGTGGTCGCGGCCGGCCTGCGGGACGGCGTACGACACGTGCGCGAGCGGCGTCAGGCCGCCGCCGCGCTGACCGCCATGACCGGGCATCGCCTGCTGTACGGCATGACGACCGTCATCGCGGTCCTGCTGTACCGCAACTACTTCCACACCGACGGCTTCTTCCGTGCCGGTCTCACCGGCCTCTCACAGCTCGTCGCCGCCGGGGCTATCGGTGCGCTGCTGGCCTCTATCGCCACGCCCCCGGTCACCACCCGGATCGGAACCCGCGCCTTCCTGCTCTGGCTGCTCGTCGGCTCCGCGGTGCTCGAGGTGAGCCTCGGCCTGCCGTTCCGGATGCCCGCGCTGCTGGCCGCCGGCTGCACGCTCGGTTTCGCCGCCCAGGGCATCAAGATCGCCGTCGACACGACCTGCCAGCGGGAGGTCGACGACGAGTATCGCGGCCGCGTGTTCTCCGTCTACGACACGCTCTTCAACGTGATGTACGTCGTCGCGGCCGCGATTGGCATCGTCGCGCTGCCCGACGACGGGCACGCGCCGGGCATGATCATCGCGGTCGGTGTGGGTTACCTCGTGATCGCGGCACTGGCCGCGCGGGCCGGCCGGCCGGGAAGGTCGAGCTCGGCAAGCACCGCCGCGTGATCCGATGGCCCCCGCCCATCGACCTTCCCCGCATCCACGGCGACCGACACCACCTCGATGCCGCCCCCGACCAGCAGGAAGTCGATCTTCTTGCCGGCGCTGGCGGAATCGGTGTCCGCAAAGGAATCCGTGCCGTCCAGGCAGGTTCCGGTCTGGGGCGGCGGCGTGCGCGAGACGGTGAACGTGTCCGCGTAGCCGGCGTCGGCAAAGACCTGCAGCACCGGTGAATCCGGCCCCGTGTTGAAATCGCCGCTGATCACCACCGGGCCGTCGACCTCGCTCAGTCGCTCCACGATCAACGCGGCACCGCGCCGCCGGGCGATCTCCGAGCGGTGATCGAGATGCGTGTTCAGCCAGACGAGCTCGCGGCGTACGCCGTCCAGCGTCACCGCGAACCGGGCCCACGTCGCCATCCGCACGACGTCGTGATCCCACGCCGGCGTCTTGGACCCGACCGCGTCCGGAGTCTCCGACAGCCAGAAGTTGTCCCACTCGATCGGCTCGGCGACGCACGGATCGAAGACGATCGCGTTGAACTCGCTGCGGCTGCCGCCGTGCCGGCCAATCCCGATCCACTCGTAGGCGGGAGACGGATCGCCGGCCACCGCGCGGATCTGCCGGTAATGGCCCTCCTGGGTCCCGAAGATGTGCGGCCGGTGCCGCTCGATCAGCTCCGCGATCAGCGGCCGGCGGCCTTCCCACGGCGGGAAATCGTCGTCGCTGGCGTTCTTCAGGTTGTAGGTCATCGCTCGCAGGGTCATCGCTGCCATCCTGTCGTACGCCGACCCGGCCGCCGGCCGTCAGGGCGTCAGGGGCGCCGTACCGGCACCGGCGGGGCCAGAGTGCGGCGCCGTTTCCGGGAGCAGAATGTCGAACCGCGCCACCCGCGGGCCGTCACCCTGGCAAGCGGCCCCGCATGCGGGCCTTGTCGATCCTGTCGAGGAGATGCGATGCGTTACCTGATGCTGGTCACGACCAACAAGGACAGGCCCGGCGAGGTCGGGTCAAGCGAGGGCACGATGCCTACCGACGGCACCATGCCGATCGAGGACTGGGTGCAGGAGACCACGCGCACCGGCACCCGCGAGCAGGGCAACGTGCTCGCTCCGGCCACGGCGGCGACGACGGTACGCCGCCGCAACGGCAAGGTGCTCGTGACCGAGGGACCCTTCGCCGAGGCGGCCGAGCAGATCGCCGGCTTCGACATCCTCAACTGCCCGGGCCTGACGGAGGCGATCCGGGTCGCGGCCGCGCATCCGATGGCGGCGGGCGGCTCGCTCGAGCTGCGGCCACTCCTCGACGATTAGACCGGCCCTGCGCCGGGTCCTCTCGGCCCGTGTCCCGCTCAGCCCGTTTCCCGCTCGGCCCGTGTCCCGCTCAGCCCGTTTCCCGCTCAGCCCGTGTGCCTTTCACCCCATGTGCCTTTCACCCCATGTGCCTTTCACTCCATGTGGTTGTCCGCGGCGAAGCGGCGGAGCTCGGCCACGGCCTCGTCGTGCGGCATCGGGCCACGTTCCATCCGCAGCGCGAGCAGGTGCTTGTAGGCCCTGCCGACGAACGGGCCCGACGGGATCCCGAGGATCGACATGATCTCGTTGCCGTCGAGGTCGGGGCGGATCGCGTCGAGCTCCTCCTTCTCGCGCAGTGCCGCGATGCGCTCCTCGAGCGAGTCGTAGGACCGGGCCAGCGCGGCCGCGCGGCGCTTGTTGCGGGTCGTACTGTCGGCGCGGAC
>JBBSHJ010000130.1:0-7689 GCA_038253135.1 Mycobacteriales bacterium | reverse complement strand
CCGGTGGGCGAAATTCACGATGGCCTGCTGGCTGCCCAGCGGCGACGCGTTCGTCTACGGCGGCTTCGAGCCGCCGGTCGAGGGACAGGAATACGCCGGGGCCAACCGCGGGCACCGGCTCTACGTCCACCTGCTCGGCACACCGCAGGAGTCCGACGAGCTGCTGATCGCCCTGCCGGACGAGCCGGACTGGCTCTTCGCTCCCGAGGTCACCGAGGATGACCGCTGGCTGGTCGTGACGGCGGCCCAGGGCACCAACCACGAGACCCGGGTCTGGGTCCGCGACCTCACCGAGGCGGGCGACGTACTGCACCCGCTCATCGGCGACGCCGACGCCGAGTGGCGTCTGGTCACCTCACTCGGCGCCGAGCTGCTCTTCCTGACCGACAAGGACGCGACCCGGCGCCGGCTGGTCGCGATCGACGTGAAGTCCGGGGCCCAGCGCGAGGTGCTGGCCGAGGGCGACGACCTGCTCGAGGACGCGGTCGCCACGGGCGGCCGGCTCGCGGTGCACCGGCTGCACGACGCGCACTCCGACGTGAGCATCCACTCGCTCAACGGCGCGCGGGCCGGCGAGATCCCATTGCCCGGCCTCGGCAGCGTCGTCGAGATTTCCGCGCGTTCGCAGGATTCCCTGCTGCACGTGGGTTTCACGTCGTTCGAAAGCCCGGAAATGATCGTCTCGTACGACGTCGAGACCGGCGGGGCCACGACCGTCTTTCAGGTCGACCTCGGCGACGAGCCGGGCTCGGTCGTCACTGAGCAAACGTGGATCACCAGCCGCGACGGCACCGAACTGCCGGTCTTTCTCACCCACCGCCGTGACCTCACCGCATCGGCCGGTCCGCATCCGGCGCTGCTCTATGGCTATGGCGGCTTCCGGATCTCGATGACGCCGGCATTCAATCTCGTGCGCTATGCCTTCGCCGCGGCCGGCGGCGTGGTGGCGATCCCGAGCCTGCGCGGCGGTGGGGAGTACGGCGTCGAGTGGCACGACGGCGGCCGGCTGGCGCACAAGCAGAACGTCTTCGACGACGCCATCGCAACCGCGGACTATCTGATCGCGAGCGGCTGGACCGACACCGAGCACCTCGCCACGAACGGCGGCTCGAACGGTGGGCTGCTCGCCGGCGCGCTGGTGACGCAGCGGCCCGACCTGTTCGCGGCCGTCGTCCCCGAGGTCGGCGTGCTCGACATGCTGCGGTTCCAGCACTTCACGATCGGCTGGGCGTGGACATCCGACTACGGCGACGCCAACGGCAGCGAGGAGGAATTCCAGACGCTGCTCGCCTACTCGCCGCTGCATCGCCTTTCCGAGGGGACGGCGTACCCGCCCGTCATGATCATGACCGGCGACCACGATGACCGCGTCGTTCCCGCGCACAGCTTCAAATTCGCCGCCCGGCTGCAGGCGGTCAGCGCTCCGGACGCCCTGGCGCTCCTGCGGGTGGAGACCTCGACCGGTCACGGCGCCGGCAAGCCGCGGCACGCGATCATCGCCGAGCGGGTCGACTTCATGGCGTTCGTCTCGGCCCACACCGGCCTGAGCTGGCCGACGCTTTAGCGGAGGTCCCAATTCGAGTCCCGACCCGGCGAGTGGTGGCTACAGCACCAAATCCGGCGCGAAAGCTGCCGAAAGCACCACTCGGCGGAAGGCAGCGGCGGCGAGCGATCGGCGTGGCTACTCAGGGCGAGTCGGGATCGGGGAAGTCGCCGGCGTGCACGCGGACCAGCCGCAGCACGTCGAAGAGCGTGTCCAGCGCGGTCCGGTCCAACGCGCCGAGACCGAAGCGGTGCTGGTTAAGCTCCGCGGTCGCATCGGCGGCGGTACGCCGGCCCGCATCTGTGATCACGGCAAGCGTGCCGCGGCCGTCCCGCGGGTTGGGTTCGCGGCGGACCAGACCCGCTATCTCCAGCCGATCGATCACGTTGGTCACCGAGGTCGCGTGCACCTGCAGCCGCTCCCCGATCTTCGACAACGGCAGCGCGCCGGTCCGGGAAAAGGTGAGCAGCACCAGCGCCTCGTAGCGGCTGAAGGTGAGCCCGAACGGCTTGAGCATCGTGTCGAGCTCGGCCAGCAGGATCTGCTGCGCCCGCATGATCGAGGTGACGGCGCGCATCGACGCGTAGACGTCGTCGCTCTCGCCCGCCCAATGCTGCGCCCACAGGTCGCCCGCGCGGTCGACGGGGTCGAACGGCAGTGGCGCGGGCACGGCCCCGAGACTACATCGGCGCCTTTCTGCGCCCCTCGGTGTCGGCCGGTCGCCCGGCGGTGGCCCGCTCGGCCGCGCTGATAGCGTCCTGCGCCGACGCCCGCCCAGCCGACCGATCGGAGCGAACCGGATGTCCCAACTGCCCGCGCTCGCCTGGACAGCAGGGCCGACGGCCGAGGTGATCGAGGTGCCGGCACCGCGCCACGACGGCTGGGTCCGGGTGCGCCCGGCCTACACCGGGTTGTGCGGCACCGATCTGCACGTCTTTGCCGGCGAGCACTCCCGCGCGGTGCCCGGCCTCGTCGTCGGGCACGAATTCGTCGGCGAGCTGGCCGAGCCGGTCGGAGACCTGCCGGCCGGGCGGCGGGTCTTCGTCAATCCGATGGTGCATTGCGGCCACTGCGATGCGTGCGAGCGCGGGCTCGTGCACATCTGCCGGCGGCTGACCTCGGTGGGGCTGGACTATCCGGGCGCCGCGTGCCCCGAGGTGATGGTGCCGCCGGATGGCATCTACCCGCTGCCGGGCGGGCTCGACCTGCGCGCCGCGGCGTTGCTCGAGCCGCTGGCCGTCGGGGTCCGTGCGGTACGCCGCTCCGGCGCACGTCTCGGCGAGCGGGTACACGTGATCGGGGCTGGGCCGGTGGGCGTCATGGTCGCGTTGCTGGCCAAGCGCGCCGGGGCCGCGCGGGTCGCGCTCTCCGAGCCGTCGGCCTACCGCCGATCCGCGGCAGTGGCGCTGGGACTCTCGATCGCCGAGGCGCCGGCCGCGACGGCCGACGTGGTCTTCGACGCCACCGGGCACCCGACCGCCGCCGCGCAGTTGCTGGCCTGGTCCCGCCCGGCCGGCCGGATCGTCCTGGTCGGCGCCTACCCGCCCGGCTCGCACCCGGTCGATCTGCTCGGCCTGATGTTCGGCGAGCACAAAGTCATCGGCACCCGGATCTACACCCGGGCGGACATCCTGGCCGCGATCGACCTGCTCGAGACCGGCTTCGATCCGCTGCCGCTCATCTCCGACGTCGTACCGTTGGCCGAGGCGCCGGCCGCCCTCGAGCGGCTCCGGTCCGGAAAGGCGATGAAGGTCCTTGTCGACCCGAGCCGGTAAACCCGGCGCTGACCGGGATCGGACCGAGACGGCCGGACGGAGCAGACCCGCTCCTAGACTCGCTCTGAGGATTTCGGGGCTTAGGGAGGCGTACGACGTGCTGACGGACGAGCAGGTAGCGCAATTCAACCGGGACGGCTTCATCAAGGGAACGCGGGTGCTCGACGACGGCCAGGTCGACGAGTTGCGCGCGGAAATGGAGCGGGTCATCACCGAGCGCGATCGGACCGACGTGCCGCAGCCGGTGCAGGTCGACAATCTCGGCACCGAGGACCGCCCGGTGTGGCAGATCGTCAACATCTGGCAGGCCAGCAAGCCCTTCGCCGAACTCATTCACCATGCACAGATCACCGAGGAGATCGCCCAGCTCACCGGCGCCGACGAGCTGCGCATCTGGCACGACCAGATCCAGTACAAGCCGGCACAGCAGGGCGGCACCAACCACTGGCACCAGGACGCGCCGCTGTGGCCGGTGCTGCAGCCCGACACCCAGGTCACCGCCTGGGTCGCGCTCGACGACGCCGACGTGTCGAACGGCTGCATGAGCATGGTCACCGGCTCGCATTCCTGGGGTGACCAGATGGCCTACCTGCACACGCTGGAATCCGGTTTCTTATTGCCGGACGAATTCGACGGGCACCCGGTGTCCGTGCAATCCCGACCGGTCGCCAAGGGTGAGGTGCATTTCCACCACTCGCTGACCTGGCACGGCTCGCACAACAACACCAGCGGTCGTCCGCGGCGGGCCATTGCGCTGCATTACATGGGCGACGATACGGCGTACAAATCCAGTGGTCGGCACGTAATGCAGCAGTTCATCCATGTCGCCGACGGCGAAAAGGTCACCGGCGACACCTTTCCCGCCGTGTGGCCGACCTAGCTTTTCTCTCGACGTCGCCGCTGACCCGCGTCAGGCCAGGCTACGCCAAGCCCGCGAAGAAATCGCTGATCGCGCCGACGATCTGGGTTTCTCGATTGCGCGGCGAATGGCCTTGCCCGTCGAGGCAGACCATGGTCACCGGCCCGGGAATCGCCGCCAACGCGTCGTCGAATTCCGCCGGCGTACCGAACGGGTCCTTGGTGCCGGAGACGAAAAGGCACGGCACGTCGAGATCAGGGAAATGGTCGGTACGCCGTTTCTCCGGCTTTCCCGGTGGATGCAGCGGATAGCTCAACAGCACCAATGCTTTGGCGGGCAGTCCTTCAGCCACGGCCATCGAGCACATCCGCCCGCCCATCGAGCGCCCGCCCAGCGCGAGTCGCTCGGCCGCCAACCCGGCCACCTCCGCGAACTCGGCCACGCCGCGGCGTACCGCGTCGATCAGCACCGGCGCGCGGTCGGGAACCTTTTTTCCGGCCACCCGGTAAGGGAAATCCATGCGGTGCACCGGCAATGGCGCGAGCCCGTCGCCGATGGCGACCAGCGTTGCCTGATTGCTGTCCGCACCGGCCCCTGGGGTGAGGAGAAATCCGTCCACCGCGCCCATCAGTCCTCCAGCAACAGATCGGCGGCCGCGTAGGCGTCCATCGTGCCCGCGGCCACATCGAGCGCCACCGAGCTGAGCCGGTCGCTGCCGACGCCGAGGCGTTGCCGCAGCCGGCCGAGCGCGATCGCCTCGACCTCGGCGGCGGCGCGGCTCTGCCGGCGGCGCTCGCCGGTGCCGGTGCGACGGGCCCACTCTGCGTGCTTGTCCAGGGCGGCGAGGAGATCGTCGATGCCCTCGGCCCGCGTCGCGACCAGCGACACGATGGGCGGGCGCCAGCCACCCGCCGCCGAGTGCGCCCCGCCGAGCCCGAGCATCGATTTCAGGTCACGCACCGTCTCCGCGGCACCGTCACGGTCGGACTTGTTCACCACGAGGACGTCGGCGATCTCGACGATGCCGGCTTTGACGGCCTGGATCCCGTCGCCCATTCCCGGGGCCAGCAGCAACACGGTGATGTCGGCGAGGCGCGCGACGTCGACCTCGGCCTGGCCGGCGCCGACCGTCTCCACGATCACGTCCGCGTAGCCGGCCGCGGCCATCGCCCGCACGGCCTGCGGGGCGGCCGCCGCCAGGCCGCCGAGATGGCCCCGGCTCGCCATCGACCGGATGTAGACGCCGTCGTCGGTGGCGTGCTCCTGCATCCGAACCCGGTCGCCGAGCAGGGCGCCGCCGGTGAACGGCGAGGACGGGTCGATGGCAAGGACCGCGGTACGCCGCCCGCGGGCCCGCAGCGCCGCGATGAGCGCGGTGGTCGTCGTCGACTTCCCGACGCCCGGGCTGCCGGTCAGGCCGATCACCCGGGCGCCGGTGGAGTGCGGCGCCAGCAGGGCGGCCACCGCGGGCAGTTCGGGCCCGGCCGCCTCGACGATCGAGAGCACGCGGGCTAGCGCGCGCCGGCCACCGGCGCGCAGCGCGCCGACGAGTTCCGCCGTACCGGTGCGAGCCGGCACCCCGACCGGCTGGCTCACCCCGCGGGCGCCGTCACGATCAGCGCGTCGCCCTGACCGCCGCCACCGCACAGCGCGGCGGCACCGACTCCGCCACCCCGGCGGCGCAGTTCGACGGCGAGGTGCAGCGCGATGCGGGCCCCGCTGGCGCCGATCGGGTGTCCGAGCGCGATCGCGCCGCCGTCGACGTTGACGAGGTCGGGCTCGACGCCGAGGTCGCGGATGGACTGGATGGCCACCGACGCGAAGGCCTCGTTGATCTCGATCAGGTCGAGATCGGACACCGCCATACCGGCCTTGCCGAGAGCGTGCCTGATGGCGTTCGAGGGCTGCGACTGCAGCGAGTTGTCCGGCCCGGCGACGTTGCCGTGGGCGCCGATCTCGGCCAGCACCGGTGCGCCGAGCTCCCGCGCCTTGGCGGCCGACATGACGACGACCGCGGCCGCACCGTCGGAGATCTGCGACGACGACCCGGCCGTGATGGTGCCGCCGGCACCGAAGGCCGGCCGCAGCCGGGCCAGGACGTCGGTGCTCGTGTCCGGCCGGATTCCTTCGTCGGCTACGAAGTCGATGGGATCGCCCTTGCGCTGGGCGATCTGCACCGGAACGATCTCCGCGTCGAAGCCACCATTCTTGGCGGCCAGCGCCGCCCGCCGGTGCGATTCGGCCGAGAACGCATCCTGCTCCTCGCGGGAGATCCCGAGCTTCGCGTTGTAGCGCTCGGTCGACTCGCCCATCGGGATGTGCTCGAAGGCATCGGTCAGGCCGTCGTACGCCATCGCGTCGAGCACCTCAACCGAGCCGTACTTGTATCCGGAGCGCGCGCGCGGCAGCAGATGTGGCGCCTGGGTCATCGATTCCATGCCGCCGGCGACCACGATCTCGTGCTCGCCGGCGCGGATCAGCTGATCGGCCAGCGCGATCGCATCGAGGCCGGACAGGCAGACGTTGTTGATGGTGACCGACGGGACGCTCATCGGGATGCCGCCCAGGACCGCCGCCTGGCGGGACGGGATCTGTCCCGCCCCGGCCTGCAGCACCTGGCCGAGGACGACGTAGTCGACCTGCTCGCCACGGATACCGGCCCGCTCCAGGGCGGCTGTGACCGCGATGCCGCCGAGCTGGGCGGCCGAGAGGCCCTTGAGCGAGCCGAGCAGCCTCCCGATCGGGGTCCGGGCTCCGGAGACGATCACCGAACCGGCCATGCGTCGGCCTCCTGGATGCGTTCCGCCTACGCCGATGTGGGCGCCTGCGACCACCCTACCCAGCACCGCACCACACCCTCGGTACGGCGGGCGCGGCGCTCCGCGCGGCATGATGGTCGCCATGGCCCACGACACGGCGGCCACGGGGCCGGCCCCCGATGCGGGCTGGCGGGTGGTGCGGATCGACCACGTCGGGATCGCTGTGGGCGACATCGAGGCCGCGGTGCGGTTCCACACCGACGTCCTCGGGCTGGTCGAGATCCACCGCGAGAGCAACGCCGAGCAGGCGGTCATCGAGGTGATGCTGGCGGCGCCCGGCGATGCCTCGGGCGCGCAGGTGCAGCTGCTCGCGCCGGCCGGGCCGCAGTCGCCGATCGCGCGGTTCCTGGACCGGCGCGGGCCCGGCATCCAGCAGCTCGCCTACACCGTCGACGACGTGGCCGCTGCCGGGGCGGCACTGCGAGCGCGCGGCCTCCGCGTGCTCTACGACGAGCCGCGCCGGGGCACGGCCGGATCGCTGGTCAACTTCATCCATCCCGCCGACGCCGGCGGCGTACTCGTCGAACTGGTGCAGACCAGCCCGCGCCGCTGAGAACGTGTTGGGAAAGCGTCGGCGTGGCGGCGTGACTGATGTGGTTGTTGTGGCGAAAGTGGCGATATGGCTGCTTCTTCCCCGCGTCGTTATCCGTCCGACCTGACCGATGATCAGTGGGCGTTGATCGAGCCGATGGT
>JBBSHJ010000129.1:0-7720 GCA_038253135.1 Mycobacteriales bacterium | reverse complement strand
GCGGATTGTGCCATCCGGCTTCAGCGGCCACGGATGGCGACCTGGCCGACGAGCGGCAGGGGAATGCCGAGCGGACGAGTTCGACCAGTGGCCGTGTCGAAGATGATCAGCCGCGCTCCGGAGCCGACGGCAAACAGCCACCGGTCATCCGGCGAGAAGGCAAGCTTGCTCGGGTCGCCGGGAATCCCCGCAAAGGAGACGCCGGCTCCGACCTGCGCTCCCGTCCTCGCGTCAATGACGGTGACGAGGGCGGCGGGCGTGCCGAGCTGCAGGAGTGCGGCGTAGCGGCCGTGCGGTGAGAGCGCGCCCACGTCGTACGACGTGGGCGCGGCCCCCGGCAGCGCCCGCACGGCCACCTGGCTGACGTCGCGGATCCGGTGCCGCGAGCCCGCGTGGGCGAGGCGGTACGTCCCGCACCGACCGGCCGGGCACTCGCGGACGAGGTAACCCGCCGGCCCAACCGCGAGCAAGGTCCCCGTCGTCACGGAGGTTGACCGCCCGGTCGCGATCACGTCGTACCATCCGCCAGGCGTGTGAATCAGCAGCCCGCCGGCACCGTCGCCGATCGGGCTGCGGTCGGCGGCCGTCGGGGCACTGACCGTGGCAATCGGAGCGCCGGTGAGGTCGACGAGGTCATAGAGCACTCCGTCGATCCGATCGGCGCGCTCGACCCACATCTGACCGGCCCGCGGGCCGGAAAGCGCCAATGGTGAGTGGTTGAGGCCATCGACCTGCACGGCCCCAGGGCCCGCGCCTGTCACGACGTAACCGACGACCGAGCCGGCCGGCCGCACCACGATGCCGTTGCCGGTCGCGAAGAAGTAGACCCGATCGCTGCTCTGTATCGGTGGGACCGGAATGGTGGTGACGAGGCCGGTGGCCGGGTGAATGATGGTGACCGCGGTGTAGTCCCACAGCAGCAGATCCCAGCCCGACGTCGCACCCAGCAATGGATGACCGGCCGACGAGGAACGCACTACCGGCGCCGTGGTCGGGATTGTCGGCGTGCCGGTCGGCCGCGCCGACGTCGCCGGGGTGCGGGCCGGCCCCGCTCGATGGTGGTCGTGATCACCGCTGACCGCCAGCACGACGATCACGGCGGCGACAGCGACCAGACCCAGCGATACCGCCAGCCGCCGACGCGGCGGCCGTTCGCTCCCGCCCGATAGCTCATCGACCATCCGCCCGGAACCCTTCCCGACGTCAGGCTCCCATCATGCGCCGAAAGACGTGACTTCCCCCACCACACCCCCGTCTTGTCGCCGAGTAGTGGTCATTTCGAGCTCCCAGTGCGACCCGGAACCCGCGACAAGACGCGTTGGTGAGAGGCGGGCGTCAATGAGGCGCGGACGGATTGGGCTTGGGCGGCCGGGGGTGGGTCGGCGGGTGGGCAGGTCAGTCGGCGGACCAGTACCGGTCGCCGGCGAGGATCAGCGCGGCGCCGCCGATGAGACCGGCGTGCTGATCCAGAGATGCCGGGGTGATGACTGTGTCGCGGGCGTAGTAGATCCGGGCGTGCTCGCGGTAGGACAGCTCGAGCGGGCCGAAGAGCAGGTCGCCGGCCTTGGAGATCCCGCCGCCGATCATCACAAGGTCGACGTCGAGCGTCGCCACGGCCGACGCGATGCCGAGCCCGAGCAGCCGGCCGGCGCGGGCAAATGCCTCGATGGCCACCGGGTCGCCGGCGCGGGCGGAGTCCTCCAGGTCACGCGCCGACGGGTGGTCCTCGGTCCCGGCCGGTGGCCGCCAGCCGTTGCGGACCGCGGCGGCGGCGATCCGCGGTCCGCGGCACTCGGCCTCGACGCAGCCGCGGCCGCCGCAGCCGCATTCCTGCCCACCGGGGACGACGACGATATGGCCGACGTGCCCGGCGTTGCCGGTCTGGCCGTCGATCGTCCGACCGCCGAGGATCAGACCGCCCCCGACGCCGGTCGAGACGACCATGCCCATCATGTTCTCGTGTCCGCGTCCCGAGCCGCGCCAGTGCTCGGCGATCACGACGGCGACGGCATCGTTGTGCACCCGGACGGGGACGCCGGGGAACTTCTCCGACAGCCGGGCGCGCAGGGGAAAGCCGCGCCAGCCGGGGATGTTCAGCGGTGAGATCTCCCCCGCCGGCCACAGCATCGGGCCGCCGCAACCGACTCCTACCCCGTCGACGGAATCGACGTCGGCCTTTCCTAGCACCCGGTCGATGACGTCGACCAGGGCGCCCCACAGGCCCTCGGAGTCGGCGCCCGCGCCGAACGGCGTGTCGATCTTGTCCGAGACGAGCACGGTGCCGTCGCCGTCCACGACCCCCGCGGCGAATTTCGTCCCGCCGATGTCGACGGCGAGGATCATGGTCATCGGCACCCTGCGCGCGGTGCCGCACCTGCTCTGTGCATGCGCGACATCATCCCGTACGCCGCGGGCACGCCGTACCGCGGCTCGGCCGATCAAGGGCCGAACGACGGACCACACCGTGCACCGGAGTTGCCCCCCGACGTACGGTCGAAAGGTGACGCCTTCTCAGACACCACAGCCGCCCCCGAGCACCGTCGGTGGACTGCGCGCTTCCGGGCATACCTACCGCACGGTCAAGGCGGAGATCCGGGCCAACCTGATCGCCCGGCTGGCCGCCGGCGAGCCGTCACTGCCCGGCATCGTCGGCTTCGACCAGACCGTCGTACCCGAGGTCGAGCGGGCCCTGCTCGCAGGGCACGACCTGGTCCTGCTCGGCGAGCGCGGGCAGGGCAAGACCCGGCTGATCCGCTCGCTGGTCGGACTGCTGGACGAGTGGACGCCGGTGCTCGCCGGCTCGGAGATCAACGACCACCCGTTCGCGCCGGTGTCCCGCGAGGGCCAGCGCATCATCGCCGAGCAAGGCGAGGCGGCCGTGATCCAGTGGAAGCACCGCAGCGAGCGGTACGGCGAGAAGCTCGCGACGCCGGACACGTCGGTCGGCGACCTGATCGGTGACATCGACCCGATCAAGGTGGCCGAGGGCCGCACGCTGGGCGACCCGGAGACGGTGCACTACGGCCTGCTCCCCCGCACCAACCGGGGCATCTTCAGCGTCAACGAGCTGCCCGATCTGGCCGAGCGCATCCAGGTGTCGCTGCTAAACGTGCTGGAGGAGCGCGACATCCAGGTCCGCGGCTACAACCTGCGGCTGCCGCTGGACGTGCTGCTGGTCGCCAGCGCCAACCCGGAGGACTACACCAACCGCGGCCGCATCATCACCCCTCTCAAGGACCGCTTCGGCACCGAGGTCCGCACCCATTACCCGCTCGAGCTCGGCGACGAGCTCGCCCTGATCCGCCAGGAGGCCGAGCTCTCGTGGCCCGACCAGCCGGTCGTCGTACCAGATCACCTGATCGAGATCATCGCGCGCTACACCCGCGCCGTGCGGGACGCACCGCAGGTCGACCAGCGCTCCGGAGTGAGCGCGCGGTTCGCCATCGCGGGTATCGAGACGGTCGCCGCCTCGGCGGTACGCCGCGCCGCGGTCACCGGCGAGGCGGCGGTCGCGCGGGTCTCGGACCTGCCGGCCGTCGTACCGGCGAGCCGCGGCAAGGTGGAATTCGACGACGCCGACGAGGGCCGCGAGATCGAGGTCCTGGCGCACCTGCTGCGCCGGGCGATCGCCGAGGTCTTCCGCGCCCGGCTGGCCGGGCTCGATCTCTCGCCGCTGCAGCGCTGCTTCGACCACGGCGAGACGGTGGAGACCGGCGACCTCGTCCCGGCCGCCGACCTGCTCCGCCAGGTCGGTCCATTCGCCGGACTGGCCACCCTCACCGAGCGGCTCGACCTTGCCGGCGAGGACCCCGGACTGGCCGCCTCCGCCGTGGAATTCGCGCTGGAGGGTCTGCACCTGCTGCGCCGCCTGGCCAAGGACTCCGCCAACGGCCGCTCCATCTACGGTCAATGAGGAGCCTGAGCGTCGTTGCCGGGGAGGTCGCGCAGATGAGCGCGTCGGCTGACGAGGAAGCGAGCTTCGTCGATCGACGAAGGAGCGAGCATCCGAGCGAGGAACGAGCGAGGCGCGCAGCGACCGAGAAGATCGACCAGGGACATCGAGCGAGGAACGAGCGAGGCGCGCAGCGACTGAGCAGGTCGCGCAGATGAGCACCAGCGGTGGCGCCGGATCGGCCTGGTACGGCGCGTGGCACGGCGGCCCGGACCCGCTCGAGCCGCCGTTCGACATCCGCGAGGCGCTGGACGCGATCGGCGAGGACGTCCTGGCGGGCGAGAGCCCGGAGGATGCGCTTCGCCGGCTGATGCGGCACGGCATGGACGGCCTGTCCGGCCTGGACGCCCTGCGCCGGCAGGTGCGCGAGCGGCAGCGGCAGACCCGCCGCCAAGGCCAGCTCGACGGCACCCTCCGGCAGGTGAAGAAGCTGCTCGAGCAGGCGCTGACGGCCGAACGTGAGCAGCTCTCGACCGATCCGTCGGACGACGCGCGGCTGGCCGAATCCGAGCTCGCGGACCTCCCCACCGACCCGGCGCGGGCGGTTCGCGAGTTGCGCGATTACCAATGGCACAGCGATGAGGCGCGCGCGGCGTACGAGAAAATCGAGGAAATGCTCCGGAGCGAGGTGCTGGATGCGCAATTCCACGGCATGAAACAGGCTCTACAGCAGGCTTCACCCGAAGACATGGCCGGCATCAAGGACATGCTCGCCGACCTCAACCAGATGCTCGCCGCCGATGCCCGGGGTGAGCACACGCAGCAGCAATTCGACGATTTCATGGCCAAACACGGCCAGTATTTCCCGGACAATCCGTCCAACCTTGCCGAGCTGATCGACTCGCTGGCCCGCCGGGCGGCCGCACAGCAACGGCTCATGCAGAGCCTGTCGGACGCGCAGCGCGACGAGCTCTTCAACCTCATGGCGGGCGCCCTTGGCGACGCCGGAATGGGTGCGGCGATGTCCGAGCTGCGCCAACGCCTGCAAGATGCCCGACCCGACCTGAACTGGTCAGGGTCGAGCCGGATGCGCGGCGATCAGTCCATGGGCTATTCGGCCGCCACCGGGGCACTCGCCGACCTGGCCGATCTCGACGAGCTGGAGGCTGCGCTGGCGCAGGACTATGCCGGCGCCAGCCTGGAGGACGTCGATCCCGAGCTGCTGGAGCGGACGCTCGGCCGCGACGCCGCCGACCGGCTGGCGGCGCTGCGCCGGATCGAGCGCGAGCTGGCCGAGCAGGGCTATTTCGACCGCGATCCGGACGGCTCGCTGCGGCTGTCACCGCGGGCGGTACGCCGGCTGGGCGCGACCGCGCTGCGCAAGGTCTTCGAGCGGATCGACGCCCCGCGCAAGGGCGGTCACGACGTGACCGATGCCGGCGCCGGCGGCGAGACCACGGGGGCGAGCCGGCCGTGGGAATTCGGTGACGAGCAGCCGCTGGACGTCGTACGCACGGTGAGCAACGCCGTACGACGGTCCGAACACGGTGGCCGCGGGGTCCGGCTCATGGTCGACGATTTCGAGGTCGTGGAGACCGAACGGCGTACCACTGCGGCGGTCGCGTTGCTCGTCGATCTGTCCTATTCGATGGCGCTGCGGGGAACGTGGGCAATCGCCAAACAAACCGCGCTCGCCCTGCACAGCCTGGTGACGACGCGCTATCCGCAGGACGCCATTGAAATCATCGGGTTCAGCAATTACGCGCGGGTGATCACGCCGACCGAATTGGCCGGATTGTCGTGGGACATGGTGCAGGGCACCAATTTGCAGCACGGGCTGATGCTCGCCGAGCGGCACCTGTCGAAGCACCACGGGGCGGAGCCGGTGATCCTGATCGTGACCGACGGGGAGCCGACGGCGCACCTGGACGAGGACGGCATCCCGCAATTCGCCTGGCCGCCGCTGCCGGACACGCTGCGGTTGACGCTGTCCGAGGTCGACCGGGCCACCCGTGGCGGTGCGACGATCAATGTCTTCATGCTCGATCCCGATGCGTCGCTTCGCGGGTTCGTCGACCTGATCGCCCGGCGCAACGGCGGCCGGGTCTTCTCCCCCAACGCCGATTCTCTCGGCGAGTACGTCGTCCGCGACTACCTCCGGGCCCGCCGCGGCCGCCGAGCATCCAGCTGACGCTCGCGCCCGGGCGGCCCACTTCACGGCCAGCTTTCGCGTCTTACCGCGACTCGGCGGCGCGCAGGCGGGCGGCGAGCTCGGCATTGCGGGCGGCGAATTCAGCCCAGCGTCGCGGCGTGCGTACGACGTCGTCGGCGGCGGCACGCTCGGAGCAGGCCCGTACCTGCCAGTCGATGACAAAACCGTCCTCGACCGTGAGCCGCACCAGAACCCCGTCCCGCCAGGCGGCCACCGGGTGCGCGGTCGGCCGCAACGAGGCGGTCTTGCAGTCGGCCGCGATCCACTGCACCGCAGCGATTTCCGCATCGATGCGGCCGGCCAGCTCGAAGGCGAGGCCGCGCGCGGCATGCTCGCGGCGGCGCAACAGCTCATCGCTGACGCGGGCGACGTACGCTCGCTTGCGCCGCAGCGTCGCGGTGACCGCCACGGCGAGCTCGACGCCGTCGGAGGGCGCGACCCCGCGGATCTCGGCCATCGCGCGGGTGGCGCCCGTCAGCCGTCGACCGGCGTAGTGCACCGGCCACACGCGGCGGATCCCCGAGACGGCCAGGCGGACACGGGCTCCGCCGAGATAGGGCCCGAAGATCAGCCCCGGGCCGAGCGGATCATGCTCCACGGTCAGCACCGGCGGATCGGGCCGGTCGTCGAGCCGGATATAGACCGGGACCTCCGCCCCACCCACGGTCCGGTTGGCGGGCGGCATCCGGGCCGCCAGCAGCGTGCGCTCGAGCCAGGCCGTCTCCGGCTCGGAATCGCACTGCAGCGCCTCGATGCGGACGGTTGCGTCGACCATCCGCCGCAGGTGGGTCCGCTCGCGGAGGTCGCCCCAGTACGACGCCACCCGGCGGCGTAGGTTGACCGCGCGGCCGAGGTAGCACACCCGGTTGCCGGCGTCGCGGAAGCGGTAGACCCCCGGTCCGGCCGGCAGTTGCGCGAGGACGGCGCTGGGCCGAGCTGCCATGCGCGGCATCATCCCACCCGCCGGGAGGCTCCGGGATACCGATAGTGTCGGCGCCGATGAAGGCCGACCCGCGGCGCAGGCTTTCTGTCGAGCAGGTCGAGCCGGCCCGCACCCTTGCCCTCCGTCGTGCCGTCCTGCGGCCGCACCAGAGCCTGGCCGAGATCGCGACCGAGACCGGCCTGCCCGGCACCTTCGCCGTCGCCGCCCTGCTCGACGGGGTTGTCACCTGCTGCGCGATCGCCCTGCCCGAGCCGTCGCCGGACTTCCCGGACCGCGACGGATCGTGGCGGCTGCGCGGCATGGCCACGGCGCCGGAGCATCGTAGCGAGGGGCTGGGGGCGATGGTGCTCGACCGGATCGTCGACGAGGTCCGCTCCCGTGGCGCGAGCCTCCTGTGGTGCAACGCTCGGCTACGCGCGCAAGCCTTCTACGAGCGAGCAGGATTCGCGGTCATCGGCGAGGGGTGGGACGACCCGACGGTCGGACCGCACGTGCGCATGTGGCGTGCGACCTGACCAACCGCTCACGCGGCGTCGGCATCAGCCCACGGCCGGACCGGCCGACTCTCGCGCACGCAGTCGATCCAGCCCTGGCGCACCAAGACCAGATGCCCGGCCAGCGGAATGTCGAGCATCGCGCCCGCGGCGACCAGCCGCCTGGTGCAGGCCCGATC
>JBBSHJ010000128.1:0-7771 GCA_038253135.1 Mycobacteriales bacterium | reverse complement strand
TTGGGTGCGGCTGGCGACGTCGATCTTGCGATAGATCGTGCGGATGTAGGACTTGATCGTGTTGGGGCTCAGGAAGGTCAGCGCGGCGACGTCGGCGTTGTTCTTGCCCTGGGTGATGAGGGCGAGGATCTCGGCTTCGCGGTCGGTGAGCCCTTCGTGTCGCCCGGGCCAGTCATGCCCGGACGCGGCGCGCGTGCGCGGTGGCGGGTCGCTGATGACCATTTGGCCCGCGTGCACAGCTTCCAGGGCGCGCACCAATTCGCGGGCCGTCAATGTCTTGGACAGATACCCATGCGCCCCCCGGCGACGGGCGCTGTCGATGAGGTCGGGGTGGAAGTTCCAGGTGTAGACGACGACACGGCTCGCGTGCGGGCTCTGGACCAGCACGTCGATCTCGTCGTGGTCGGATTCCGGCTGGGCGAACGAGTCATAGAGCACGACGTCAACGGTGTCGTGCAGGGGCTCGTTCGCGTCGATCTCGGCGACGAGGACGCGATCACGATAGGGGTCGAGCATGCTGGCGACACCGGTCAGTACGACGTCGTAGTCGTCGATCAAGGCGATCAGGATCGGCGACGGCGACGGCGAGCGCGGGGGAGACACGGTCCGATCATAAACCTACCTAGGGGTGTGTTGCGCCCTACCTAGGGGTGCTTATCTAGAGACATCAGCGCGCCCGCTGGACGGGCCGCTCGGCCAGCAGCGCACCGGAATGTGCGCTCCAACCGAAAGGATCCCCATGCTCGGTCTGATAGTCAGCCTCATCATCATCGGCCTCATCGCCGGAGCCGTCGCCCGCCTGCTGATCCCCGGCCGCCAAGACATCGGCATCCTCATGACGATCGTGCTGGGCATCGTCGGCTCGTTCGTCGGCGGCTTCCTCGGCTACCTGATCTTCCACAAGGACTCCCAGGACGGGTTCCTGCAACCCGCCGGCATCATTGGATCGATCATCGGCGCCGTCATCGTCCTGCTCGTCTACACCCGCGTCGGGCAACGCCACGCCGTGCGGCACTGAGCGCTCGGCGGGTACGCCGCCGACAATGCGGACACCGCGCCACGAACCGGCGCGGTGTCCGCGGCGGACAAGCCGACGTTCGCGCGGCCTGCGGACGGATTGCCTACAGGTATCGATGTGTAAGCAATTCGTCTGAGCGAGGAGCCCCGAGGACAAATGACCAGCTCCGATGCCACCAGAGCGCGGTCCGGATCGACCCGATAGCGCAAGCCCAGCGACACGGAGTTCGTCATCACGCGTGCGACGCTGCCGTTGCCGTCGTCGAACGGGTTTACCTCACTGACCAGGAACATTGCGTAGACCCGCTACGAAGATGCAGCGATGAAATCACCGGGCCCGCCAATACTGGGCGCTGATCGCGCCGACGGCCCACTCGAACGACGTGGCCGATCGGCCAGTCGAGCAGCTGAGAGTAGAACGCCGCCAGGGCGTAAGGGTCGGGCGCTTCGATCGCCGTACCCCACCACATGTCCTTGCTGCGGGTGCGCACGACCAGCCTCCTTGCTCAGTCGTCCCTCTCGGGCAGGGACGGGTAATTATCGGTGGGGTAGAGGCCGGCGACGAAGCCGTAGACGGTGCCGCCGGCCCGCGGCATTTCGCTAAATTCCCGGGTCAGCTCGAAGACCTTGTCCCAGAATTCGGCCGCGCGTTTCCGCGGGATCCGGGCGTGGCGGACGATCGCGCGCAGCGTGTCTGCCTCGGCGGCGGGCAACGACTCGGCGGCCGCCTCGACAAGGTAGTTGACCTGCCCGCGGGCCAGCTCGGACGAGATCTGGCCGACGTAGAAGATCTTCGCGGTGCGCCCGTAGAAACGTTCCTCGACCGCCCGCACCTTTCGCGTCCGGACCACCTTGAGCATGCCGGCGTCGACGAGCAACCCGACGTGGTACGCCGTCGTGCTCTTCGGGCGACCGACCGCCGCGGCGAGCTCGGCGACGGTCGCGGCGCGCTCCAGGACGAGATCGAGGATGGTGTCGCGCAGCGGCTCGGCCAGCGCGCGCATCTCCTGCGGGGAGGAGATGATGCGCAAGTCCTCAAGCTCGTAATCAGGGATCTGCAGATCACTCGACATTTTTGGATCGTTCCGCTACCTTCATGATCGAAGAGTTTGGATCGATCGTAGCGGTCCGCCGACCGCGTCGAGCAACGACGGGAAGGACAACACGCGATGGACATCATCCTGATCCCGGGTCTCTGGCTGGACGGCTCGTCGTGGTCGGACGTCGTACCCCCGCTTGAAGCGGCGGGGCACCGGGCGCACCCGCTGACCCTGCCCGGCATGGAGTCGACGGACGCCGACCGCTCCGGCATCACCCTGCAGGACCATGTCGACGCCGTGGTGCGGGAAATCGACGCCTGCGACCCGGCCGAGAAGGTCGTCCTCGTCGGTCACTCTCTCGGCGGCGGCGTCGCGTGGGCCGCCGTCGACGCGCGCCCCGACCGCGTGGCGCGGGCCATCCTCGTGGGCGGCTTCCCGGCCGGCGACGGCGACACGGGGCCTAACATTCCGGGCGCGAACGGCGAGGTCCCGATGCCGGACTTCTCGGACTTCGACGAGGCGGACATGCGCGACATGGACGACGCGGCCCGCGCCGCCTTCCGTGCGCGGTCGATCCCCGCGCCCGAACGAGCCCTCCGCGATCCGCAGCGGCTCTCCGACGAGCGACGGTACGACGTACCGGTCACCGCGATCGCGACGGAATACACCACGAAAATGCTCCACGAATGGATCGACGGCGGTGAGACGTCGGTGCAGGAATTCAAGAAGATCCACGACGTCGACTACGTCGACCTTCCCACCGGGCACTGGCCGCAATTCACCCGCCCCGACGATCTCGCCCGCACGATCCTCGCCGCCATCGCTTGATTCGGCCGCAGAGCCGGCCCGAGCACCATGCTGACCGTGACCCCACGATCGCTAATGGTCGGTACGCCGCCCGTCCTCTGAGGGTCGACAGTGATGCGCTCGAAGGCCGTGACCCTCACATACGGCCACATCCACCATGGAACGGTCGAATGGCGGTCGCCGGTCGTAGCCGCACCTCCACGGCATTCATCAGTGGCGTCCCACCGGACGCTATTGGGGAGTGATGCGGCAGCCAGGGCAGCCACATCGCGCCCCAATCCAGCCCGAAGCCCCGGCCGACGCGGTGTGCGGCTCGTCGACCCGAGGAAGGGCTCGAGCCGACCTTGGATCACGCGGATTTACCTACTTCGAATACTTCTCGTACGAGGCGCTGACCTGCAGGCCGCAGCATCGGTGCCATGACAGATTCTCGCTGGGCGGGTACGCCCGACTCCTCGAAACGCGGTCGGCTCCGCTGGCGCATCGTCGCGGTCGGCACCGCCGGTGTCGTGGCGTGCGGCGCCGTGGTCGGCGTCGGTATGGGCATCGCGTCCGCTGGCTCGTCGAATGACTCGACGGACGGTGGATCCTCAGGTTCTATGTCTGGCATTAGCAATGCGTCGAACGCCGCGGTACCGACCTACCGGTGCGACGGATCGGCGCAGCCGGCGGACGGCGCCGGGGAGAAGGGTCAAGGCGGAAAGACGCACCACGGCGGAAAGAAGCACCACGGCGGGACGAAGGGCCACGGCGGGAAGAACGGCCACGGCGGGAAGAACGGCCACGGCGGGAAGAAAGACCACGGCGGGAAGAAAGACCACGGCGGGAAGAAAGACCACGGCGGGAAGAAAGACCACGGCGGGAAGAAAGGCCAGCTGCGCGGCAAGGTCGCCGCGGCGCGCAAGGCGTGGGCGACGAAGTACGGCGTCAACCGCGAGACGATGCCGGACCTGGCACCGGTCTCGTCGGCCAGTGCCGCCCAGAAATCCGCGGCCACCGCACTGCTGACGGCGACGGAATCGGCGACGGCGAAATACACGAATATCTCCACCGCCGAAACGGCCGGTTACGACCTGCCGAAATCCCTCGCTAAGGCCGAGCGCAAGCACCCGCGCGTGGCCAAGGCGATCGCGGCCATCGATGCCGGGCAGAAGTCGCAGAACGGCCGGATGCCGATGTTGCACGTCGCAAATCCGGCCAACCGCGAAGACGGAAAGGTCCTCGACCCGGCCGCGCCCGAGACCCTGATGTATGAGTACACCGGGCCGCACACCTGGAAGCTGATCGGCGTCATGTACACCGCGAAGGAGTGCTTCCCGAAGGCACCTCCGGACCCGGGCGGCCCCATCACCCGCTGGCATTACCACCCGAATTCGGGCGGTCGAGGCCTGATGATGCACGTCTTCTTCGTCCCGGGTAATGATCTCGCCCGTGCCTACGCCGCGAAGATGTCCTGACGTGCACACCGTCCAGACGCTGCCGGGTGAGCGGCCGAGCGTCTTCTGGACACCGCTGCGGTCACGGGCCCGCTGGCCGTTGGTGGCGGCGACGCTCGTCGCGGCCGCGGCGCACGGGCCGGTGATTGCCCCGCACCTGGCCGAGGCTCCGTATATGGGCGAGGAATTCATCGTCCTCACCGCGGCCTGTCTGGGGCTCTCGATCGCCGCCGCTGCCTGCGACAGCCTCGCGGTCTACCTGCTGGTCGCATCGACGTGCGGGCTGGCCGTGCTCGGCTACCTCGCCACCCGGTCGGTCGCCTTTCCTGACCTGCACGACGATGTCGGCAACTGGCTGGAGCCGCTCGGTGTGGTGTGCGTGGCCGCCGAGATGCTCGCGGTCGGCCTGGCCGTTGCAGCAGTGTGGTCGGCGCGGCGATCGCGGGCGCGGAGCCGAGCCGGTGCCGGTACGCCGACGTGCGCGCCGGCGTCGTACGCAGTGTGGTCTGCGCGGCGATCGCAGGCGCGCAGCCGAGCGGGCGCCGGTACGCCGACGTCGTACTCCACCTCGAACATCACGATGCCGATGGGCGTTGCGCCGCGCCGGTGACCAGGCCGGAGCTCGGCGCGGGGAGAGCTCCGGCCGGCAGCCGGACGGTGAACCGTGCCCCGCCCTCGACCGCCCGGCCGGCATCGATCGTCCCGCCCAGCAGCACGACGAGACGATGGACGATGGCCAACCCGAGCCCCGTGCCGACCTGGCGGATCCCCCGATAGCGCCGGTAGAGCTCGCCCCGGTCGAATGCCACGGCGATGTCGTCGTCGGTCAGTCCCGGACCGCCGTCGCGGACCTCGACCGTTACGGCGGGGCCGCCGTCGCGACCGGCGTCCGGCCGGGCGGCCAGCACGATCGGGGCGCCGGCCGGGGTGATGCGAAGGGCGTTCTCCAGCAGGCCGTCGAGTGCCTGCCGCACCCGCGCGGCATCGGTGCGCACCGGGAGCTCACCGGCCGGCACTTCCAGCCGGAACTCGATCCCTTCGGCGCAGCAGCGATCCGACCACACCTGGGCCGCACTGCGCACGGTTTCGGCGAGGTCGACCGGGCCGACGTCGAGACGGAGGTCCTGCGCATCCAGCCGCGAGAGGTCGAGCAGGTCGGCGACCAGGCGCTCGAGCCGGCCGGCCTCGGCGAGCATCACCGCACCGACCTGGCCGGTCTGCTCGGCCGGGACGACCCCATGGGCGAGCGATTCCGCGTAGCCGGTGAGCGCGGTCAGCGGCGTGCGGAGATCGTGCGAGACCGACATCAGGAAATCCCGCTGCCGGTTCTCCGAGTGGCCCAGCGCGCCGGACAGCGTGTTCACGGCGTCCGCGACCGCGGCGATCTCCGCCGGCCCGCGCGCGGCAACGGCGACGTCGCGGCGGCCGGCGGCCAACGCGTGGGCCGCCGCAGCGGTACGCCGCAACGGGATCGCCATCCGCCACGCGACGAGCAAGCCGAGGCCGGCGGCCACCGCGGCGGCGATGAGCAGGGCCAGAGCGGTCCGGCGGATCGCCCGGTCCGTGAGCGCGTTGGCGTCGGAGCGGCGCTGCACCAGCAGGATTCCGCCGGTGGTCGTGGGCCGCCCCTCGACGAAGACCGCCTTGTCGTCGACGGTGCGGCTCAAAGAGATCGAGCGGCCGGACAGCATCCGGTGTACGACGCCAGGTCCGGCGGCCGCCCGGGCGAGCGGATCGCCCGAGGTCGATCCGCCGCGGGAGACGGTGGCATAGCGGATCTTGACGGCGTGCAGCACGGGGGCGATGGCGAAACGACCGCTCGGCGGCTGGTGGTCGGCCTTCGACTGGGCCGCGTCGGCGAGGCGCCGCAGCTCGTGCCGGGAGCTGGAATTGCCCGCCGTCCGGATCAACCCGATCGCCAGCGCGCCGGCGATCACGGCCGTTCCGACGGCGATCGCCGCCGACAGGATCGCGATGCGGGTCGCCAGCGTGGCGCGGCGCGTGATCATCAGGTGGCGTCCTCGGCGGAGTAGCCGTAGCCGCGGACGGTCCGGATCGGCGTGGCCGGTCCGAGCTTCGCGCGTATCTGCGCGACGTGCACGTCCACCGTTCGCGTGCCCGCTGCCGCGGCGTAACCCCAGACCTGGCTCAGCAGCTGCTCCCGGCTGAAGACCTGACCCGGACGCGACATGAGGTGCGAGAGCAAGTCGAATTCCGTCGCGGTCAGCGCACGGTCGTCGCCGCCGACGGTCACCCTCCGGCGGGTGACGTCCACGACGACATCTCCGACAGTGAGCGGCGCGCCCGGGTCGAGCCCGCCCCGGGTCCGGCGCAACACGCTGGCCAACCTGGCGACAAGCTCGCGGGGCGAGAACGGCTTGGTGATGTAGTCGTCCGCGCCCAGCTCGAGGCCGACGATGCGGTCGATCTCGTCGTCACGCGCCGTGACGAACAGCACCGGCGTCCAGTCCTGCGCAGCCCGCAACCGGCGGCAGAATTCAATGCCGTCGAGGTCGGGCAAGCCGATGTCGAGGATGACGGCGGCTGGGTGCAGGTCCCGCACGGCGCGGTAACCGTCGAGCCCGTTGCGCTCGAGGTGCGCGCGGTAACCGGCCGTCGTGAGGTTGAGGCGGATGACATCGGCGATGGCCGGCTCGTCCTCGACGACGAGCACCACACCCTTGGTGGCGGCGCCATTCGACACCTTTCGCACTCTAGTCGCGTCGGTCCCGCGCCGTGCCTCGCTCGGCCGGGCCCGCCGTCGGTTGCGCGAAACGGCCTCGCTGCTGGCATCACCGGCACTGCGGTGCGGCCCAGGAACATGAGCGTCGCGGCCGGACCTGGTCGCCGGCTCCGGAACGGGCATCAGGCGCCACAGCCCCGAATCCGTAGGGTGGCTCCTGACGTGCCGACCCGGCGACGTGGCCGGGCGCTGACCGATCACGAGTGAATTGGCGGTGGGATGGACAGCCCGACGAAGACCGGCCCCAACGTGGTGCTCGTCCTGGCCGATGATATGGGGTATTCGGACATCGGCTGTTACGGCGGCGAGATCCGCACGCCGCACCTCGACCGGCTCGCTGCCGACGGCGTGCGGATGTCGCAGTTCTACAACACCGCCCGCTGCTCCCCGTCGCGAGCATCGCTGCTGACCGGACTGCATCCGCACCAGACCGGCATCGGCATCCTCACCGCTGACGATCGGCCTGACGGATATCCGGGCACGTTGAACGAGCGCTGCGTCACGATGGCCGAGATCCTCGCTGCCGCCGGTTACGGCACCTACCTGAGCGGGAAATGGCACCTCACCGGCGCGCTGGACGAAGTGGCCGACAGCTGGCCGACGCGTCGCGGCTTCGATCATTTCTTCGGCACGATTGCCGGCGCGGGCAGCTATTACTGGCCGAAGACCTCGACCCGGGACGAGACACCCATCGGAGAGGACGAGCTCGCCGAGCGCTGGTATTACAC
>JBBSHJ010000127.1:0-7800 GCA_038253135.1 Mycobacteriales bacterium | reverse complement strand
GTTACGCTGTCGTTTCCCTCATCGCTGTGTGCCCCGACGGCGCCGCGCGTGAGTCGGCCGGCCACCACGCCGGCGCCCCAGGCACCGAGTAGGAACGCACCCGGCCGGCGACGCGCGAAGCGGCGGAGTTCCTCCAGCAGTTCCCCGGGTTCCCGCGCACCGAGCCAATCCGCAGCACCACGAGTCCGGTCCGCGGCCTGACCTACCAACTCCGTGGCCGCGCCGCCGGACTGACCGTTGCCAGCCATCGAGTGCAGCTCATCGGCCAGCGAGCGCAGACTCGTGACCGCGTTGCCATGCTGCTCTCCAACATGGCTACGCAGCTGGTCGCCGGCTTCGCTAACGAGATTGCGGGCCTGAGCCTTCGTCTCTACGGCGACCTCCTGGGCCTTGCCCGCCGCGGTCTGCGCTACCTCGCCGGTCGCCTGTTTCCCGGCTTGCATGGACTCAGACGCCTTGTCCTTCACCGACAGCTCTTCGGTCATCGCCTTGCCTCCCTGTGCTCGATCTCTCGTCTACTCTCGTTCACGCTCGGGTTCAGCGCCCGCGCCGTCGACCCTCTGGTGTCGGTCACCCTCCCGGCGTCCAACCGCACGCGTTCGACCGGCACCGTCTCAATCATGGGGCCGCTCGGCGTGCACGATCACCTCGTGCTCCTCCCTGATTTTCCGGCAGTTGCCGCCAGCGCTGGCCCTCGTAACCGATTCACGCTCCACCCAGCCGAGCCACCGCGTTGCCCGCGGCCGTTGCTGATCACTTACGGCCATCGCGTCCTCAGGGTGGACGTCAACCGCTCGACAGCCCGATCCCGACCTGATCGGCCGCCAACCGGGCCGTTGCGCTCACATGAAATGGCCTGCCGGGCTCCTCCCGCGCCTTTCGGATGCGCCCGCCCGGTGGAGCCGGATTCGTCCTGGTCTGCCGCGCGGGGCTAGTGCCTGTACCGCGACCGCCCCATTATCACGACCTCGCGATCAGCGGTCGCCGTGGTTGTCCACGTCGGGCTCGTCGATTCGTTCCTTGCGAACCTCGTCGGTGATCGTTTGCTCCTCGGTGACGGTTTCGGTGTCCAGCCGCACTCGCTCGACCGGGACGGTCTCTTTCTCGACCGCCGGGCGTTCGGAGGAGAGCGTGACCTCATGCTCCTCTTCGCTGATATCTGTCCCGGTCATGGCGGCCTCCCGGTTGGCCTCGGTGATCGGCTCCCGTTCGACCCGGACCTCCTCGTGGCTGACCGGTACCGTCGTCGACACGTTCTCAGTCACGACGTACTTACGCAGCCGGGCCCGCCCGCTCGGAACCTGCTCGGTCCCCACATGCAACTGCTCCTCGGACCGAGTCATCGCATCATCGGTGGTCGGACCAGACTTGTCCTGCCCGCGCCGGTCTCGGCGAGTCCCGGCCCCTGCCGGCGGCGCGAAAACGCCCTGGTAATGCTCGTAGAGCATGGCCACCTCTTCGTCGGTGAGATCGCCGTCGGCATCGATGCGTGGGGCATCCTTGACCAGGTCCTTCGGCACCGCAAGGGCGACGTTCTCCCCATCCGCGTGGGCCCCCTGGAACGGAGCGAAACTCTCCTTTGTACCGAACAGGCCGGTGCTGATCGTCAACCAGGCTGGTTGACCGGTGCGATCATCGAGGTAGACCTGTTGAACCGTGCCGATCTTCTCCCCGGCGGCGTCGACCGCGGTGCGGCCGATCGTGTTCTGCACATCGTTCGGAGTGCTCATAGCGGGTCCTCTCGCTCGTAGTTCCTTGGGCTGCTCTGTGGTACGGGTGATAAATGTCGAGCCCACTCTGGGCCTGCCTCGCACTCGACCACCCACGTGCGGGCCTGCCCGGCGACCCCTCACCTCGTGCATATGTGCATCACTTGCACCAGCACCCAAGCTGGTTGTGGTTTGAACCACTCGCTTCGTTTACTTAGTAAATCACAGACGGATTACACTGTAAACAGGGATGGCGGGTTGCCCCTCGGGGACAGGGCGCAGGGAAACTCCGGGCGCTCCGCATGGAGAAGCGCCACGAGCCGGGCACCGGAGCCACCTACCCGTGGATCGTGTCTTGGACGGCGGGTGAGCCAGGTCTACTCGGCCACGTTGTGCATCAACGTCAGGGAGTGGGCGGTGCGTCAAGCCGCCAAGCCGGGATCCTGCACCGCGTGAGACGAGGTCTTCGCTGACGGCGGCGACCCGGCCAGGTTGCAGCACAGTTGTGACCAGCTGACCGCGACCAAGATCGGCGCCTGTCGCGCACGTGGTGGCGGCCAGTGCCACACTCGTTCACCGCCGCGGACCGCTGGGCTATCGGGATGCCTGTCGATCTTGCCGGCCTTCTCCTGACCATCCCTTGGCCGAGCGGGTGCTTTCGAGCAGGTTATCCGAGATGAACTAGGGGCGGCGAAGGCGGCCCAGGTCCTTGAGCAGCTGGTCGAGGCCGCGCTCAAAGTCCGGCAAGGCGGTGTCTTCGGCGAGGAGGCCCGCCATCGCGGCCACGTGCGGGTAGTCGCTGAGGCTGATCGACCCAGTAGCCACGACCGCTTCGGTCGGCGGTAGGTCGACGTCAGCCGCAACGGCCTGCACATCGGACGTTGTGGCGTCGGCGGTGGCGTGATCTGGGTGCATGACTTGGACCGCAAATTCCCCGCCGCCAGTGGAGAGCCGGGCGGTCGCGCTATCCATGATCTCCTCTGCGTTGGGTGCATTCTTGCCGGCCATCGCTTCGGCCGCGGCCTCCGCATGGTCGGTCCGTAGCCGCACGGCGGCCTGCTTGTCGCGGTCCGGGGGTGAAGCGGGCACGGACATGATGTCGGGATGGTCCAGTCCCAACGACGACACCTCTAGCAGTAGGTGGCCGAGTAAGAACGTGGAGAACTGCTTGTACGCGTCGACGGCGGCCGGGGGCGGGAAGTGATGGTCCTGCAGACCTCCGAGGAATGCATCCACCCATTGCACCGACCGGATCGGGGGGCGGATCCACGGCGCCTCGGTCGGATGAGTAGCGATCAGCGGAAACAACCGGGGATGCGCCAGCGCCATTTGCCGGACGCCGTGCGCGATGCGGTCCAAGTAGTCGCGCCAGTCGTCATCGGGATGCAGCTGGGCACCCGGATCGGTGGCCGTCTCGGTCACCGTCGACTCGACCAGGGCGTCAACGAGTGCTCGCCGGCTCGGAAAGTACCGGTAGACCGCCATCGCTTCGACACCGAGCGCGTCACCGAGCCGACGCATCGTCAGCTGTCCGATCCCATCGGTGTCGATCAGCGCCACCGCCGCCCGGATGATCTGTCCCGCGCGTAACCGTCCACTTTTTCCCTCCGCACGAGGGTCCTGCGATCCGCTCACGCCGCCAAACCGTAGTACCGATGCAGCTGCGCGGCCAGCTTGCTGCTGATCGTCTCCGCGGTCAGCACGGGCGCCGCAGCTACCTTCGCGGCCGGATACGGCACGACCACCCGGCCTTCCGGATCCACGCTTGCGGTATGGATTGGCACCACCGTCCGCCGCGTCTCTCCCGGCAGCCACACACCCAACCACTGCGGCTGCCCTGTGACCGGATCGACGAACACTGCCGCAGCATACCCGGCGACAATCGCATCCTCGCCGATCACTACGCGCCCCCTTAATCCCTGCGTCGCTCCGGTCACGTATCCCTCCTCCTCCTGGTCACACACCGGCCGACCCGCGCGGCGGATCAAGCTCCGTCGATGGTCGCCCGCCCGATCGGATCGGCCTCGGCGACTCGACCCGTTTCTTCCTCTTCTAGCTGTGCTCCGGAGCGCGGCGAAGACTCGACACCGGCGCGCACGCCAGCGTCGAAGAGGCGCTGCCGTTCCGTCCCGCGGCGTTGAACTCAGCATCACAAGGTTGATGATCCATAGCGTGCCACCACACGGCTTCGGAGCGTTCGACGAGCAGGTGGTGGAATAGTCAATTTCTGTCACGCGGCTTGTTGGTCTCATCCTTTTGTCGTTTGCCTTCTCGAATAGAACTCGTGCGCGGACCGGGGCTACCAGGCGCGCGGAACGTCTCGCCGCCGATGTCCACGTCGACGTACGGAGCGCTTGTCTGGGATCGCCAGGATCGGGTTCGACTTCAATCGACCGCCCGGCGAGCCAGAAGCGGCCGTACCCAGCGGATCCCGAACGAATCGGATCGTTGACGTTGGTGGTCGGTCGCGGAAGGCGTTGCTGAGCGGATGTGTGGAAAACCCGTGACCCGCTCAGGGTCAGCATGCGTCGCAACCGCGACGTGGGGCAGGTTCTACGCCGAGGCGGGCCGCCGCAAATACCGGTGCGATCAGCGGCAGAGGTTCGCATCTGCGGATACAGGCCACCCAATGGCACCCTCTTCGGCTACCCGCACCGAGTGGGCTCGCCGGCTCTCACGCTCGTGCATGTGGAGCGGGTCACCGGGCCGTCGTAGCCCTGGGTGCGCGACGCTGCCCGAGCCGTGATGACGAGGTCGATGGCATCGACGGGGCGGGACGTACCGAAGAGCGGGCCTCAGACGAGGTCGATGTCGGTCGGCCGGACCGAGCTGGCCGGCGTGGACGGATCGCCACCCACCCGCCACCGGCGCCGGATCCCGGCCCGCACCGCGATTCCGGTGATCCCGATCAGCACGGCGGCGGCGAGGCTGGCACCTGACCAGCGCAATGCCTTGGCGAGAGTCGGGTCGGCAGCCGGCTCTGGTCCGGGCGGCGCGACGACACCGACGCTGCCGGCATTCCGGGCGGTCGGGCCGGATCCGGGCATACCACGCGAGTCATAGGTGAGAGCGGCGTAAGGGTCGACCACTCCCGCCCCGACCCGCGGATCGTGCCTTCCGGCGGCGGCCGGCATCGCCGTCGTCGTGAGCCGCCCAGCGACTTCGGCAGCGGTGAGGTCGGGGTCGGCCGCGAGCAACAGGGCCGCGGTGCCCGAGACGACGGCCGTGGCGAAGCTGGTCCCGCCGACGCTCCGGTAGCCATGCCCGCCCGGCGTGGGAGCCGTCAGGGCGGTGCCCGGAGCGGCGAGGTCGATCCAGGAGCCGCCGTTCGATTGCTTGGTCGGCACGCCCTCGGCGTCGAGCGCAGCGACGGCGATGACGCCGGGGTACGCCGCCGGGTATCGCTTGCCGCCCGCCTCGGTGTCGCCCTCGTTGCCGGCGGCCGCCACGACGACGACGCCGCGGTGGACGGCGTACGCGATCGCCTTTTGCAGGCTCGCCGACGGTGGTGCGGTGAAGGAGAGGTTCAGCACCCGGCAGTGGTCGGCCGCATCGCGAATTGCCCGAGCGAGTACGTCGTCCGAGGCCGAGATGGAGCCGTCGGAGTTGACGCCGTCGATGCGTTCCGGCCAAACCCTAGCGTCCGGTGCGATCCCGGCGGTGCGGTCGTCGTCGACGACGCGGCGATCGGCGATGATCCCGGCCACCGCCGTGCCGTGCCCGGCGCAGTCGCGCCACCCGGTGCCGTCGACGTAGACCTTGGGTTTCTGGTCGCCCGTCTGTGCCGCGAAGACCGTCTCCCCGGTCTGAACCGAGCCGGCGAGCTTGGGATGGTGCCCGTCCACGCCCGAATCCACCACGCCGACGGTGATGCCGCGCCCGGTGCTGAACCGCCAGCTGGCGTCCAGACCGAGACGGTCCAGCATCGGATCGCGCGGCGCGCTGGCCGGGATCTTCGGACCGGCGAGCACCGGCTGGTCGCAGGCGGGCACCTTCGGCGCGGGTCCCGCGGGTTTGGCCTTGGCCGCTGTCGGAGTCCCGGTCCCGGTCTTGGGCGGAGCCTTGGTCGGCGCCTTGGTCGGAGCCTTGGTGGTCCTGGTCTGGTGGTGCGCCGGAGCCGCGGCGGCCTGAGCGGCGAGCGCCGACGGCGCGATCGCAACGAGCGCGGCCGCCAGCCAGATCAGTCGCCGGGCGCGGCGCCCGGCGTCAGAGATTCTTGATGCGCGCATAGACGCCCCACACTCCGAGTACGAGCGGTGCGACGGCGACCTGCAGCAAGATCTCGACGGCGTCGGCGATCCGGTGCGTCCGGGGCGAGGCGGTACGCCGGCCGGCGGACCCGCCGATGATCAGCGCGAGTACGGCGGCGCCGCCCGTGATCGGCAGCGCCCACGTGCGCAGCCGGGATGCGTCGCCGGCGTACCGCCAGAGCAGGATCGAGGCCATCAGGACGGCGAGCAGGCCGGCAACCGCGACGGGCACCAGCACCTGGCTGCGGCTGCCGAAGAGTCGGGCACGGGCCAGCAGCAGCACGCCGATGACCGCAGCAAGCCCCCATTCCCACCGCGAGGTACCGGTGCCGAGGACGGCTGCAGCCGCGGCGGCGACCGCACAGCATCCGGTCGAGAGTCCGGTGAGGATCCGGCGCGCCGCGGTGATGCGTCGACCGGTGGCATCAAGGTCGATGCTCCCGGCGACCTCGCCGAGCCGGTCGACGGTCGAGGCGAGCTCGGGCCAAGGCATCCGGGCGAGTCGAAGCGCGAGGGTGGGCAACACGGTCGTCACCGCGAGCGCGACCGGCCCGGCGATCGCCGCGGACCGCGCCGCGGACTCGTCCCACCCCACCGCAATCACGGCCCCGACCGCCCCGGTGACCGCGGCGGAGGCGTAGGCCGCCGCGACGGCTTCTCCCGTCCCCACCAGCGGTGGCATGAGGGCGGCCACGACGGCCACCGCCGCGCACGCGAGCAGCAGGTGCGGACGGCCCCAGTCGCCGCCGAGCATCCAGGTCGAGCCGAGCACGGCGTACGGCAGCGAGAGTGCGGCGACGAGCGTCCCGGCACCGCGTCACCAGCGGCCCGTGACATCGCGGCACCGGACAGCATCAGGAGCGCGGCGGCGCCGAGAGCGACAGCGGCATAGGTCCGGCCGGAGCCGGCCAGCATGAGGGCCACCGCCGCCGCGGTAACCGCGATCGAGCCGACCACGCCGCACACCTCTCGGGTGTGGCGGGACTGCCAGCGGCCGGCGCGGGCGCCGCGCGCCAGCACCTCCACCACGTCGTCGTACAGCGGGGTGGGCGTCGGCTCCTGCCTGATCTGCAGCATCAGCAGGGCGCCGTCGGTAACGCCGGCGGCCTCGAGGGATACGGCGGAATCGAGCGGCGTCCCGTCGACCTTGCGCAGCATCCAACCGGCGTGCGGTGCGCCGCCGTCGGCGGCGGTCGCCTCGGTGTGCCGCAGCAGGGCGGGGAGCAACGCGGCGACCGGAATCCGGGACGGGACGGCCAGATCCACGCGCGTGGTGATGGGGCAGAAATCGTTGACTTCTCCGTCCCGACCGCTCCGGTCACGCGGCGCCGGTGCGGCGGCGGACGCGGCGTGCGCTGACGCCGTTGAAGTAGCCGTCGAAGCAATCGCCTCGTCACGTCGTGCGCCCTCTCGCTCGTCGGCCTTGCTGCGTTCGTGGGTCGTCCGACGGCCCGATGCGGCGATCGGTTGCATCCGGAAATCCGGCGATCGGCGGAACCCGTCGCCCGCACCTTCGCGTCTGCCTTCCTGGGCGGTCGAGCAGGCACCGACCGCAAACGCACAGCACGCCACGAAGCTATTGCAGGGAGGAAGGAACGTGTCGGCTCGGGTCTTTCGTCGGCCGCCGCGGACGGCGGCACCGGTCGTTCCCGAGGGCGAGATGGCGATGCAGCCGCCGCCCGAACTGGCCCGCCCCGAAGGCGGGAACACCTGGCTGACCGCACTTCCAGCGCTCTCCGGTCTCGGTTCGGTGGCCTACATGTTCGCCGGTCCGGCGAATCCCGATCACGTACGTCGCCGGCTCGATGTTCCTCTTCTCCTCGCTCGCGATGGTCGGCGGC
>JBBSHJ010000126.1:0-7806 GCA_038253135.1 Mycobacteriales bacterium | reverse complement strand
TACTGCGTCTGCGTCCAGCGCCAGCCGCCGTAGCCCGCGGCCACGACCACGATGAGGACAGCGAAGCCGATGGCCGTCAGCTTGCGCCGCCGCCGCCGCTGGCGGCGGGGCGGGCTGACGGTGTGCGCGAGCGCCGGATCGGAGTCGGGATCGTCCTGGTACGCCGGGATCGCGGTCTGCGTGACGCCGGCACTGTGTCGGTCGTACGGCGAGTGGACATCGGCGGGTTGCGACTCGGCTGGGTCCGGGTCGGGCCTCGTGGGGTCGGGCTCCGCGGGGTCGGGCTCCGCGGGGTCGGGCTCCGCGGTGGGGGGCGAAGCCGGATCGGCGGGCGGCTGGGCCGGTCGGCCCGGCTCGCGCCGGGTGACCCGCCGAAGCCGTGGCCGGCGCCCGGAGATCTCGGTGGCGGGTTCGGTGTCGGCGGCCGCACCGACGATCGCCGGTGCGGAGTCATCGGGCTCGCCGTCGATCACGTCGGCAACGATGCAGGTCACGTTGTCACCGCCGCCGCCGGCGAGGGCCAGGTCGATGAGGCGCTCGGCGACCTCGCCCGGCGCGGCGAGCTCGAGCGCGGCGGTGATCGAGCTGAGCTCGGCGTAGTCGGTGAGTCCGTCGCTGCAGAGCAGGTATCGATCGCCGGGCCGCGGGGAGCTGGTGGCGAGTACGGGCTCGACCTCCTCGCCGGTGAGCGAGCGTAGGATCACGGACCGGTAGGGGTGCCGGCGGGCCTCGGCCGGGCTGAGCCGGCCCTCGTCGATGAGGGTCTGCACCAGGGTCTCGTCGCGAGTGATCTGCTCGAGACCGCCGTCGCGCAGGCGGTAGGCGCGCGAATCGGCGATGTGGGCCATGCCCAGCCGATCGTCGGCGAGCAGCAGCGCGGTGAGCGTCGTACCCATCCCGGACAGCGAGGGCTCGCGGCGCACGGCCTCCCGCAGCTGGCGGTTGGCCAGCGTGATGGCGTCCCGCAACGCCGACTCGACGTCTTCCGGGGGTTGCGCGTCCAGCGGGGCGATCGCGCCGATCACGGTGGCGCTGGCCAGCTCGCCCGCGACCGCGCCGCCGACCCCGTCGGCGACCGCGAGCAGGTGCCGGCCGGCGTAGGCCGAGTCCTCGTTGTGCCCGCGCACCAGCCCGCGGTGGGTACGGACCGCGGACCGGATCGCGAGGCTCATTGCGCGACGTCCTCGGTCGCTGCCACGGGGTTGCGCGACGTCCTCGGTCGCTGGGACAGGTTGGCGCGACGTCCTCGGTCGCTGCGCTTCCTCGTCGGCTGGCGCAGGCTCACGGCCTCAGCTCCAGGACCGTCGTCCCGATCCGGATCGGCGCGCCGATCGGAGCCGGCACGGGCTGGGTGACCCTGGTGGCGCCGATGAAGGTGCCGTTGGTCGAGCCCAGGTCGTCCAGGTACCACACGCCGCCGCGCTGGCTGAAGCGAGCGTGCCGCGTGCTCACGTACTCATCGTCCAGGACCAGGGTGGAGTCCTCGGACCGGCCGATCGTGATGGCCTGGCCGCCCAGCGGGATCCGGGTGCCCTGATGCGAGCCCGCGGTCACGACGAGCTGGCGCGGCTCGCGGTCCGGCGGCGGTGCCGGGCCACCGGCCGGCCGCGGCGGCGCGGCCATCGGACGGCCCGCGGGCGGCTGCCGCTGCGGCGCCGTACCGAAGATGTCCTTGCGCACGACCCGCAACAGGATGAAGACGAAGATCCAGAGCACGAGCAGGAAACCCAGGCGCAGGGCCTGCACGACGATCGGTGCGTTCACCCGGGCACCTCGCCGTCGTACCGTGGGATGCGAGCGCGGCGAGCGGGCCGAAACCGTGCCCCCGAAACCGGCACGGCTTGCGGTCTCACGAGGGCGGCTCCTCGTGATAGACGACGACGCTGTGCCCGAGCCGGATGACATCGCCGTGCAGCAGCTGCCAGCGTTGCACCCGCTGGCCGTTGACGATCGTGCCGTTGGTCGAGCCGAGGTCCTCGATCATCGATGTCGTCCCGTCGTACCGGATGACGGCATGGCGTCGCGACACGCCGCTGTCGGCGAGCTGCACGACCGCGTCGGTGCCGCGGCCCAGCAGCGCCGTGCCCTGCTGCAACGGGAACCGCTGGCCGGTCTCGTCCACAAGCAGGACCGGCCGGTTGCGTCGCGGCGGCGGGGACGGGCGGCGTGGTTGCTGCGGTTGCTGCCGCTGGCCGGGATGGGCCTGGTGGGTCGTCGGTCCGGCGTACGCCGGTGCCGGGACGTTGCGCTGCGGCACCGGCGGGACGGATCGCGGAGCGGACGGGCCGTAGTCGACCCGGGGCATCGACAGCGAGTCGTGCGGGCGGCGGCGGGGCGGGACGTTCTGCTCGATGTCGCTGCCGATCCGGAAGACACCTGTGCGCAGGCTCTGGTCGAGCACGAACCGCACCTCGATGTCGCCGTACGCCATCCAGCGCTCGTCGTCGATGACTTCCTGCAGCATCTCGGCAAGGGTGCTCGTGAGCTGGGCGTCCCACGGGGAGAGCCGCTCGTAGTCGGCCTGACCCAGCACGACGACGTACCGGTTAGGCACCATCACGCGGCCCTCACCGAGGATCACGCGGTGGCTGTCGGCCTCCCGCTGCAGCGCCTTGGCGATCTCCACCGGCTCGACGCGGCCCTTGAAGACGCGCGCGAACGCGCCGCCCACCACATCCTCGAGGCGGTTCTCGAATCGCTGCAGCACACCCACGGAGCCTCCTTCCGGTCGAGTTGATGGTATCCGGCGCCGCTGGGGCCGGATGGACGCGGAGCGTACGACGCTCAGGCGTTAGCCGCCGTTGTCTGCCTGTGCCGAGGACGGGTCGACGGTACCGGGCGCCGTCGTCAGGGTCGGACCTCTGTGACTACCCGTCGGAGTTGACGCGCATGACGGGGCTCTCGAGGACCGCCCGGGCACCGTCCGGATCGTGCAGACGGGCGGCCACCGTGCGATGGGCGAGCGCAGGTGGCAGCACCTCGGTGAATTTCAGCAGCGCGAGCGCAGTCTCGTCGACCTGGGGCGGGATCAACTCGGCTCCTCGTGCCCGAGCCAGTGCGAAGGAGAGCTCGTCGTGGCTCAGGTCCGATCGGAGCCTGAGCCGTAGGTCGTCCGTGCGGCTGCTCGGTGCGACGATTTCCGGCACGCTCGCTACCAACGAGAGATTGGCGCGCATGCCCGCCCAGGTCCACCACCAGACGTTGCGTCCCCGAGCGACGACCGTGGCGACCGGCCGCACCGACCATGCCCGACTCGCACGTATTTCGCCGAGTTTCTGGATGGCCCGCCGGGACAACACGACGTCGGGATCAGCCCCGAGCAGCACGAGTCGCTGCGCCCGGCAGAGGTCGAAGGACAGGCCAGACGACGTGCCTGACCATCGCATGGGCGCGCGGTCGGTCGCGGCCTCGACGAAGCAGGTGCGACGTGGCCAATCGACGTGCGTCACATTCCACGATCGGCCGCCGAGCACGATGACGCGCGGGCCGGACACCTTGCGGGTGAGCACCAGCGGATCGACACTGCCCAGCAAGACTCGGCCGTGCAGGACATTGACCTCGGGGGCGGTCGTGAAGACGCCGACCAGGTCGCGGAAATAGCGGCGACCGTAACGCCGCTCGGCTTCGGGGCCGATGGTGAGCACTCCGGTGTCGTCGACCAGATGGCCGGTCGAGACAAGCCAGTCGACGATGACAGGTAGATCCGATCCCCCAAGGTCGAGCTCACCCCACCAGCGGGCGAGCTCGGACCGGCCGACCTGCCGTTCCTGCAGACACAACGCCAGGACCTGTTGCGCGGCGATATGGCGGGGTGTCGAGGTCGCCGCGACGTCCTCGACGTAATGCTGGGCCCACAGCGTGAGCAGGCCGCATGCTTCGAGAAAGCTCTCGTCCCGAGTGGTCAGCACCAGAGCATTTCGGGTCACCCCACGCCGGCGGCCGGTACGGCCCAGGCGCTGCAGAAAGGATGCGACCGTTCGGGGGGCGTCGATCTGGATCACCCGGTCGAGGTCACCGACATCGATGCCCAGCTCAAGGGTCGAGGTGGAAACAATGACGCAGTCGCGGCTTTCGGCAAATGCGTGCTCGGCCTGGCGTCGTTCGTCCAGCGACAGCGAGGAATGCGAGACGAAGGTCGTTATCCCCTTATCGCGCAAGGCCACGGCGAGGCTCTCGACCGCGCGGCGGCTCTCGCCGAAGACGAGCCGTTTCTCGCTCTGATGCATTCCCGCGATCACCGTCGCGGCTCCGTCGAGCGAGCCCACGTGGTCGAGGGTGACGTCGCCCGAGGGCGACGAAGTCGACGGCGCCGCGGCGTCGTCCGCGCGGAGTCGATGACCGTCGCTGACCACCGTCGACGGTCTGCCGCGGCCCGAGCCCTGCAGCCAGTTGAGCAGTTCGGCGGGATTGCCCACGGTGGCGGACAGGCCGATCCGCTGCAGTGGCCGGCCGGCGATCCGCGAGAGCCGTTCGAGCACGGCGAGGAGGTGCCAGCCCCGGTCGTCGCCGGCGAAGGCGTGCACCTCGTCGACCACAATCGCCTGCAGGTCGGCGAAGAGTGAATGCGGGTCGACCTGGCGCGAGACCAGCATCGCCTCCAGCGACTCGGGTGTGGTCAGAAGCAGATCCGGCGGCTCGCGCAGCAGGCGCTGACGGGCTCCCGACCGAATATCACCGTGCCAGAGCTCGACCCGCCGCCCGGTCCAGGCCGCGTAGCTCTGCAATCGTGGTTCGAGGTTGTTCAGCAGCGCGCGCAGCGGGCACACGTAGATGGTGGAAAGTCCGCGCCACGCCTCGTCGGCCATCCGGGTGAGCACGGGAAACGCAGCCGCTTCGGTCTTGCCGCCCGCTGTCGGAGCCAGCAGCAGGACGTCGTCGCCGGCGAGGATCGGGCCGACTGCCGCCCGCTGAAGTGGTCGCAGGTCGGGCCAGCCGAGAGTGTTCACGACGTGGTGCACGATCGACGGGTCGAGCTCGCGTGCGGGCACCCGCGTCAGAGCTCGATGTCATCGACCGACCGGGCGGCTGCCTCGCGCTCGACCACCGCAAGCTCCGCGGTCGTGACGGTCAATGCGTAGTCGCGGCGCGGGTCGAAGTCGACGAATTGGTCGACGCGGTCCAGCACGTCGGCCACCAGCTTCTTCAGATAGATACGTGGGGCGATGCCGACCTTGCCACCGAGCCGGCCGGTCACCGCTTCGGCCAGGACGGCGACGTAGCTGTCGTCCACCGCGGCGCGGATCCGAGCGTCGTTCGGGCCTCCCTCGGCGTAGAGGTCACGGACCACCCGGCCCACCTGACCGAGCGATTCAAGGTCGAAGCCCGGCAGGCGGATCTGCACGGCCCGCGGATTGTCGAACCGGGTGGACGTGCCGAAGTCGGTCGCGAGGCGCTGCGCCAACGGGGGAAGGCGGTGCGCCCCTTGGGTGCCGTCGAAGAAAGCCGGCGTTCCTGTCACGAGCAGATAGAGCCCGGGAAAGCGACCGGCGTCGACCTCGTCGATCAGCTGGCGCAGCGCATTGAGCGCCTTTTCCCGGACGTCGGATCGCACCCGCTGCAGTGTCTCGACCTCGTCGAGGATCACGAGCATTCCCGCGTGTCCCGAGTCGCGGAGAATGGTGAGCAGGCCTTGCACAAAGGCCAGTGCACCGAAGTGGTCGAGGTCGCCGCGCACGCCGGCGCTGCGCCGGATACCTACACCGACATTCGGCTGCCCTCCGAGCCACGCGGCGAGCCCCTCGGCGGCAGGAATTTCGCCGCGTTCGACGGCGGCGTGGTAGCCCCGAAGCGCGGCGGCGAAGGCGGGTGTGGTCTGCGAGACGGCGGCGAGGCGGCGCTCGATCGCCAGGTCGACGTCGGGCTGCTGCGCAAGGGCGAAAAGCCATCCGTCCAGCACCGGCCGCAGAGCCGATGGCGGAAATTCGGCGGTCTGCAGCGATTCACAGATCCGCCGATAGACCGTCTCGAGCCGGTGCAGCGGTGTCTCGGTCTCGGAGATCTGCACCTCGGCGACGGCCATTCCCCGGGACTTGGCCCGCTCGCCGAGCCACCGGGCGAAGAAGGTCTTTCCGGCGCCGTACTCGCCCCGGACGGCCTTGAAGACCGAGCCGCCGGTCGAGACGACATCGAGCTCGGCGGTGAGGGCCGGCTCAAAGCGCTGCAGCCCGACGGCGAGCACGTCGAGACCGTTGCGCGGCACGGCGCCACGGCGCAGCGAGTCGATGACCTCGCGTCGTCGCCGGGCGCTGATCGCCGCGGATCGTGCCGTCATCTCCCGCTGCCGAACTGTTCGCGCAACAGCGCCTCGTCGAGCACGATCGCGCGCCGCTCGGTGTCCCGGCTGAGCACAGGATATTGCTCGACGTTGAGCAGGCGCTGCACCTGTCCGGTGGCACCGGCGAGTTGGGCGACGGAGATTCCGAGGGTTCGGCTGGCGGCCTCGTCGTCGAGCGTGCCGTCCGGCGCCGCCAAGCAGGCAGCGAGTAGCGCCTCGATCTGGGGGTCGGCCACCTGCCTGTGCTTCGCCCGCCCGGCCTGCTGGCGGTAGGTCGCGGAGCCCATAACCTGTCGCACAAGGTCCGCGACGCGAGGTTTGGGCGTGTCGACGTCGTCGAAGAGGGTCGGCGCGCCGGGCATCGCACCGACGACCGGTGCCTTGCGCGCGGGCTCGACGGGAGATGCTTCAACGGTCCGCCACCACGCGGGCGTTTGAGGTACGGCGTCCTGCCACTGCGCCGGCGGGCGACCCGCCGCCAGCAGGACGACCGGGACCACGACCTCGGCGGGGCTGGCTCCGCCGTGATAGCCGGCCTTCAGCGCGGAATACCGCAGCCGTTCGTCAACGGCGAGAATGGCGGCGTTGCGGTCGGTGACCACGCGGGGCCCGCTGACCTCGACCTCCTCGTCGGTCGGCGGGGGTCCACCGATCGGTCGCCACCGGTTGCCGGCGCTCAGGGCCCCCGGGGCGACGTGACCATCCCGCCGTTCCACGACGTGCCCGTGATCGGAGGTGAGGACGACGGCGCGGCCGGCTCGACGGGCCCGCTCGAGGAGCGGCTCGAGGTGTTTCACCGCGGCCGACGTCCAGTCGGTGCCGCCGGGATCCGAGCGGTCGAGGGCGTCGTCGATCGTGTTGAGCACGCAGGCGACGAGGGCCGTGCCCGATGTGTCGTCGACGGCGGCTGCGACGTCATGCGAGAGCGCGTAGCCGCCTTCGCTGGTGTCGAGGGGTTTTTTGTGGAACAGCCGCCCGGTCACGCCGGACGCGCGGCATAGGTCGTCGAATCCGCGCCGCTCGGTGCGCTGCTCACCCGCCGTGATGCGCCCGCAGAGCAGGCTGCTGCGGGAGAGCTCGGTGATCGACGGCAGCGCGCTGACGGCGCTGATCGGCCCACCGACGTCCGCGACGAAGTACTCCAGCCATCCCTCGTGCGGGCGCACCAGCTCCTCGGTGGTGCGGAGGGCGTTGCTCGCGCTCATCCCGTCGGCAACGACGAGCAGCAGGGGTGTGCGCCCACCATCGCGATCTGCGGCGAGCGGCAGCACGTGCCGGGTGAGCAGGTCTTCGATCGGTACGGCGTCGGCGGCCGGCCGGCTGCCTCGGGCGAGCGCTGAGGCGAAGGCACGGTCGTGCGCGTCGCGGCGCAGCCGCACCGCCGCGAGGACGGTGCGCAGCCCTTGAGCGAGCAGCTCGTCATCGACTCCGACCCAGGCCGTCGCCACGGCCCGGTCGACCCACGCGTCCTCCTCGCGGTGCTGCCGAACCGAGCTCGACCACGCCGCCGTGGGGGCGGCGAGCCACCGGGC
>JBBSHJ010000125.1:0-7812 GCA_038253135.1 Mycobacteriales bacterium | reverse complement strand
GGGTCTTCGTCATCTGTCCCCGCACTCACGAACACGTCTCACGCCCATTCCCGGGAGCTACCGACGTACTGCTTGGCACACGAACGTTGAACTTCGACCGAGACGAACCGTACACGACGAGATGGGCCGACGTACACACCCGTCGCGCCACTACACACCCGCATCCGGCGTAGGAAATGGGTGCACTCGGTCCAGGCGATATGGCGACCTGTACGGCGTAGATCCGTACCGCGGCGGCATCAGCCGCCGGTGGCGACGTGTGGATCGGCATAGGCCCGCGCTTGCACGGAGTACATCCGCGCGTAACGCCCGCCGACCGCCATCAGCTCGCCGTGCGTCCCGGCCTCGACGAGCCGCCCGCGGTGCATCACGAGGATCCGGTCGGCGGACCTGACCGTCGAGAAGCGGTGCGAGATGAGTACGACGGTGCGGCCGGCGGCGAGGTCGGCGATCGTCTCGAAGAGCGCCGCCTCGGCCTCGGCGTCCAGCGCGGCCGTCGGCTCGTCGAGGATCAGGAACGAGGCGTTGCGGAACAGCACGCGGGCGATCGCGATCCGCTGCCACTGCCCGCCGGACAGGTCGGTGCCGCCCTCGACCTCGACGCCGAGCGGCGTGTCGAAGCCCTGGGAGAGGTCGGTGACGAATTCCGTCACGCCGGCCCGGTCGGCGGCCCGTCGTACCCCCTCCTCGTCGCCGATCCGGTCGATGCTCCCGACCGCGATGTTGTCGGCGGCGGAGAACCAGTAGCGGCCGAACTCCTGGAAGACGACCCCGACCTCTGACAGGCCGCCGTCCGGAGTCAGGTCGGCCAGCGGTCTGCCGTCCCAGCGGATCACCCCGCTCGTCGGCGGGTAGAGGCCGGCCATCAGTTTCGCCAGGGTCGTCTTGCCGGAGCCGTTGTGGCCGACGATCGCGACCACCTCGCCGCGCCGCAGTCGGAAGCTGACGTCGTCGAGCGCGAGGTTGTCCGCCGCCGGATACCGGAAGCTGACGTGCTCAGCGGCCAGCTCCGTGAACGGCTCGACGTGGATCGTCTGCGGCTCCGGCAGCGTCCCCGCAAGATCGGCAAGCTCGAGGAAATCGCCGACGTAGCGGCCGTGTTCGTTCGCCTGGGTGAGGCTGGTGACGGAGGACTGCGCGCGATTGGAGAGCAGCAGTACGGCGATCAGCGCGGCCGGCGCCGTCGAAGCGCGCAGAGAGCCTCCCTCGACGAGAACGATGACCAGTGCGAAGACCCCGAGGAGGACCGCCGTCGAGGCAACGGCGCCGATCGCCGACCGTCGGGTGTATCGACGCACGACGCCTTCCACCTCGTTAAGCCGCTCGTCGTAGAGGCAGCCCCACCGGCCCTGCAGATACCCCGCCAATCGAAATGAGCGGACCTCGGGAGCGTTCTCACGCTTGATTATGATGTCCTCAATATGTCCCCGCTGACGATCGTGCGGAGCGTTGCCGAAGCTGAAGCTATACATTTCGTCGGTGTTGGCGCGACCAACGAGCCACAGCGGAAGTGCGGACAGAAGCGTGATCGGCACCAGCCACGGGCTGACGAAGACCAGTCCGAGCAGGATGCCGAGGCCTCCGATGGCGGCGGAAAGCATCTGGGGTACGGCCATCGCGACGGTGAGCGAGCTCATCTCGTTACGCCGCGCACGCTCGAGCCGGTCGTGAAATTCGGGATTCTCGAATTCGAGCAGCGAAATTCTCGATGCGACCTTGAGGCGGCTTTCTGAGCAGAATCGCACGGTGCGTTCGATGACCAGTTTGTGCAAGCCGGATGCAGCGGCGGTTGCGAAGGCGACCAGCCCGGCAATCACCACGACGCTGCCGAGCATGACGCTCGTGCGACTCGTGAAATGGGTGCTGCCATGGTCGATGAGCTGGCCGAGCGTCGCATTGCCGATCAGCAGCTCTATCACGAGACCCGCGCTGGACAGAGCGAAGAGCGCCACGACCCCGAAGAAGGCGCCCCCACCGGCGCGCATGACCAGATCGATGGATGCCGCTGTTGGGCCCTTGCGGGTATGACTGACGGTGGCGTTCACCGGTCGTTCGTCCCCTTAGCCGGACGTATGACGGTGCGACCAGGCTTTTTGCGGGCCGGGACTTTGCGACCCGACCGTGGCTTGCTCGGATCCCCGATGGGAAATGCCCACCCGTAGATTTTGGCAGAAATCGCGCCTTCGGGCGCTGGCTCGCGTCCGGTGTATTTTGATACGAGCTTCTTGAAATCCTCTTGCAACTCGGCGAGATCGTCGACTGTCAACGGAACGTCCCACTCCACCTCCATTCCCGCGCGTCGCCAGCGCGGTGAATACTGGTAGGTGGTGTTGGCGTGCTCCCACTCCTCGATGCGCCTGAAGGCTCGGGCACGCAGGATGTCGCGCAACTCTTTCGCACCATCGACTGGTGCGGATTCGGGGTCGTCGATGACTTCGATGGAAATGTCGCTGGCGCGCCACGGCCGACTACGTCCCTTGCCGCCGCCGGCCTCCTCGATGAAGCCGTATTTCGCCAGGATGCGGAGGTGGAAGGAGCAGTTGGCCGGACTCTCACCGACTACCGCGCTGACCTGCGTCGCCGTCATCGGCTCGTCACTGGAGCGCAAGACGTCCAGGATCCGCCAGCGCAGCGGGTGGGCCATGGCCCGCATCCACTTGGGGTCGGTGATCACCCGCGGCTCGGAATACATGTTGCGAAGCATGGCTTTCGAAGCATGTGTTGTCAAGTGTTCGCGCCGGAATTCAGCGGCGCAGAACCATCCGCCGGACATGACCCGGCCATGCCAACCCCTACAGCGCACCTCCCTTCACGTCACCGGCGGGCCGGGATCCGGCAAGACCACCCTCTCGACCCGGCCGACACGCTCGACCCCGAGCCATTCGACCTCGATCGCCCGCGCCTGCGTGGAGCGCGTCGTGCGGGACCGCAGCTACTGCGCTAGGCGGGCGCTAGGCGGAGACCTCGTCGGCAAGCTTCTCGGTGCCATCACCGGTACGCCGTCCGCGCAACTCGGCGTAGGTCACGACGGCGAATCCGAGGGTCAGCATCGTGATCGGCACGGAGACCAGGAGCCGGTAGACCGCGAACCACCACGACGACTGATCGAGGACCAGCCCGACGATCGCATCCAGGACCAGGGACGCGCCACCGACGATCACCGCGAACAGCACCGTACGTCCCACCGTCGCCCAGAATCGACCGCGGACCAAGGCAAAGCAGTCGGTGATGCTGCCCCGGGCGATGACGATCACGCCGGTGAGCGTCGGCAACAGGACAAAGGTCAGGTATACCCCGGGAATCACCAGGCAGATGAAGCCGATCACGATGAGCGCGATCGCCACGAACGTCCAGCCCAGCAGCGCCGGCGAACGACGCGCGGCGAACTGCACGGCCGATCCGGCACCGACGTCACGCCCAGCGGCGTGCCGCACGACGATCCACACCCCGGCACATTGCATCAGCAGGCCGACGATCAGCGTCGCGATCCCCCAGCCCGCGAGTGGTCCCTGGAGACCGCGGGTCACGTCGTGCCACTGGACGTTGCTGTAGGTGCCGGTGCTCGGGAGCCGGTTGGACAGGATGCCGGCGTAGCGGCTGAGCACGGCCTGCGGCACCGCGGCGATCAGCACGAACGGCAGCAGCGGCAGCCAGCTGCGCCGTACGACGCCGAACATCCGCTCGAACCAGCCGGCGAAATCCACCGGCACGAGCGGGTCGTCGCGCCGCGGCCGCGCATCGAGCCCGTCGTGGGAGTCTCGCTCACCGTCGGAGGAGCGGGGCCACGTCCCGCGCTCGCGCGGGTTGTCCGTGGGGCCGGCGGCGTACTCGCCCTCGTACGGCCGAGGCCACGGTCGCTGTTCGCCGTCCTCGGGCGGTGTGCTCATGGCACCAGTGAAGCAGGGCTGCGCCCCGACCCGCCGCGGCCCCGATTCGCCGCCGCCCTGACGCGCTCAGCCCGCTGCGCGACGCCGCGGCCGGCTCGGCAGCAGCGCCAGCGGAATCGCGGCCAGGGCGATACCGCCGACGACCCACCATTGCTCGCTTGCGCGGGCCCCGGCCCGATCCAAGGCGCCGGCGATCCGCTGCGCCGCCGGCCCGGTCGGCTCCGGCCGGCACGAGGCCGGCGTCTTGTTCGGATCGTCCTGGCCGGCGTATCCCGTGCGCAGGTGCGGAATTGCTCCAGCATCGGGTCGAGGAAGGCGGCCGGTACGCCGGCCGTCACCAGCTCGGTGCGCAGCTTCGGCACGGCCGCCTCCGCGCCGCCTCCGGCGTGGGACGTGAGGGCTCCGAAGAACACCACGCCGATGATGGCGACACCCACGGCGGCGCCGAGCTGCTGCATCGTCGTGAAAAGACCGGACGCCGATCCGGCATCCGGCCGGGGTACGACGGCGAGCACGAGGTCGGCCATCGGGATGACGGCGAGCCCGAATCCGAGTCCGGCGAGGAGCATCGACGGTGCCAAGTCGAGGGAGCCGGCGGCGGTGATCTCGCGCACGGTGAGCAGGACACCGGCGAAGCCGGCCGCCGCGGCCAGCGCCCCGACCAGCAGGATCCGGGAGCCGAACCGGTCGACCAGCTTGGGCGCGAGGCCGGCGGTGATCACGATGCCGACCGCAAACGGCACCCGTCGCGGCGCTGGCGGGCAAGCTCGTAGGCCACGAACACCGCGAGCAGCACGGCCGAGCCGATGCCCCGGGGGCACCCACCGGCGCCGCCCGGTGGACGGGAACGACGTCCTGTGTCACTGCCGCTCCTTCTCGCTGGTCGGGCATAGGCTCGACGTCAGGTTCGCTCCGGTCCGAAGTCTCGCCGCTATGGAGACTTCCTGATGTGAAGGTACCGCTGTGGCGAGATCCAGAAACCCTACCGGCGTGACCCCGGACACGACCCGGCGCGGATCGGTCGGGTCCGGCCGCGGACCGAGGGCTGGCCGGCGCTCGCCGGAGCCGCCGCTCGCCGCGGGTCCCGGCCTCGGCGGCCGGGTCACGACCGGCAACGCGGTCGAGCTGGCCGAGGCGACCTACCGGGAATTCACCGTCGCCGTCGTCCTCAACGCGCACGTCGCGGCGGGGTTGCTCGGCATCCAGATCCTCGATCTCGAGGCCCTCAACCTGCTGGAGATCAGCGGTTCGATGGCGGCCGGCGAGCTCGCGACCCGCCTCGGGCTACCGACTGCGACGACGACCCGCGTCATCGACCGTCTCGAGGAGGCCGAGCTGGTACGCCGCGAGCGCGACCCCGATGATCGCCGCCGCGTCATCGTCACCCTGCAGGACACGACGACCGCCCGTACCGAGGAGACCTTCGCGCCGGCCAACGAGCGGCTCCTCGCAGTGCGCGACCAATTCACCGCGGCCGAGCTCACCAGCTTCCTGCACATGCTCGATGCCGCCCGGGCCGCCTTGCGCGCGGCCACGATCGAGATGCGCACCCAGCGGGCCGACCGCCGTACCCGTGACTGACCTTCGTGCCTTGGTCCTTTCTCGCGCCTCTCCGCGGTCTCATTCCGGCGCTCCCCAGTCGACCGGGGAGCGGTTGGGGTTTGGCCCGCCGGGAGCGACGGACGGGGCGATCGGCGGGCGCCGGGGAGAGGGCGACCGGTCGGCGTGGGGCACGGGTGGACGGACGACAGGGAGTCAGCCGAGCAGGCCGGCGTCGCGGGCGCTGGCCAGCGAGGGTCGGATGGTGTGGGTCGGCCGGGCGGTGCCGGCGACCGCGTCGAGAGTCTTCAGCCCGTCGCCGGTGTTGAAGACGACGGTCTCCCGCTCCGGGTCCAGCGCGCCCGCGCGCAGCAGTTTCTGCAGCACCGCGACGGTCACACCGCCGGCGGTCTCAGCAAAGATGCCGGTCGTGCGGGCCAGCAGAGCGATGCCGGCGCGGATCTCGTCGTCGTCGACCGCCTCAATGACGCCGCCGGTACGCCGGGCGGTGTCCAGTGCGTAGGGGCCGTCGGCCGGGTTGCCGATGTTGAGTGACTTGGCGATCCCGGTCGGCTTGACCGGGCGCACTACGCCGGTGCCGTCGGCAAAGGCGGCGGCGATCGGCGCGCAGCCGGCCGACTGCGCGCCGTACATCACGACCGGTGCCTCCGGCACCAGCCCGATCGCGGCGAGCTCGTGGAATGCCTTGTCGATCTTCGTATACTGCGAGCCGGACGCGAGCGGTACGACGACCTGCTCGGGCAGCCGCCAACCGAGCTGCTCGGCCACCTCGAAGCCGAGAGTCTTGGACCCCTCGGCGTAATAGGGCCGCACATTCTGATTGACGAAGGCGGTGGTCTCGAATTCGTCGGTCTCGGCCAGCTCGGAGGTCAGCCGGTTGACGTCGTCATAGTTGCCCTCGACGGCGATGAGATTGCCGCCGTAGATCGCCGATTGCACAACCTTAGCCGGCTCAAGATCGGCCGGAATGAAGACATATGACTCGAGGCCGTGCCGAGCAGAATGGGCGGCGACGGAGTTGCCGAGGTTACCGGTCGACGCGCAGGCCAGTCGATGGAAACCCAGCTGACGCGCCGCGGTGGCGGCCAGGGAGACGACCCGGTCCTTGAAGGAATGGGTCGGATTGGCAGAGTCGTCCTTGACCCATAGCGTCTTCATGCCGAGCTCGCGGGCAAGCTTGTCGGCGCGCACCAGCGGGGTCAGGCCCGGGTCGAGGCTGACGCGGGTCGTGGGGTCCTGTCCGACCGGCAGCAGCGGCGCGTAGCGCCAGATGCTGTGCGGGCCGGACTCGATCTGCTCGCGCGTCACGGCGGTGAGCGCGTCGGCGTCGTAGCCGATCTCGAGCGGGCCGAAGCACTCCACGCAGGCATGAATGGGGGCGAGATCGACGGTGGCGCCGCAGTTGCGACAGCGCAGGTGGCTGGCAGGCGAGGCGGCGAAGGTCGGATCAGCGGTAACGGTCATGGGTGTGAGCGCCTTTCTCCTCATCTTTCCCGCGATCTGCGGGGCGGACTTGGCACCTGTCGCGACCGTGGTTCCCTCTCACACGAGGATAATCGTGATGGTTGCCGGGGCTTCGTCGGGCCGTTCCCTCTGCCCCTCTGGATGAGCTGGTGCTGTGCAGTTGTGGGCCGATCATATCGGACGCGATAGACAAGGTGGACCGAGCCAGGATCGAGCGCCGAGCTCGTCCCGCGGCTGCCGCACCGCATGTTCGGGGGCACGGAGCTGCGGGCCTTTCGGGCCGACCTCAGCCCCAGTTGGGCGCGAGGACGACGGTGAGCCCGCTGCCGGGTAGGCCGCCGATCCTCGGCTGCACCGACGTGATCGCGGGGAACTGCGCGGCCAGACTGCGGGCCGCCTTCTGCTGCGCATCGTTGCCCTGGTCGTAGAACACCGTCGTCGTCGGCAGGTCTCCGGTGTAGTTGGCGACCTGGTTGACGTGCCATCCCTTGCCGGTGAAGACCTGGGCCGCCTGGCCGGCCAGACCCGTCGTCGTCGTGTTGTTGAGGACGGTCAGTGGCGCCTTCCTCGCCGTTGGCACGACGGTCGGCTTGGCCGTCGTGGGCTTGGCGGTCGTGGGCTTGGCGGTGGTCGGCTTGGCCGTCGTGGGCTTGGCGGTCGTGGGCTTGACGGTCGTGGGCTTGGCGGTGGTCGGCTTGGTCGTGGTCGGCTTGGCGGTGGTCGGCTTGGTCGTGGTCGGCTTGGTCGTGGTGGACGGCCGGGTGGTCACCGGGGCGGTGGACCTCGCTTCGGTCGACTTCGCCGGCGTGGATTTCACCGCGGTGGACTTCGCTGCAGCGGACTTGGCGCTCGAGGTCACCGCGGCACCGCCGCCGGTGGTGGCCCGCTTGCTTCCGGAGCC
>JBBSHJ010000124.1:0-7833 GCA_038253135.1 Mycobacteriales bacterium | reverse complement strand
GTAGACGCGACGCGACCCCGTTCCTGCAATGCCTTTGCGGCATTGGCGACGTACTGCAGCGACGCACCGATCGACTGGCTGGTGTCGGAGCGCACGAGCGGGCGGACCTGCGCGGACTTCGGCATCCTGGCGACCACGGCCGGGGGCCGATCGAGCTGCTGGGCCAGCCGCGCGGGCGTGTCGCTACCCAGATGGTCGCGGTAGATCACGCCGAGGATCGAGCCGAGCACCGCGACACCGAGGGCACCGGCGACCTGCCGGACCGTGTTGTTGACCGCAGCACCCGCGCCGGCCCTCTCCCGAGGCACGGCGCCCATGATCGCCGATGTCGCCGGGGCCATCGTGACGCCCATGCCGGCACCCATGGCGAACATCAGGATCTCGATGATCCACTGCGGTGTGCTGCCATTGACGAATCCGTAGCCGCACAGGGAGAGAGCGACGACGCCGAGGCCGCACCCGGCGACCGCATTGGTGCCGAATCTTGCGGTCAACCGGGACGAGAGCGGAGCCGCGATCATCTGCGCCGCGGCGACGGCGATCAACGCGGTGCCAGCGATTAGGGCCGAATACCCCTTGACCGCCTGCAGGTAATAGGCGAGGTAGAACGTCGAGCCCATCAGCGCGAAGAACGTCAACCCGATGACGGCGCCGCCGGCGGAGAACTGCCGGTTCTTAAATAGCGTGACGTCGATGGTCGGGTGCGTGCTGCGCCGCTCCAGAAGCACGAAGATCGTCATCAGTACGACGCCGAGCACGATCGCGCCGAGGCTCTTGATGGACAGCCAGTCGTTGCTGTTGCCGCCCTCGATGATGCCGTAGACGAGAACGCCGAGGCCGATCATGGATAGGACGATGCCGGTGGGGTCGAGCCGTTGCGGATGCGGATCCTGCGACTCGGGAACGACCATGAGGATCGCGATCACGCCGACGACGACGATCGGCACGTTGACCAGGAAAACCGAGCCCCACCAGAAGTACCGCAGCAGCGCGCCGCCGGTGATCGGCCCGATGGCGATCGCCATGCCGGCCGCGCCGGCCCAGATGCCGATCGCCTTGCCGCGCTCCTCGGGCTCGAAGACGTTCTGGATGATCGACAAGGTCTGCGGCTGTACGGCGGCCGCACCGACGCCCATGAGCGCCCGGAAGATGATCAGCTGGTTCGGGCTCTGGGCGAAGGCGGAGACGGCCGACATCGCACCGAAGAGCAGCAAGCCGACGATCAGGATTCGCTTGCGTCCCAGCCGATCGCCCAGCACGCCCCACGGGATCAGCAGGCCGGCGAAGACGAGGGCGTAGGAGTCGACCGACCACTGCATCTCGCTCTGTGAGGCGGACAGGTCTTCCTGGATGGTCTTCAGCGCGACGTTGAGGATCGTGTTGTCGAGGATGACGACGAGCAGGCAGATGACCAGGACACCGAGGATCGCCCACCGGCGGTTGTGAATGGCTTCTTCGTCCACGAAGGACTCCCGCAGAAATCGGTACGGTCGCGTAGCGAAAGGAAGTAGAGCACGACCTACTTACGCTACGCAAGTGTTTCGTAACGGTAGACGCGGGATGCTTGCGGCGGCACCGGTCCAGCGGGCTCGATCCAGCGGGTCACCCCAGCAGGCGAGCCAGGTGCGGGCCGAGCCCGAGCGATCGGGCCCGGTCCAGAGCGGCGGGTGTGTCGATGTCGCATCGCAACGAGGCAAGCGCAGTGCCGATCTCGGCGGCGCCGGAGCGCAGGTGCGCGCGCCGGGACGGCCCGCCGAAGCGAGGGTCGAGCGGTACGCCGGGTCCTGCGGCCAGCATCGTCGTACCGACGCCGTCGCTGTCCGGCACGAAATGCCGGCCGCTGCCGGCCACGGCGAGCGCCGCGGCGAGCTCGTGGGTGCGCAGCGCGGCCACGTCGGCCACCAGGACGGCGACGGGAGCGTCGGGGGCCGTGCGCCGCGCCTCCGCCGCACCGTGGACAAGAGCGGCGTTGAGACCGCCGTCCGGCTCGTCGCCGAGCACCGTCGCACCGAGCGTGCGCAGCGGCGCAGCGGCGACCTCGTCGTCGGTCACCACGAGCACGCGCGCGACCGGACCGGCGGCGAGGACGGCCGTCACGGTGTCCAGCGCGAGCGCGAGGCCGAGCGCGGTCCGGTCCGGCAGTGCGCGACCGGGGTCGGCGAAAAGGCGGGACTTCGCCTCGGAGAGCCGCTTGACCGGGACGATCACTGACCAGCGCATCGGGAGCATCCTCACATCGCGCACCGATCCCCGGCACGTGCCTTCGGGGAGTCGCCCGGACATCCGAACCGGGCGAGCGGGAAGATGCCGGGCATGACGAACGGGCGGGTCGCGTGGCGCGACCATCGCGGCGCCGGATCCTGGATCTGGTTGTGCGCCTGCATCATCTGGCCGATCGACCACGTTCTCTTCAAGCTCCGATTCCGCGGATTCGAGAACATCCCGCGTGACGGAGGGGTGATCCTCGCCGCCAACCACGTGTCCTACGCCGATTTCGCGCTCTTCGTGCACTACGCCTGGGACGGCGGGCGCATTCCCCGCGTGATGGCCAAGGACAGCCTGTTCCGCCTGCCGGTCGCGGGGGCGGTGCTGCGCGGGGCTAAGCAGATCCCGGTCTCGCGCGGTACGTCGACGGCGCACGCCTCGCTGGACCGGGCCGTGGAGGCGCTGCGCCGAGGCGAGTCGATCCTGATCTATCCCGAGGGCACGATCACCCGCGATCCGCACTGGTGGCCGATGCTCGGCAAGACCGGGGTCGCGCGGCTCGCGCTCGCCAGCGGCGTACCGGTCATCCCCATCGCGCAATTCGGCGCGCAGAGGTTCTACGACCGCTACCACCACCGGTTCCGGCCGTTCCCGCGCAAGCGGATCGACTTCGTGGCCGGGCCGCCGGTCGACCTGTCGGCGTACGCCGGCAAGCAGGTGACCGCCGAGGTGTTGCGGGGGGCGACCACGACGATCATGACCGACGTCCGCACCCTGCTCGGCGAGGTCCGCGGGGAGGAGCCGCCCGCCGACTTCGCGCCGCAACCCGGGCGCGTGGCGTCCGATCCGTCCGGGGGTGACCGGTAGAGTCTGCGACCGTGTCAGGACATCCACGAAAAGTCCGCGTCGCCGTGCTTTTCGGCGGCCGCAGCAGCGAGCACCAGGTGTCCTGCGTGTCGGCGGCGAACGTCATGCGCTCGCTCGATCCGGAGCGGTACGACGTCGTCCCGATCGGCATCGCGCGCGACGGCAGGTGGGTGCTCGCCAGCAACGACCCCGAGCATTACGCGATCACGGGCCGGTCCCTACCGGAGGTCACGGACGGCACGCCGGTGGTCCTGCAGGCCGACCCGTCGGCGCGGTCCCTCACCGTCCTCGAGCCGCATGCCGGTGCGCCGGTCCTCGCCGGCGTGGACGTCGTCTTCCCCGTCCTGCACGGCCGCTTCGGCGAGGACGGCACCATCCAGGGCCTGCTCGAGGTGGCCGGGATCCCTTATGTCGGAGCGGGCGTGCTCGGCAGCGCGGTCGCCCTGGACAAGGAGTACATGAAGAAGCTGCTCGCGGCCGAGGGCCTGCCGATCGGCCCCCATACGGTCGTTCGGCGCGGCGGGGACCTGCCGGCGTCCGAGCGCGAGCGCCTCGGGCTGCCGGCCTTCGCCAAGCCGGCGACGGGCGGCTCTAGCATCGGCATCACCCGGATCACCGACTGGGCCGAGCTGCCCGAGGCCTTGCGGATCGCGCGCGAGGTCGATCCGAAGGTGCTGGTCGAGGCGGCGATCGGCGGGCGCGAGATCGAGTGCGGCGTGCTCGAGAGCGAGACCGGATCGGAGCCGGACGTCAGCGTCCCCGCGGAGATCCGGATGCACGAGGCCGGCACCTGGTACGACTTCGACAACAAGTATCTCGACGACGCCGCCGAGTTCGTCGTACCGGCCGACCTGCCCGACGACGTGACGGCGCGGGTGCGGGAGCTGGCCGGTCGGGCCTTCACCGCCCTCGACGGCGCCGGGCTGGCGCGGGTGGATTTTTTCATCGACGACGACGGCACCACCACGGTCAACGAGGTGAATACGATACCCGGCTTCACGCCGATCTCGCTGTTCGGCAGGGCCTGGGAGGCCAGCGGGCTGCCGTTCGAGAAGGTTGTCGATCGGCTGATCGCCACCGCGCTGCGCCGCTGACGTGAGCGACGGATTGGATGCGGAGCTGGCCGATCACCTCGCGGTGATCGCGGGACTGCGCAGCCAGGTCGCGCCCGTGCTCGGGATCGGAGCCGCGATCTGTGCCCGGCTCGATCGTGGCGGCGTCGTCTATTCCTTCGGCAACGGCGGCTCGGCGGCGGACGCCCAGCACTTGGCCGGCGAGTTGATCGGCCGCTTCCGCCGGGAACGGCGGCCGCTGGCCGCGGTCGCGCTGGCCACCGACCCGTCCGTGCTGACCTGTATCGGCAACGACTACTCCTACGCGGACGTCTTCGCGCGTCAGGTCACGGGGCTGGCCCGGCCCCGCGACGTGGTCGTGGCCTTCACCTCCAGCGGCCGATCGCCCAATGTCATCGCCGGGCTCGAGGCGGCGCAGGCAGCCGGGGCGTTGACGGTGCTCTTCACCGGCGGCGCGGGCCATGCGCAGGCGGGCGCCGGCCCCGACGCCACGGCGTACGCCGACCATGTGCTGCGGGTGGAGTCGGAGGCTACGGCTCGCGTGCAGGAGGGCCACGTGCTGCTGCTGCACCTGCTGAGCGAATACATCGACCGGTGGGCGGCGGCCGGCGAGGAACCGCCTGGCAGATAACGGCATCGGGGCTGCGGCGGCGGACCGCACTCGACCACACTGGAGCCCATGACCTCTTCCGCCGACGAACCGCAGGCACCGACCGGTCGCACCTCCCGCGGGCCGTTGCACATGATCGGCAACGCGCACATCGATGCGACCTGGTTGTGGCCGTGGCAGGAGGGCTACCGGGAGGCGCGGACCACCTTCAGCTCCGCCCTGGACCGGATCGCGGAGTACGACGGCTTCGCCTTCAGCTGCGACTCCGTCGCCTACCTCGCCTGGATCGAGGAGCACGACCCGGAGCTCTTCGCCCGGTTGCAGGCCGAGGTCGCTGCCGGGCGGTTCGAGATCGTCGGCGGTTGGTGGGTGGAGCCGGACTGCAACATCCCGTCGGGGGAGTCCTTAGCGCGGCATGGGCTGTATTCGCAGCGGTATCTCGTCGAGAAATTCGGCCGGCCCGCGACGATCGGATGCAACGTCGACCCGTTCGGGCAGAACGCGACGATCCCGCAGCTGCTGGCCAAGGCCGGCATGTCGTCGTACGTCTTCATGCGGCCGCAGGCGCACGAGAAGGCGATGCCGGCGCAGACCTTTCGGTGGCACGCCGCGGACGGCTCGACCGTGCTGACCTACCGGATCCCGCACGAATACTGCAGCCCGGCGGGGCATCTCGACCTGCACGTACGCCGTGCGCTCGCACAGCTCCCGCACACCGAGGCGCCGTTGATGTGTTTCTACGGCGTGGGAAACCACGGCGGTGGCCCGACGAAGGACAATATCGAGAGCATTCTCGCCCTCGACGGCAGGAACCAGTTCCCCCGGATGCGGTTTTCCACGATCGCGGATTTCTTCGCCGCCGTGCGGGACCGCGACGACACACCCGATTTCACCGGCGAGATCCAGCCGCACGCTGTCGGCTGCTATTCCGTGCACTCGGGTATCAAGCAGTGGCTGCGCCAGACCGAGAATGCCCTGCAGGCCGCGGAGAAGTGGTCCACGGTGGCGAGCGTGCTCGACGGGTCGCCCGCCCTGACCGGCGAATTCGAGCGCGGGTGGCGGCAGGTGCTGCTCAACCATTTCCACGACACAGCGGCAGGGACGGCTCTACCCTCGGCCTACGAGGAGGCCCGCGACCAGCTCGGCGAGGCGCGGGCGATCGCGGCTCGCGCGCAGAACCGCGCGGTGCAGAGCATCACCCGCCGCATCGCCATCGCCGAGCAGGATGGCACCGCGCCGCTCGTCGTGCTCAATCCGCACCCGTGGCCGGTGACCGCGACCGCGGAGGTGGAATTCGGCGGTGCGCTCGGTGAGGGGGACTACGCCGCGGAGACAGCCGGGGGCGTCGTACCCGTGCAGCAGGTCCGCTCGACCACGACGACCGGTGGGCGCCGCCGACTGCTCGTCCCGGTGTCGGTGCCCGCGCTCGGCTACCGGCTCTACCGGCTCCGTCGCGCCACGACGACGGCACCGGTGCCGGCATCGGGCGATGAGCTGACGCTGGAGAATGCGCACCTGCGCGTCACCATCGATCCGGCCAACGGTTTCGTCTCCAGCCTGCTGGACAAGGAGAGCGGCATCGACGTCATGCGCGGTGCGAGCGGGGCCCACGCCGTCGTGCTCGACGACCCGTCCGACACGTGGGGCCATGGCGTCGTCGGCTATTCCGACGTGATCGGTTCCTTCCGTCCGACGTCGGTACGCCGCGTGCTCGCCGGGCCGGTGCGGGACTCGGTGCGGGTGGAGAGCCGGTTCGGCGGTTCGACACTGGTGGAGGAATTCCGGCTCGACCGCGACGCGCGGGCGCTCGAGGTGCGGGTGCGGATCGACTGGCACGAGCGCTTCACCATGCTCAAGCTCCGTTTTCCGACCGCACTGAGCGGCGTGGTGTCGACGCACGCGATTCCCTATGGGCACCTGCGGCGGGCAATCGGCGGGCACGAGGCACCGGCCCAATCGTGGGTCGACGTGTCGGGTCGGCTCGGAGAGGCGCCGGCCGGTCTCTCGGTGCTCAACAATGCGAAATACGGCGTCGACGTCTATGCCGGCGATATCGGGCTGACGACCGTTCGCAGCCCGGCGTACGCGTGGCACGATCCGGCTCCGCGCCCGGGCGAGGATGCCGAATTCATCGACCAGGGCGAGCAGCGCTTCACCTATCGGCTGCTGCCGCACGGCGGCGACTGGCGCCGCTCCGGCACGGTCCGTGCGGCGGCCGAGCTCAACCAACCGGTGCGGGCGTTGCTCGAATCCGCTCACGGGAGCGGCGATCTTGCCGCCGAAGCGAGCTTCGCCGCGCAGTCCGGTGACGACGCGATCGTCATTTCGGTCCTGAAATTCGCCGAGGACGGGAGCGGCGATGTGATCGTCCGGGGCTATGAGACGGCTGGGGCGCCGGCCTCGGGGGCGCTCGAGCTCTCGTTCCTCGAGCGGACCGTCGAGCTCGAATTTTCTCCGCATGAGATCAAGACCGTGCGGGTTCCGCGCGACCCCTCTGCCTCGGTCACGGAAACCGACCTGATCGAGGGATTGCTCGCGCCGCCACCAGCCTGAGTTAACCGGTGGCCATGCCGCTCGCGTCGGCTGATACTGGCGCGATGGGTGACCCGACGGAATCTGTGGTGAGCAAGGTTGATCTGGTCGAGGGGCTCCGGGAGGTAGGCGTATCGGCACGATCTTCGGTGATCGTGCACGCGTCGCTGCGATCATTCGGCCGGGTGGACGGCGGGTCCGCGACCGTCGCGGAAGCGCTGACCGAAACCGCGGGCACGGTCCTGATGCTCGGCGCGTCCGGTGACTTCTGCCGGTTGCCCGCTCCGCCGGGGCTCACTCGTCCAAACAATGCGTTCTACAACGCCGAGTCGTGGGACGCATTCGTCGCCCGGCTGGCCGAGGCGCAACCCTTCGAGCCGAGCATGCCGGTTGACGGCTGGCTCGGCACGATTGCCGAGGCAGTCCCACAGACGGGCAATTGCCGTCGAAGCGCGCACCCACTGCTCTCGTTCCTGGCCGTGGGGGAGCACGCCGATCGCCTGGTTGCCACGCAGCGACTCGATTGGCCGCTCGTCCCGGTCGAGG
>JBBSHJ010000123.1:0-8022 GCA_038253135.1 Mycobacteriales bacterium | reverse complement strand
GCCTTGGCGGCCAGCCCCTCCTGGATCGCATCTGCCAGCTCGGCCTGGCCGGTGTAGTGCGCGACCGCCGGGTTGATGCGCGTGGTCAGGCCGGAGTCGTCGGACCAGACTGCCTTGATCAGCGCCTGGGCGACGGTGTTGCCGCTGACCTCGATCTGCACGCGGCCGGCCAGCTGCTCGGACCCGATCGGCTTGGCCCCGACCCGGACGGCGACGTGATAGTCGCGCGACTCGTCTCCCCAGGCGCCGGTGGGGTATTGCGTGATCAGGTTCGAGACGGCCTGGCCGCGGCTGGTGAGGTCCTCGATGGTCGGGGCGACCTGACGGACGAAGAGCGCCTGCGCACCCTGCGGCGCCCACACCCGCAACCGCGCGTCGGCGATGCCGCGCTGGCCGGCGGTCCGCATCAGCGCCTGGAAGTCGGCGGCCATGTCCTCGGGGTCGGCGATGAGATCTACCGAGCCGAGCAGCGTCGTGGCGAGGCCGCGCAGCTCCTCGACGTCCCAGTCGGCGCCGACGCCGCGGCAGTCGCACTGGAACTGGCCGGTCACCTGATCCATCTCGCGGCGCAGTTGCTCGGCCGTCTCGCCCTCGTTTTTGCCGTCGGTCAGCAGGATCGCGTGCCGTTGGGTCGCGGCGCAGGTCTGGAACTGCTGCAGCGCCGTGACCAGCCACTGCCCGATCGCGGTGCCGCCGGTCGGCTGCAGGCGGGCGGCGGCGTCGGCGGCCTCGCGCCGGGTCCGGTCATCGGCCTGCGCCATTCCCCGGCGTGGGTAGACGATCTCGGCGAGCCCGACCCCGGCGATCAGGGTGAACCAGGTGCCGTCCACGATCTCCATGACGGCGGCCGCCGCGGCCTTGCGGGCAGCCACGATCTTGCTCGCCGGGCTGCTCATCGATCCCGAGCAGTCGACGATGATCGCTTCGGCCGTCGTACTCGCGTCTCCGCCGCCGGCCGAGCCGGTGTCGGCCGACGTGACGGTCACGATGGCGTGCACGTCGGTCGCTCCGTCCGGCAGGTACTCGTTGGAAAAGACCTGCGCTGTCCAGTCGGCCATCAGACCGTCCTTCCCGTCGGGCCGCCCCTGTCGGGCCGTGCCGATTCTCCGTTACCGTCCGCGTCGTTGCCTAGCCCACCGGCGCCGGAATCCGCGGCTCCCGGCATCCGCGCCAGAGCCACGGTGATGTTGTCGTGGCCGCCCCGCTCGTTGGCCCACGCGACCAGGCCCTCGGCCAGCGGCACCGGCTGCCGCTCGGGCCGCTCGCGCACCAGGGCCGCGAGGTCGTCGGCCCGCGAGGCGTAGTTCCACAGCCCGTCGCTGCAGACCAGCAGCCAGCCGGGGCGGTCGGCGGTCGTCGTGGCGACCCGCGCGTCGACGCCGGGGCTGTCGGCACCGAGCCACCGGGTGATGGCGTGGGCCTGCGGGCCCTTCTCGGCGACCTCGCGCGCGATGCCCGCGGCGATCTGCTCGGACGCCCACGAGTCATCGACCGAGAGCTGCTCGGACGGCCCGTCGTCGGGCAGCCAATAGGCGCGGCTGTCCCCGACCCAGCTGACGATGATCCTCGCGCCGTCGGCAACGGCCGCGACGAACGTGCAGGAGGGCGGGTTCTCCAGCTCGCCCTCGACCGTGGCGGCACTGTCGGCGGCAGCATCGGCCGCGAGGGCGGCCTCCTTCAACACGTCGGCCCAGCCGTCGCCCCGCGTCCGGCCCGCCGTGCCGGTGGTACGACGGGCCTCGACCAGCACGTTGACCGCCGCGGTCACGGCCGCGCCGGAGGCCAGGTCGCTGTCGGTCGCGCTCGTCACGCCGTCGCAGACAACCAGCGCCACCCAGTCGCCGTCGGCGGCGCCACCTCCGGCGTCCTCGTTGCGGGCGTGGATCCGGCCGATGTCGCTCACCACGGCGGCGCCGGGGCTCAGCTCCTCGACCGTGTGCCGGCGGCCGTTGTCGGCCCGCGCGCCGCATTGCGTGCACCAGCCGTCATCGCCGACGGCGCCGCCGCACTGCGCGCATGGCCGGGCCGCCGGTGCCGCGGCCGGGTGTGGGGCGCCCGGGTCCGGAGCGGCGGGCTCCGGCTCGGCGCCGGGCGGCTGGATCAGGTGGGTACGGGCGGACTGCTCGGTCGCCGGTGCATCCACGGGTTCAGGCGCCGGGGCGCCCACCTCGATGGTTGCGCCGCAGCTCTCGCAGAACGTGTCGCCGGGATTGACCGGCTCGTGGCACTGCGGGCAGGTGAGCGCGTCGGCACTGGCGTCACTCATCATGTCTCCCGGCTCTGGCTGGATCGGCGGGCTGGGGCGGGTCCGGCGGCGCTCACACGAGGGTCCTCGGCCGGACCGCGTTGGCCTCGTCGATGAGCTTGACCCGCTCGCTGTGCTCTGTGGTCAGCGCGGCCAGATGACGGTACGCGGTCTCGGTCCCGCCCCGCAGGTCGCGCTCGGTCGCCGGCACGCCCGCGATGTGCCGGGCGGGATCCTCCCGGCGGGTACGGCGTACCTCCTCGAGGGCCTTGCGGAGCACGTCGACGATCACCAGCTGCCGTTCCCGAGGCCCGATCGGCAGGCCGCTGATCGTGTCGGCGGCATCGGACAGCGCCCGCAAGCCGGTGCCGCTGGTGGCGAGCAGGCCAGCGCGGCGCCGGCGGGCGTCGAGGTACGACGCGCTGGTCGGCGCGACGAGGTCGAGGGCGTCGAGCGCGCCGTCGAGATCGCCGAGTGCGTTCCTGGTCCGCGACAGCCCGAAGGCGGCCGGCGAGACGTAGGCCGCGTCGATCACGGTGCAGGTCCGGTAGAGGTTCGTGGCCAGCTCACGCTCGCCGGAGAGCTCGCAGGCCAGGGCGAGCGCGAGCTTCGGAGCCAGCTCGCCGGGGACCTGGCTGAGCACGGCGTTGAACGAGGCGGTCGCCGTCCGCGCGTCCCCGCGCGCGAGCGCGGCGATTCCGCCGAGCCACACCGCCCGCCATTCCCATGCGTCCAGGCGCAGGATGCCCTCCAGGGTGCGGTCGACAAGGTCGAACCGGCCGGCGTCGACCGCTGTGCGGGACTGGGCCAGGGCCACCTCGACGGTCTGCTCGGGTGCCTGGCCGAGCGCTGCGAGCCGCTGCTGCGGGTCGGCGATCGAGACGCTCGCCAGCCAGGCGGCCGCGGGATCGGCGGCGTCGATGTGCAGGTCGGGCAAGTCGGCCCAGTCGAGGTTGTCGCCGGCCGTGCGCGGCGGCGCGAACAGCGGTGACGGTGTCGTCACCGTCGCGGCCTTCGTGTCGGTGCGCTCGTGGGCGACAACCTCGCGGAGCACCGCGACGAGCTGGTCCCGCATCTCATCGACCGACTGGAAGCGGTCATTGGGATCGGTGGCGCACGCCTTGGCGATCACGCGGTAGAGGGAGTCATAGCGCGCGAAGAGCGGTACGTCGTCCACCGGCGGCAGGGTCGTGGCGTAGGTCGACTGGTAACCGCGGAACTCCATCGCCAGGACGGCGAGGGTGCGGCCGATGGTGAAGATGTCGCTGGCCACGCTGGGCCCGAGCGTGGCGATCTCCGGCGCCTGGAACCCGACCGTGCCGTAGATCGCGGATTGCTCGTCGTCGACCCGGCGTACGCCGCCCAGGTCGATCAGCTTCACCGAGTCGCCGGCCTGGATGACGTTGTCCGGCTTGAGGTCGCAATAGAGCAGCCCCTGGCTGTGCAGGTAGGACAGCGCCGGCATGATCTCGACCATGTAGGCGATCGCCTGATCCGGTGGCAGCGGGTCGTAGCGCCCGGCCGCCTCCTGGCGGTCCTTGAGGATCGACTTCAGCGACTTGCCGCCGACGTACTCCATGACGATGTAGCCGGCGTTCTCGTACATCGCGAAGTTGTAGATGCCGAGGATCAGCGGGTGCTGCACCTCGGCGAGGAACTGGCGCTCGGCGACGGCAGCGGCGTAGGCGTCGCGGTCGCCGGTGTTGAGCAGGCCCTTGAGCACGACCCAGCGGTCGGAGACGTTGCGGTCCCGGGCGAGGTAGAGCCAGCCGAGACCGCCGTGCGCGAGGGCGCCGAGGACGTCGTACTGGCCGCCGACCATGTCGCCCGTCTTCAGCTTGGGCACGAACGAGAACTCGGTGCGGCACTTGGGGCAGAAACCCTGCGGCTTGCCCGGTCGGCCGGCCCGCCCGCGTCCGACCGGGGCGCCGCAACTGGAGCAGAACCGCTTGTTCTCCGCGACCTCGGCCAGTTGCATGATCGCCGTGTGCGGGTCGGCGACCGGTGCCGAGGGCACCGTGGTGATCCCGGCGCCGAGCTGGCGTTGTGACCGGCTGCCGGCGGTGCCGATGCGGCGGGTCGGCCGGGTGCCGCGACCGCCGCGGGCCGACCCCAGCGGCGCGCTCTGCAGCCGCGAGGACGAGGTGCTGCTGCTGCGATCCGATTCCCGCGCGCCGGCGGCCACCGCGGCCGCTTCGGGGGCGACCGTTGGGGTGGAATAGCCCGCGCTGCCGGTGGATCCGGGCGCCGCCGGCGTGCCGCAGACGTTGCAGTAGCCGTCCTCGATGGCGCCGGTGCAGCCGGGCTGCGTGCACCTCGACGGGTCGGCGGCCGAGCGACCGGCGGCGGCCGGAGAGCCGCACACGTTGCAGTAGCCGTCCTCGACCGTCCCGGTGCACCCCGGTTGCGTGCAGGTGGCTGCGCTCACGTCTGGTCCTCCGTCTGAGTGCTGGCCGAGTCGGGCTTCACGTGCGGCACGGGTGGCTCCTTGGGCGCGTCGGTGCTGCCGACGGCCCGCTGCACCGCGGACACGTAGGCGGTGACCAGGTCACGGCCGGCCGCCAGGTCGCAGGGCGCCTGGTACAGCACGGTGCGGGCTGCCGCGAAACCCTTGTCCAGCTGGGGATCCTCGGCCAGCCCCGCCGCGCCGGCGCGGGCCCGGTAGGCCTCGGCCAGGCCGCGCAGCTCGGCCCGCTCGTCGAGCGGCGCGGCGTAGCGGCGGGCCGCCTCGTCGAGCGCACGGGCGACGAGATCGAGCCGGGCGGCGTACGCCGCCTGCTCAGCCCGCGCGCGCTGCCAGGCGTCGGCGCCGGCGGCGTTGGCCGGTGGTTGGGGCACCGCTCCGAGCGCGTGCACCTCGGGGATCCCGAGCCGCGGCGGGTCGGCGATCTTGTCCCGGCAGCGGTCAGCGGTGACGTGCACCTCCGCCTCGATCCGCTCGATCGCGGCGACGCGGTCGGCGAGCTCGACCGCCTCGCGCTGCACGACCGACCGCAGCCCGACCTCCTTGATCAGGTCGCGTTCGAGGATCTCGGCGGCGTCGGCGATCCGGTCGATCTCCGCACCGGCGGCAGCCGGCCCGGCCGCGCTGTTGAGTGCTTTCTCGAGGCCGGCGGCGAGCCGGTCCGCCTCGGTGTCCGCGTGCCCGCGGGCCGCGCCCAGCGTTTCCACCAGCTGGCGGCAGCGCTGCAGCGTCTCCCGCAGGGGAGCGATCCGGCCGGCCGCGCCCGAGCCCGCGATCGTGTCGGCCGACAACCGTGCGGACAGCCGCGATTCGAGCGCCGCCGCAAGGGTGCTGGCCTCGGACAGCGCGAACGCGGTGGGGTTGCCGAGCGCGTCCGGCAGCCGGCCCCAGATCAGCTCGGCGATCTTGGCCAGCTCGTCGGGGCCGACGCGGCCGCTGTCCCAGGCGGCGATGAGCTCCTCGGTACGCCGGTCGATCGACTCGGTGAGCGACATCGCCAACTGCACGTCCGCGAGGTAGTCGTCCGGTCGGCTGGCCACCTGCGCTCGGCGGTCCAGGCGCCCGAGCGCTGCGGACAGGTCGTCCCGCCACCTGCGCAACGCGTCGAGGAAGCTCAGCACCTCGCGGGAGCGCGGCGGGCTGGTGAGCGAGCCCGGCGGCGTGGGCGGCGTAGCCAGCGTTTCCGCCGCCGGCGCGCCGGTGGACGACGGGCCCATCATCTATTCATTCCGGCCGTAGAGCGCCGGTGGCGGTGACGGGATCTTCTCGCCGGGCTTCGGTTTTATCTGCTCCGTGTAAAAACGCCGCCACGTCCCGTCGGTGCGGGCCTTCTGCACGACCGCGTTGACGAATTTGGTGAAATCGACGTTGGGCTTGGCGATTCCGAGACCATAGGGCTCCGAGGTGAATGCCGAGCCGACGATCTTGGCGTAGGGATCCTGTGCGAGGAATCCGGCCAGGACGGTGTCGTCACCGGTGACCGCAGCCACCTCTCCCTGCTGGAAGAGCACCATGCAATCGCTGACGTCCCCGACCTCCCGGCGTTTGACCTGCGGGTAATTCGCCTTGAGCTCGTCGAGGTTGGTCGATCCGGTCGCGACACAGACCTGCTGATCGGATTTCTCGAAGGACTTGATGCCAGTTGCCTCCGAATCGGTGGCGACGAGGAGCTTCTGGCCGGCGTGGTAATACTCGGTGGAGAAATTGATCTGCTTCCAGCGCGCGCAATTGATCGTCATGACGTCCGCCACGAGGTCGACGCTGCCGTCCTGCAGCGACGGGATTCGCTGCGCGTAATTGACGACCTTGTAGGAGATGTGTCCGTCGGAGGTGCCGAAGATCGCCGCGGCCACCAGCTTGGCCATCTCGACGTCGAATCCCTCGAGCGTGCCAGTGACCGGATTGCGGAAGCTGAAGAGCAGCGTGTCCGCGGAAACGGCGACGTTGAGCCGGCCGCGTTGCTTGATCTTCGCCATGTAGGACCCGGCCGGTAGAGCGTCCGGAGCGGGGAGCGGACCGCTGGGACGGTACGACGCTACCGTCTGCGCGTCGTTCGTGCAGGTGGCGGGCACCGCCGGCGCGGCCGTGGTGCCCGCGGCCGCGGTCGGCCGGCTCGGCAGTTTCGGCCCTGATCCGGCACTGCACGCGGCGGCGCCGGCGGCCACCCCGACGGCGACCGCGACCGTGAGCATCTTCGCCGCTACGCGTCGGCGTACCGCGCGGGCGGCCCGCGCGGACAGGGCCGGCGGGTGCGGTGCGCTCATCACTGGTACTCCCGGAGCCGGATCGAGATTCCCCACCAGCAAGTTGCGGCAGCGATTGCGCCCGCGGCGAGGAGCGCGATTCCTATCGGCACGAGCGGTCGGCTGGCCGAGCGCAGGTCGGACCGCAGCGTTCCCGACGACTCGGACAGGGCCCGGCCCGAGGCGCTGTCGAAGGCGGCGAAGGCGGCCCGGCCCTGCGGATTGGTGGCGAGCTCGACCGCGCCCTCCCAGTTACCCCCGTCGTCCTTCGCCCGGATCTGCTTGTGCCGGGCAAGGTAGGCGGCGAAGGTCGACCGCATGGCCTTCTCGCTGCTCGAGCCGCCCCCGGCCAGTGCCGCGAGCACCGGCGTCGCGCTGGCGGCCAGGGTCTTGAACCGCTCCTCATCGGCCGCCCCGGATCCCCGGTTGATCAGCGTCAGCGCCTCGGCGCTGCGGGCGTCGAAGCCGTCGGTGCGGGCGACGGCGGCGCGCACGGTCGCGAGATAGGCGCCGTTGCGCGCGTCGTTGGCCTTGCTCTGGGCGAGCGCCATCACGCCGATGCCGACGATGCCGGCGACGAGGACGATCACGGCCGACACCGCGATCGGCACGTTGATCAGCCGCCGGATGCGGGTGGCCAGGTAGCCGAGAATGCCGAGCAGGATCAGGAAACAGACGATGAGCGCGGGCACCAGCCACACGGTCGCGGCGGCGCTGGCGTCGTACGCGTCCTTGACCCGCCGCTGCTCGGTCTGGCTGAGCGAGTCGAGGGTCGGCAGGGCCTTCTCGCGCAGCAGGCTGGTGGCCTCGCGAAGGTAGGCGGTGCCGATCGGGAAGCCCTGCCGGTTGTTGGCCCGGGCGCCCTCCACCAGGCCGGTGTAGCGCTGCACGATGTCGTTGACCTGGCCGAGCTTGGCGGCGTCGCGGAGGTCGGCTCCCGCCGCCGCGGCCAGCCCCGTCGTCGCCGCCTGCATGCTGTCGGTGTACGCCGTGCGCTCGGCCACCGGCTCGAGCCCGCCGCCGAGGAATCCGCTGGTGAGGTTGGCGTCGGCCAGCACCAGGTTGTTCTG
>JBBSHJ010000122.1:0-8042 GCA_038253135.1 Mycobacteriales bacterium | reverse complement strand
TTGGATCTGGAACGAGAACCATTGGCGCCAGCGAGTTGAATATCGCCCGATGAGGGCTCACGCATGCCTCGGCGGTGCGCCTTGCCGCCTCGGCGGAGGTGCGGGCCTCGGCGGTGCGCCTTGCCGCCTCGGCGGAGGTGCGGGCCTCGGCGGTGCGCCGTGCCGCCTCGGCGGAGGTGCGGGCCTCGGCGGTGCCCATCGCGCAATCGCCTCCCGTCGTACCCCACTGCTCCATCCCGATTGAGGCTAACCAGCCACGGCGACCCGTATCTTGTCGGCATGCGCTATTGCGAATCGCTGGTCGAACTGATCGGAAACACGCCGCTAGTGCGCCTGTCCCGCCTTGCGGCCGAGGTGCAGCCGCTCGTGCTCGCGAAGGTCGAATACTTCAACCCCGGCGGGTCGGTCAAGGATCGGATCGCGGTCCGGATGATCGAGGCGGCCGAGCGTTCCGGCGCTCTGTCGCCCGGCGGCATCATCGTCGAGCCGACCAGCGGCAACACGGGCGTGGGCCTGGCGATCGTGGCTCAGCAAAAGGGCTACTCCTGCGTCTTCGTCGTTCCCGACAAGGTCTCGTCCGACAAGATCAACGTGCTTCGCGCGTACGGCGCCCGCGTCGAGGTGTGTCCCACGGCGGTCGATCCGGCCGACTCGCGCTCCTACTACTCCGTTTCGGATCGGCTGGCGCGAGAGCTGCCGGGTGCGTGGAAGCCGGACCAGTACGCCAATCCGGAGAATCCGGAGTCGCACTATCGCTCGACCGGACCTGAGATCTGGGACCAGACCGACGGCCGGATCACGCATTTCGTCGCCGGCGTCGGCACCGGCGGCACCATCAGCGGCACCGGCCGCTACCTCAAGGAAAAGAGCGACGGCAAGGTGCAGATCATCGGCGCCGACCCGGAAGGCTCGGTCTATTCCGGCGGCTCCGGCCGCCCCTATCTCGTCGAGGGCGTCGGCGAGGACTTCTGGCCGACGACGTACGACCGCGACATCTGCGACCGGATCGTGGCCGTGAGCGACCGCGACTCGTTCTCCGTGACCCGGCGGCTGGCGCGCGAGGACGGCCTGCTGGTCGGCGGATCCTGCGGCATGGCGGTGGCCGCGGCGCTGGAGGTCGCGCGGGCGGGGAAGGAGGACGACGTGGTCGTCGTGCTGCTGCCCGACTCGGGGAGGGGCTATCTCTCCAAGATCTTCAACGACGACTGGTTGGCCGACTACGGCTTCGTCGCCGGTCCGGCCGGACGCACCGTGGGCGACGTCCTTCACGCCAAAGCCGGCCAGCTGCCCGCGTTCGTGCACGTGCACCCGAACGAGACGGTCCGCGACGCCATCGACATCCTGCGGGAGTACGCCGTGTCGCAGATGCCGGTGGTGAAGACCGAACCGCCCGTGATGACCGCAGAGGTGGTCGGATCGGTCGTGGAGCGCGACCTGCTCGACCGGCTCTTCGCCGGCCAGGCGGCACTGGCCGATCGGGTCGACGCGCACATGTCGGGGGCACTCCCGATGGTCGGGGCCGGTGAGGAAGTCAGCGCCGCCGTCTCGGCGCTGGAACACGCCGACGCCGCGATGGTGCTCGAGGACGGCAAGCCGGTCGGCGTCATCACCCGGCAGGACCTCCTCGGCTACCTCGCCTCGGCCTAGGGTGATCGGTTCACTTGCCGCCTTCTGCCGTCACGAGAAATCGATCCACCGGCACGGCGGAAGGCGGCAGGTCGCGGATGGGTAACCTCCAGGGCATGTCGAACCCCGGGACCGCGCCGTCACGGCATGGATTCGAGACGCTGGCCATCCACGCCGGGCAGGAGGCGGACCCGACGACCGGGGCCGTCGTACCGCCGATCTATGCGACCTCAACCTACAAGCAGGACGGTGTCGGCGGGCTGCGTGGCGGCTACGAATACAGCCGCTCGGCAAATCCGACCCGTGCCGCGCTGGAGGAATGCCTGGCCGCGCTGGAGGCCGGGCGGTCGGGGTTCGCATTCGCCTCCGGTCTCGCGGCCGAGGACACCCTGCTGCGGACCATCTGCCGGCCCGGTTCGCACGTCGTACTCCCCGATGACGCGTACGGTGGCACCTACCGGTTGATCGCACGGGTCCTGTCGCGGTGGGGGATCCAGCACACGGCGGTCCCGCTGGCGGACCTCGCGGCGGTGCGCGCGGCGATCCGGCCGGAAACCCGCGCGGTGTGGTGCGAGACGCCGACCAATCCATTGCTCGGAATCGCCGACATTGGCGCCCTCGCCGACCTTGCGCACGAAAGCGATGCCTTGCTGGTCGTCGACAACACCTTCGGTACGCCGTACCTGCAGCGGCCGTTGACGCTCGGCGCGGACGCCGTGCTGCACTCGACGACGAAGTACCTCGGCGGGCACAGCGACGTGGTCGGTGGCGCCGTGGTGGTCGCGGATCCGGCCTTGGCCGAGGACGTGCGCTTCCACCAGAACGCGATCGGCGCCGTCGCCGGGCCCTTCGACGCCTGGCTGACGCTGCGCGGCGTACGCACGCTCGCGGCCCGGATGGACCGGCACTGCGCCAACGCCCGGCACGTGGTGGCCATGCTCACCGGGCACCCTGCAGTGTCGCAGGTCTATTACCCGGGCCGACCCGAGCACCCCGGCCACGACGTGGCGGCCCGGCAGATGAAGGACTTCGGGGGGATGGTGTCATTCCGCGTGCAGGGCGGGGAGGAGGCCGCGCTCAAGGTGTGCGAGCGTGCGCAGATCTTCACGCTCGCAGAGTCGCTGGGTGGTGTCGAGTCGTTGATCGAGCATCCGGCGCGGATGACGCACGCCTCGGTGACCGGGTCTGATCTGGAGGTCCCCCCTGATCTGGTGCGGATTTCGGTAGGTATCGAGTCGGCTAACGATCTGATCGCCGATCTCGAGCTGGCGCTCCGCTGAGGCGCCGACTTGCCGCCTCTGGTTGGGTTTCCGCGCCGCGACCCAGCCAGATCTGGCAAGTCGTGCGGCGGCACAGCCGGCCTGATTCGTGTGCGCGGGAGTAGGCAAATGCGGTGGCGGGTAGCCGGCTCGATCACTAGCCTGGCCCTGACCGAATGATCCGCAGGCCGGCGCGCAGCACGGAGGACGACTCGCCATGACGAGCGTGGCGTGGCCTGTCGCAGGGTCGATCCGTCGCCTCGGGCCGCAGGCGCGGGCGATCGGCAAGACATTCTCGCTCTCGGCCATCGCCGCCCTCGGCGACAGCAAGCTGCGGCTGCTCGATTCGGCGCTGCGGATCGTGCGCGTCGTCGTCCTCCTTGCATTGTGGCGCTCGATCCTCGGCCACGGCGAGACGGCCAACGGCTTCGGCCTCGGCACGTTGCTGACCTACACGCTGGTGGGTGAGCTTTTCGCCGAACAGCTGTCCGCCGGCTCGGACTTCGGCAACTGGATATGGGAAGGCTCGATCGTCAGCAAGATGGTCTATCCGTTCACCGTTGTCGGGCAGATCATCGCCGACGTTGCCGGGCAGTGGACATTTGGATTCGTGTCGGTGTCCATCCCGATTCTCGTGCTGGCGCCGCTGCTCGGAGTCGATCCACTGCCGGCCGATGCCCGCGCCCTTTTCGCTTTCATACCGGCGATCGCGCTGTCGGTCATCGTCGGGCTGGCGATCGATTTCATCCTGGCTCTGGCGATGGCGGTCTATGACCTCGCGCCGTGGCTGGTCGCGAATCTCCGGGCCGCGATCGCCGCCGTTCTGGCCGGCACGGTGATACCGCTGGCGATCCTGCCGTGGGGTCTCGGGACGATCTTTCAATGGCTGCCGTTCGCGTCGATGGGATCGGCGCCGCTGCTCATCTATACCGGCAGCGGCCACGTTGCCCGGCTGCTCCTCGTCCAGACCGGCTGGGCGGCCGTGATGACGGCACTCGCCGCAGGGATGTGGCGAGCCAGCCGCGAGCGGCTGGTGAGCCATGGCGGGTAGAGCGCGCGAGCTGACGCGCCTGTGGTCGAAGTACGCCGGGATGAACTTGCTCACGTTGATTCGCAGCCGCCGCAGCGCCGCGATCGAGATCGGCACGGACGTCGTACTCAACGTCGCCGTCGTGTCGACGTCGTTGCTGCTGGCGCAGCGGTTCAACGGGATCGGCCAGTGGGACAAATACCAGATCTTCTTCATGCTGGGCTACGCGATGACGGTCAACGGCGCACTGAATATTTTCTTCGGCTACAACCTGCGGATGATCAGCCGGCGGATCGGTCGCGGGCAGCTCGATCACATGCTGCTGCAGCCGCAACCGTTCTGGCGCACCTTCATCACCGAGGGCTTCATGCCGTTCTCCGAGCCGTCGGTGCTGGTGATCGCGGGCGCGTTCATGGGGTGGTCGGCCGCGCGCCTGCCGGCCGGTGTGACCGCGCTCTGGGTGATTGCCCTCGTCGCCAACCTGATCGCCTCGGGCGGCATCGTGATGGCCTTCCAGGTCATCTGGGGCGCGATCGCCTTCTGGGCGCCGATGTCCGCGGAGGAGATCAGCTCCTCGACCAACCGGATGGTCCTGCAGCTGGGGACGCTGCCGCTGAACGTCGTCGCCACCGGGCTGCAGGCAACGCTCGTCACCGTCGTACCGGTCGGGCTGACGGCCTGGCTGCCGGCCCGCGAGCTGGCCGGTCCCGGCGGGCCCGGCCTCGGTGCGCTCGCGACACCGCTGGCCGCGCCGGTATTCCTCATCCTGGCCGTCCTGACCTTCAGAAGGGGGTTGGCGCACTATGCCGAGATCGGATCGCAGCGATACCTCAGCTTCGGACACCGTCGTTGAGCTCGCCGAGGTGACGAAGACCTACCGGCGCCGGCGCCGCTCCGAGCACATCGGGCAGGCGCTGGCGAGATTCGTGCGCCCGACCTTCGAGACGGTCACCGCGCTCGATGGCGTGAGCCTGCGCATCGGCCGGGGTGAGGTCGTCGCGTACGCCGGCCCCAACGGTGCCGGCAAGAGCACGACGATCAAGATCCTGTCCGGACTGCTGGCGCCGGACCAGGGCCGGGTGCGGGTGCTCGGTCTGCACCCGCTGCGGCAACGGATCGAGCTGGTCAGCCGGATCAGCGTGGTCTTCGGCCAGCGCACCGAATTGTGGTGGGACCACCCGGTTGCCGCCAGCTTCGACTGGAAGCGCGTGGTGTGGGGGATCGAGCGCTCGGACTATGACCGCATGGTGTCCTTCGTCAAGGACCTGCTCGGGCTCGACGACTTCTTTCACAGCATGGCGCGCGAGCTCAGCCTCGGGCAGCGGATGCGCGCCGATCTCGGTCTCGCGCTGATCAACGAGCCGGAGCTGATGCTGCTCGACGAGCCGACGCTCGGGCTGGACGTGCTCGCCAAGAGGCGCGTCCTGCAGAGCATCGTCGACATGAATCGCGAGCGCGGGATGACCGTGCTGGTGACCAGCCACGACATGCCCGATCTCGAAACGTTGGCCCCGCGGGTGGTCGTGATCAATCACGGAGCGCTGGCCTTTGACGGCGCCTTCTCCCAATTCCGTACGAAGCTCGGCGACCCGCGGCGGCTTATCCTCGTCACCGCCGATGAGCAGCCGCCGGCGCTCACCGGTGCCACCCTCGTGCGCAGCGACGGGGGCCGACACCAATACGCCTTCGACGCGAACGACGTACCGATCGCCGGGTTGATCGACCAGGCCGGTGCCTTGGCGACGTTGCTCGACGTCGAGACCCAACGCGCGTCCATCGACGACGTGGTGGCCGACGTCTACGACCGCTGGCTCGGCGAGCGGGTCACGCAGGCGGCGCCACCATCAGGTCGTATTCGTCCTCGGTGAAGCCTTGCAGGCGCCGCACCCCGCGCCGGGCCAGCAGCAGCATGGACGTGCCGAGACCCGGTCCGTGCTCCGCGAGATGCCGCGTCGCACCGGCGGTGAGCCACCGGGTCGCCTCGGCGAGATCGCCGATCGTCTCGAAGGCGTCACCGATCTGGCGGTAGACCGTGAAATCGTCCGGTCGGTCCGCCCTGATCGCCTTGGCCAGCCGTCGTCCGGCGACCTCTTCTCCATGCTCGAGCATCCACCCGGCGAGGTAACAGCGGGCGTCCGGATAGGACCTGCCGCCGTCGTCGACGGCTGCCGCGAAGGCGGTCCGAGCCTCCTGCAGCTCGCTGGCCATCTCGTGGTAGCAGCCAGCCTGCACGAGAGCATGGGCCCGGCTCATGGTTGCGGGGATTCGGTCGGCAGCAAGCACCTCGTGGCAGTACGCCGCGGCGGCGCCCGGGCCGTGCGCACGGGCGAGGACGGTCACGTGGCCGTCGAAGTCGTCGATGTCGCGCGGGAACCGCATGATCCGACGGTATCGTCGGTGTCGTCCGGACGGAACTGCACTCGGAGGTTGGCGTGCGCGGAGTTCGGCTGGAGTGGGACGGCAAGACGGCTGACGTGCCTCGGTTGCACCTGCCGCTGCAGGTCGTCGAGACGGTCAACGCTCCCCGCGCGGATCGGGGCACGCTGCTCGAGGCTGGGGTGGTTGCCGACGACGGCTGGCAGAACCAGCTGATCTGGGGGGACAACCTGCACGTGCTGTCCTCGCTGGTTGATAGGTACGCCGGGCAGGTCGATCTCGTCTACATCGACCCGCCATTCGACTCGCGGCAGGACTATAAGGTGCGCATCGCCGTCGGCGAGGACCGCGCCGCCGCCGACCAGGATCTCGCCAAGATCGCCTCCGTCGTGGAGGAGAAGGCCTACCGCGACACCTGGGGCAAGGGGGAGGACAGCTATCTGCAGATGCTCTACTCGCGGCTGATCCTGCTGCGCGAGCTGCTCTCCGACCGAGGCTCGCTCTTCCTGCACCTCGCGCCCAACGTCAGCCACCGGGCCCGGGTGCTGCTGGACGAGATCTTCCCCGGCCAGTTCCGCGCCGAGATCATCTGGAAACGCACGACCGCGCACGCTGACACGCAGGACTTTGGTGGCGTCCACGATGTCATTGCGTGCTTTTCAAAGGCAGATGGTCACATCTGGAAGCAGCCTTTCGAGCCCTACGATCAGGAGTACGTCGATCAGTATTTCCGATTCGATGACGGCGATGGCGAACGTTATTGGCCCGGAGATCTCACCGCTGCAGGTACGCGTGAAGGATCATCGGGCCAACCATGGCGCGGTTTCGATCCGCGACCCAAGGGGCTCCACTGGCGGTTCACGACTGAGAAGCTCGATGCGCTCGACAGCGCTGGCGGTATCTATTGGCCGAAGAAGAAGGGAGGCTGGCCACAATACAAGAGGTATCTCAAGAAGATGCGTGGAATGCCTGTGGGGGATATCTGGACTGACATCAAGCGGATCAACCAAGTCGCTGGTGAGCGCCTTGGCTATGACACGCAGAAGCCGGAGGCGTTGCTCGAGCGGATCATCAAGTCTTCCTCGGACGAGGGCTCGATCGTCCTCGATTGTTTTGTCGGGTCGGGCACGACGGCGGCGGTCGCCGAGAAGCTGGGCCGGCGGTGGATTGCCTGCGACGTCGGCCGGTTCGCCGTTCACACGACCCGCAAGCGGTTGCTCGGCATTTCCGGCTGCAAACCCTTCGTGGTCGCCAACCTGGGTCGTTACGAGCGGCAGGTGTGGCAGCAGGCGACCACCGGTGAGCAGGTGCGGCGCTATCTCGATTTCGTGATCGAGCTCTACCACGCGACACCGGTCGCCGACACGACGTACGTGCACGGCGCTCTCGGCCAACGCGCCGTGCACGTCGGATCGGTCGAGTCGCCGGTCAGCGCGGCCGAGATCGTGGACGCGGCCGACGAGGCGGGCGCGCTCGGGTACCGGGCGCTGGACGTGCTCGGCTGGGAGTTCGACATGGGCCTGCACGAGCTGGTGCAGGAGGAGGCGCGGGCCCGGGGAGTCGACCTGCGGCTGCGGCGGATCCCACGCGAGGTGATGGATCCGCGGGCAGTGGCCAGCGGCGACGTGGTCTTCCACGAGCTGGCCTACGTCAAGGTCGACGCCAGGGTGAAGAAACGGGCGGTCGAGATCAGCCTGCTCGACTTCGTCCTGCCCAATCCCGACCTGGTGCCGGCCTCGGTGCGGGACAAG
>JBBSHJ010000121.1:0-8049 GCA_038253135.1 Mycobacteriales bacterium | reverse complement strand
CGGGCTGCGTGGTGCCCACCGCCGAGCGGTGGATATTGCCGGCCACGTTGGTGCCCTTGCCACCGTTGCCGGCCGTGCTGATCGCCACGCCGATGCCGACGCCGACGATTGCCACGCCGGCCACGGCGGCGAGGATCCGGTGGCGCGGGCGCCGGGACGCCAGGTCGACCACGTTCGACGGGGCCCGGCCCTGGGGCGGCAGCGGGGCGCCGGTGATGCGCGGCGGGCCGGGTGGCGGGGGCTGCTGGCCGAACGGACCCGCCGGACCAGGCGGTCCGGCGGGCCTGGAATGCTGCGCGGCCCAGCGCTGCTTCTGCTCGGTGCGGATGACGGCCTCAAGGCGTGCGGCCACGGCCTCAGGCATCCGGGGCGCCGGCAGCGCGGCCAGCGTTGTGCGGAGCTGGCGGAGGCCGGCTAGCTCGGCCGAGCAGCGAGCGCACATCGCCACGTGCGCCGAGAGGCCGCCGGCGGTCTCGGCATCGAAGACCTCGGCGTCGAGCCCGGCGACCGTCGCGGCATCCAGGTGACCGTCAGCGTCGACGACCGGATGCATCGGTTCGGTGTTCATGCCGCTCACTACGGGTCCTTCCTGGCCTATTGATCCCGGGCCTATTGATCCCGGCCGGCCCGTGGGGCCGGCATCAACGGCCTGCGTCGTACCGGCGTCACCGGGCCTCTCCCACGGACGCTCCGGGAATCACTCGTCCCGGCTCCGTTGGGACGCCGCCCGAGTCGTCTGGGTTCCGCAGGTGGGCCAGAATGACGGCAAGTCGTGATCTCCCGCGAGCGCAGCGACTCTTGACCGTGCCCTCGGCGACGCCGAGCACGCGGGCCGAGTCGGCGACCGAGTAGCCCTGCAGGTCGACCAGCGTGATGGCGGCCCGTTGCTCGACGGGGAGCTCGGCCAGCGCGGCCTCGACGGCCATGGCGGTGTCCCGCTCGGACACCGGGTCGCGGCTCTCGACCGGCTCGCCCGGCCCCTCTTCGGGCAGCGCGACGGCCGGCCGTGCCTTGCGCCGGCGGATCCGGTCGAGGCAGGCGTTGACCACGATCCGATGTAGCCATGTGGTGACCGCGGATTCGGCCCGGAAGGACGCGGCGGCGCGGAACGCGGAGATCATCGCGTCCTGCAGCGCGTCGGCGGCGTCCTCCGGATCCCGCATGGTGCGCAGCGCCACGGCCCACATCCGGTCGCGGTGGCGGCGTACCAGGGCCTCGAAGGCGTAGGGATCACCCGCAGCGTGCGCACGCAGCAGCTCCGTGTCGGAACGTTCCGCGTGCGGATCCACACCCGGGAGGATACCGAGCGGCACGTGCCTCGACCTCCCGCAGCCGCCGTTCCCCGACGGGGACCCGCGCGGGCGTCCCGGCTCGTGACCGGCGCCGGGTCAGGCGCGGGAGAGCCGGCCGGCGACCTTGCGGACCGCCGAAGTGACCTCGGGGACCCGCAACCAGACGCACAATGCCAGCGCCACGACACCGCCGATGGTGCAACCGCAGACGATGCCGACCAGCGTCGAGGCGCGGCCGTGGCCGAGTCCGGCGTAGGTCTGATCGAGGGCCAGCCAGGCCAGAACCCCGCCGACCGCGGCCGCGATGGCGACCCGCAGCACGGTCTGGAGCACGGCTCTGGTCTGCAGCTGACCGAAGCGGCGGCGCAGCAGCCACTCACCAAGGATCGCGCCGGGGACGAAGGACACACTGTTGACGAAGGCGAGCCCCGCGGCCACGTCGCCGGATGGGATCAGGATCGGGACCAGCAGCGCGAGGATGACGCGCATGGTGACCATCACGCCATTGATGAGCGTCGGCGTGCGGGCGTCCTTGATCGCGTAGAACGCTCGCATCTGCAGCAGCGTCACGGCGTACGGAAACAACCCGAACGCGGCCCAGGCGAGAGCGATGCCCATCGCGTGTGCCTGCCCGGCCGTGGTCTCGCCGTGCGCGAAGACGACGAGGGTCAGCGCCGGGCCGATGGCGATGTACGCCGCGGAGATCGGGACCAGCGCGATGGCGGTCAGCCGGCTGCCCAGCGCCAGGTCGTCGGTGACGCCGGCCAGGTTGCCCCCGGCCGCGGCTCGGCTCATCCGCGGCAGCAACGCGGTGAGCAGGGCGACCCCGACGATCCCGTACGGCGTCTGGAACAGCAGGCTCGCGTTGTTGTAGATCGCGTAGCCGGACGTGCTCGTGCGGTTGGCGACGTGGGTGATCACGCCGTAGCCGATCTGGCTGAGCGCGACGTACAGCAGCACCCACGCGCCGAGCCGCCCGGCTTCGCCGAGCCCGGATTCCCGGCCAGGCATCCGCCAGCTCCACCGGAAACCGATCCGGCGGGCCGCGGGCACGAGCACCAGCGCCTGCACCACGATGCCCAGCGTCGTACCGACACCGAGGACCCAGGTCTGGGTCGTGGTGATCGTGCTCGGAGCCAGCGTCGTGGGACCGGGAAGGGCGAGGAAGACGGCGGCCGTCCCGATGACGATGACATTGTTGAGCACCGGCGCCCAGGCGGCCGCGCCGAACTTGCCGCGCGTGTTCAGGATCGCGCTGAGCATCGCGGCGATGCCGTAGAAGACGATCTCGATTAGGAGCAGGCGCGCGAGGAGGGTTGTCAGCTGACCCTTGTCGCTGTGCGGTGAGATGCCGTAGAGAGCGACCAGCAGGGGGGCGAGCAGGATCGCGATGCCGGTCGCCCCGCCGAGCACGACGGTGATCAGGGTCAGCAGCCGCTGCGCGAACCCGAGCCCGTCATCGCCGTCATGGCGCTGCGCGTGCACGAGCAGCGGGACGACGACCGACGTCAGGACCCCGCCGATCAGCAGCTCGTAGATGATGTTCGGGACGTTGTTCGCGGTCGCGTAGGCGCTTCCGACCGCGCCGGAGCCGATCGCCACGGCGAGGATGACCGCCCGCATGAACCCGGTCAGGCGGGACACCGTCGCGGCCACCGCCATGATGCGGCTGGACCGTCCGACGCTCGGCTCCCGGCGCCCCTCGCGGTCGGGAGGAGCACCCGCCGGGGCGCTCGGTGCCCTGGTGCCCGCGTCCGGTGGCGCGAGCAGGGTCTGCTCGGGGGCGCCGCGGGGCAGTATGTGGGTCCCCGGCGGCCCGGCGCGCTCGCGGGGCAGGCGCCGGGGGCGGCGTACGCCGGCGTCCCGGACGATCGGGATCAGCTGGGTCTCGTCGATGGCGGGGGTGTACGACGGCATGGCATCGACGATCTGGACGAAGGTCGGCTCGTCGCCGTACCGGCTCACCTCGGCTTCGCCGGCCTCGCTGTCCTCGGCCGGCACGTACTCGGTGAAGTCGTACCGGGAGTAGTCCCAGTCCGTGGTGGGGGGATCGGTGTCTCGACGGCGCGAGCGGCTCATCGACTGGGCCCCGGTTGTGGCAGTGCCGATCGCGGCTCGTCATGAGGACCGCCAGCGGGGCCGTCCGGGGGGCCACCCGGGGCGCTCGCGGCGGCACCGGGCGGCTCGCGGTGGTGGAATCGGCCGTAGAGCCGCCGCGACATGAGGATGAGCAGCAGCAGGAGCGCGCCGCCGGTGATCACCAGCGAGACGGCGCCGTACGCCGTGCTGCGGACGGTGATCAGCGGCGGGGTGTTGGCGCCGAGCGGCTGCCCGCCGGCGCCGGATGGCCCGGGCGTGTGCAGCTCCAGGTAGGCCTGGAACCGCCCGGAGCTCTCCACCGTGGTCGGCACCCGGACGGTGACGACCGCGTGCGCGCCGATCTGCTGCACGACCGGAGCGGCGCGGAACCCGACCTGGTGCTTGGGCGTCGCGGTGACCCGGACCGTGACCGGATAGTTGAGCTGGTTGTCCACCGTGACGACGAGCCGGCCGGATGTGGAGCTGAGGCTGTAGATGCCCTTGCTGGGCGGCTCGACCTTGACGCGCCCGCGCAGCGTCTGGAGCGACACCTGCAGGTCGGACGTGATCTGCTGGGCGGCATCCGGATCGCCGCGCCACCGGCCGGACGTGGTGCGCAGGGCCGCGGTGTAGAAGTTCGTCAGGTAGGTGCTGGCGTCGGCCGGCTTCACCGCGGTCTGGAAGTCGGCCAGGTTGGACTCGGCGGCGTAGGTCTGCTGGAGCATGTCGGCCGGCAGCTCGTCGACGGCAACGGATCGCGGGTAGCGCAGCGAGCCCCGGTCCACCGGGGCCGTGTGAAGCAGCCCGTCGTAGGAGATCGACCGGGAGTACGGCGGGTTGACGCTCGCCTCCATCAGCAGCTGCGTGTAGCCGTAGGGGCCGAACGAGCGTGGCGGCACGGCGAAGACGGTGCGCGGCGTCTTCGGGCGGGCGGTCGCGATCAGGGCCAGCTCGGCCTTGAACTCCTGGACCGAAACGCCCTGGCCGGTGGGAAAGGTCCGTGGCGCGATCAGCGCGTTGATCGACGAGTCCGAGACCAGCGCGTTGCGCTCGCCAACCGTCGACGGCAGCTTGGCGGCCGCGCCGGGGATGGCGTCGGCGCTCGTCGGCAGGGCCGCGGCATCGAGCACGAAGGCGTTGGCCTGCGTGACGGCGAGCACGCGCAGCGCCTTGCTGTCCATCACCCCGTCCGCCGGCCAGGCAAGGACCGGTGCGTTGGGCACGCCGAGCAGCCGCTGCATCACCCCTGGCGCGCGGGCGAAGGCGTCGGACAGGATCGGCGTCGACGATTCCGGCTGGCGGGTGAGGGCGACGAGGTCAGGGTCCGCGTAGGGCAGTGCGGCGACCGTCACGTTCGGCGCGCGGGTCAGGCTCCGCAGCATCGCGAGCCACCGGGCGGCGGCCCGGGTTCCCGTGCCCTTGGTGCTGCTGCCGGTCGACGGCTGCACGAGATACGGGTGCTCGGTGTTGGCCATGGCGGCGGCCGACTCGAGAATGTCCGGGTCGATCGCCAGTGTGAGGTGCACGGGCGGCGGCTTGTTCCGGGCGGCGGAGACCAGCGAATACAACCGTCCACCGCGGGCGAACGCCTTCGCCAGGTGATCGTCACCGAAGACCGGCGTCGCCGGGTCGTCGATCGAGCCGACCACCCGGCTCGGTGCGCCGGTGATCGGCCACAGCCAGTTGACCTGGGCCGGGCGGGTCACGATCCCGCCGGTGTAGGGCAGGACCGTGTACCCCTCGCCGATGCGGGCCTGGGGGATCGTGGGCGTCTTCGCGTTCAGGTTGACGAGCAACGGGTAGACGCCGGGGGAGCTGAGACCGAGATCCTTCGCCGGGCAGCTGACAGCGAACGCCCTCGTCGCCTTCGGACCGAGGGCCCCGGCCCGTTCGAACGAGGTGAACCGGCAGGTGTGCGGGTACGCCGGCCCCTGGGCGGACGTGGTGCCGGCCTCGGGTGACCTCTCGAGCTGGTGCAGACCCGCGCGGGTGTGCACCGGGTCGTCGCCCTGCAGTCGGATCTGGAGCTGGCGGAAACGCTGTGCGGTCTGGTTGATCAGTGCGCCCGTGACGGTGACGACGGAGTCGCCGGTGATCGTCTCGGGTGTGACGGAGTCGATGCGGATCTTGACCGAGGCGGCGACCGTGTCGGTCGCCGCGGCGGCGGGGCGCGTCGTACCGCCCACCAACGGGGCACCGGACAGGAGCGCGCCGACGGCGGCCAGCAGGGCCGCGACCGACACCGCCCGCCGCCACCGCTGTGAGGGGGACCGGCGCCGCGCCCGGCCGCGCGGGTCCTGCATCGCTCGATCGTCCATCATCGCGACCGGCATCAGGCGGAGCGCGCGAGCATCGACCGGGCGCGCTCGGCCAGCGCCCGCTCGTCGTCGTACGCCAGGCGGGTGTCGATCTCGCTCAGTGGCACCCAGTCGACGGCCTCCACCTCGATGTCCTCGTCCGAGATCTCACCACCGGTGGCGACCATGAGGTAGTGGTGCACCGTTTTGTGGATCCGCTTGCCCTCGGCCACGAACCAGAAGTCGATCGTGCCGAGGGGTTCGATGATCTTGCCGGTGATCCCCGTCTCCTCGGCGACCTCGCGCAGCGCGGCCTCCTCGGTCGTCTCGCCTGACTCGACGTGTCCCTTGGGCAGCGACCAGAGCAGGTCGCCGCCACGACTGCGCCGGCCGATGAGTGCGGCGCGGGCGCCCGTCCCGGTCAGCTCCGTCCGGTCGACGACCAGACCGCCCGCGGAGGTCTCGGCGACCGTACGCAGACGCGGTCGGGGAGACCGGGCTCGGGACATGATCCGATGGTAGCCAGCAGGTGACGTGCAGCCCTGGCACCGCCGACCGCGCGCCCCGACCAGGATCCGGGGCGCGGCCACCCGTGCGTGCGGGCGTCGGGACGAAACGCGTTCCGCGCGGCGCCCCGGCGCAACTACGCTTTGGCGTCGTGCCCTCCCGTGCGTCAGCCCTCTCCTCCGCCCAGCGGCATGCCGTCGCCGAGCTGTTCCGGGTCGCGCCCGTGGCGGACGAGCTGGGCCGCCGGTTCGGGGCGGCCGGATTCGCGCTGTACCTGGTCGGCGGCTCGGTACGGGACGCGCTGCGCGGCCGGCTCGGTGATGACCTCGATTTCGCTACGGACGCCCGGCCGGAGCAGGTGCTCGAGCTGGTACGCCGCTTCGGCGACGCGGTGTGGACGACCGGTATCGCGTTCGGCACCGTCGGGGTCGCGCGCCACGGGCGCCGCCTGGAGATCACGACGTACCGCGCCGACCGCTATGACCGGGTGAGCCGCAACCCGGAGGTGACGTACGGCGACTCACTGGCCGAAGACCTGCTGCGCCGCGACTTCACGGTCAACGCGATGGCGGTGTCCGTGCCGGATCACGAATTCGCCGACCCGTACGGCGGCCTGGCCGATCTCGCCTCGGGAGTGTTGCGTACGCCGGCCGCCCCCGAGGAGTCCTTTGCCGACGACCCGCTGCGGATGCTCCGGGCGGCCAGGTTCGTGGCCCAGCTCGGGGTGCGGCCCGATGAGCCGACGGCCACCGCACTGACGGCGATGTCCGGGCAGATCGAGCGCATCGCGGTCGAGCGGGTGCAGACCGAGCTGTCCAAGCTGATCCGCAGCCCCAATCCCGCGGCGGGTCTCGCGGTCATGGTCGACTCCGGGCTGGCCGACGTCGTGTTGCCCGAGCTCCCGGCGATGCAGCTGGAGATCGACGAGCACCACCAGCACAAGGACGTCTACGCGCACTCGCTGACCGTGCTGCAGCAGGCGATCGACCTCGAGGAGGACGGGCCTGACCTCGTGCTCCGGCTGGCCGCGCTGCTGCATGACATCGGCAAGCCCGCGACGCGGCGGCACGAGCCCGGCGGCGGCGTCTCGTTCCACCATCACGAGGTCGTCGGGGCGCGGATGGCGCGGGCCCGGCTGCGGGCGCTGCGCTATCCCCATCACTTAATCGACGAGGTCGCCCAGCTGGTCTTCCTGCACCTGCGGTTCCACGGCTTCGGTCGGGGCGAGTGGACCGACTCGGCCGTCCGCCGCTACGTCACCGACGCCGGGCCGCTGCTGTCCCGGCTGCACAAACTGGTGCGGTCAGACTGCACGACGCGCAATCTGCGCCGGGCCGAGGTGTTGCGGCGGTCCTACGACGAGCTGGAGGAGCGGATCGCCGTCCTGCGGCAGCAGGAGGAGCTCGACGCGATCCGCCCCGACCTCGACGGCAACGAGATCATGTCGATCCTCGGGATCCCGCCGGGCCCGCTCGTCGGCAGGGCCTACAAGCACCTGCTCGCGCTGCGGATGGAACGCGGCCCGATGCCGCACGACGAGGCCGTGGCCGAGCTCCGCCGCTTCGCCGCGGACAACCACATGGGGTGAAGGCACATGCGGTGAAAGGCACATGCGGTGAAGGGCACACGGGCCGAGAGGGGCACGGGCCGAGCGGGACACGGGCCGAGAGGACCCGGCGCACGGCCGGTCTAATCGTCGAGGAGTGGCCGCAGCTCGAGCGAGCCGCCCGCCGCCATCGGATGCGCGGCCGCGACCCGGATCGCCTCCGTCAGGTCCGGGCAGTTGAGGATGTCGAAGCCGGCGATCTGCTCGGCCGCCTCGGCGAAGGGTCCCTCGGTCACGAGCACCTTGCCGTTGCGGCGGCGTACCGTCG
>JBBSHJ010000120.1:0-8625 GCA_038253135.1 Mycobacteriales bacterium | reverse complement strand
GGACGAGGTCGCGGCCGCGGTCGCGTTCCTGGCGAGCGACGCTGCATCATTCATCACCGGCGCGGCGCTGCCGGTCGACGGTGGCCGGCTCGTCTCACGGCTGCCCGACGCGGTGGACACCCACGCCCGCGGCGGCCGGTCAGACACAAAGGGGCGGGACTCCGATGCCGGTCATTGAGTCGATCGAATCCTTCCGCGTGCCGCCACGGTGGATCTTCGTGAAGGTTTCGACCTCCGACGGCGGGTCCGGCTGGGGCGAGGCGATCGTCCCGAAGCGCGCGAGCGCCGTCGAGGGTGCGATCGCCGACATGGCCGGCAACATCGTCGGAGCCGACGCCGACCGGATCGAAGACCTGTGGCAGCGGATGCATCGTGACTCGTTCTACCGTGGTGGCCCGGTTCTCGGTGCTGCGGCGGCGGCAATTGAGATTGGCCTCTGGGACATCAAAGCGCGCCGGCTCGGCGTCGCCATACACGAGTTGCTCGGCGGCCGGGTCCGGGATCGCGTGCGTTCCTACGCATGGGTCGGTGGTGATCAGCCCTCTGACGTGATCGGGCACGTCCAGCAACGGGTCGACCAGGGTTTCACCGCGGTCAAGATGAATGCGACGGCCGCGCTCGACTATCTCGAAGCCTTCTGGCAAGTCGATGCCACGCTCGCCCGTGTCGCGTCGATCCGTGAGACCTTCGGGCCTGACCTCGGCATTGCCCTGGATTTTCACGGCCGCGTGCACAAATCCATGGCCCGGGTGCTCCTTCGCGAGCTCGAGCAGTACCATCCGATGTGGATCGAGGAGGCGGCCGCGCCCGAGACCGACGAGAATTTCGTCGAGCTGCGGCGCGCGGCCGGGTCGATCCCGTTGGCCACCGGCGAGCGGAATTACTCCCGATGGCAATTCATCCGGCTGCTCGAACAACGCGCAGTCGACGTCGTACAACCGGATGTCTCGATCACCGGGCTGTGGGAACTCGTCAAGATCTGCCACCTGGCGGAGGCGTACGACGTCGCGGTCGCTCCGCACTGCCCGAACGGTCCCATCTCGCTGGCGGCCTCGCTGCAGGTCGATTTCTGCAACGGATCCGTCGTCATCCAGGAGCAGTCCGGCGGGTTGCACTACAACGAGGGGTACGCCGGCCTGCCGTCGGGCGAATTGCTCGATTACTCACCCGCGCCGGGCGTCATCGCACCGGTCGACGGCGGGTTCGCGTACGCGGCTCACCCTGGGATCGGCATCGACATCGACGAGGCGATCGTCCGTGAGCGGGCCCATGCCTGGCGGCTCAGCGACCCGAACTGGCGCTACGCCGACGGCCGGCTCGCCGAGTGGTGACCGGCGCGACCGGCGCCCCCGAGCGCCGGTGGGGTTGCGGCTTCACCCGTCGTAATAGACCTCGAGCTCGGCGATCGAGGTGAAATGTGATCCGCCGTCGGGCTGACCGACGATGCGGATCCCGTCTCCCCATGTCGCGCGGAACCTCATCGTGTAGGTCTTGAACGGGTTGGCGCTCGCGTCATAGGGATAGTCGGGGCTGATCGCCAGAGCCGACACGTCGACCCATCGGAAATTCTGCCGGACCTGCACCCGGAGCCCACCGCCGAATGCGGAGAACCAGCCGCCGTCCGGGAAGGAATCACCGGTGGTGTATGCGACCCGGCTGAACCGGTACGCCCGCGAGTAGGTGTACCCCCAGAAATCGAGCAGCTTGTTGGTGCCGTCCCAGCTGTCCTCGCTCTTGGTGCGGTCGCCGTCGCTGTAATACTTCCAGTTGGCGTAGTGCGGGCACACCTGGTACGGGGTGACGTCGGCGCCGGATCTCGCCAGGTTATTCGTCTTGCTCGGCGCGTTCTGCGGGCTGCTCGGTGCGAACGGCGTCACCGTCACCTGGCGCAGGTTGAAGTTGTAGTTGTCCTCGGGCATCGGGTAGGGCGGCCCCCACCAGTTGCTCTGCATCCACATCTTCTTGCCGTCCGCGCTGACGAACTTCGACGGGATCGTCGTGCCGTAACCGCCGTTCTTGGGCGTGTGCACGGTGTCGTTGCTGCGGTACCACGGGCCGAGACCGGTGTTGTGATATTTGAAGCGCTTCCACGGTCCCCACGGTGTCGGTGACTCGTAGAATTCGAAGCTCGGATCGGTCCACGTCGAGAAGATGTAGCGCTTGAGCGGGGCGTTGTAGAGAACGCCTCCCTGGGACGGGATCGGCAGATTCCCGCCCATGTTCGGTCGGGTGTCGACATAACGCCGGACCGGGTCGTGCAGCACCGGCACCTTGTCCTCGATCCGCGGGCTCCACGACGGCGTACCGCTGGCAAGCCCGGTGAAGAACTGCCATTTCCTGCGGTCCTGCACGGCATTGTCAGGGACGCGGGCGAGATAGACGTCGACGGGATCGGGCACCACTCCGGACCCGGAGGAACGCCAGTTCCAGTCGAGCCCGTAGGCATAGACGTAACCGCCGTCGCGCGCGCCGAGCGCGGCCTTGGCCTGCTCGGAATTCTTGCCGAAGTCGCAGAACCAGATCGTGGTGAATCGGTAGTCGGGGAACATGGCCGTGTCGGTCTTGATCCACGTCTTGCCGTGGTCATTGGAGCGGGAAATGCTCGCGTTGGGTACGTCGTCGAACGCGTTGGGGCCGTACCGCAGGTCCTGCACGGCGAGGTAGAGCACGCCGTTGACGCAGGCCATTCCGGTGGGCTTGCGGTTGTAGAGCGCCGGGTCGGCGTAGACGTTGGCGACCTGCTCGGACTCGGCCAGCTTGGCCCCGGTGATTCCCGTCTCGGGCGTGCCGTAGATGACGTTGACGACGACGTCCTTGTACGGCTGGTCCGAGAAGCCCCTGCCGTCACCGTTGGCGGAGTAGACGTTGCCGTCGTCGGCCCAGCAATTCGGCCACAGGTCGCCGTCCGAGGTCGTGGCGGCATAGGTGCCGGCGAACTCCACGAACGTGGTCGAGAAGAACGCGCTGGTCTCCTGCGCGTGCTCGCCGGGGTCGGTGCCGTCGATCGGGTCGCCGACATCGCCCCAGGCGATGCCGTCGCTCGTCGTACCGGGGACGTCGCTCTGGCCGATGGCAGAACCGGCCTTCGGGCCGGCTGCCGGTGCCGCGCCGGCGCCCGCCGCGCCGGTCATCGCGGCCGCCGCGCCGGCCACCGCGGCCGTCCCCCCCGCCCCGAGAAAACCGCGCCGGGCGAGCCGCGCGCGCCTGTCCTCGCCCCTGGGTCCGGTGTCGGGGGCTGTCGTCATGGTGCCTCCTTCCGTTGCCGCGCGCCCGCACGGGCACATCGCGACAAGGCTGATAGAACGATTTCTCGGGACGCTAGGACCGGCCCCGGGAAGGCGTCAAGGGCTGGGCGGGTGGATTGCGGCAGTGGTGTGGGGTGTACGCCGCGCCCTTGACCGCGCGCGCTCGCGGGCGACTGCGGTAGCATCCGAACCGTGCGAATGACAGTCGAGCTCCTTATCGGGCCGCGCTGACGGATCGACGAGACCGTCCGTGCGGCTGAGCCCTTGCGCCTGCAGGGGCTTTTTTGCTGACCTGATCCAGCCGATGAGGAATGAGCCAGACGATGCAAGAGCCTGCCGGCAACCAGACATCGAGCAACCGGCCGGGAGCCGACCCGGCCGAGGCCGGGCCGCGGACGGCCGACGCAACCGCCGGAGCCCCGGATGGTGACGCGGCGAGGACTGGGGGGGCCATCCCCCCACACAGGTATACGAACGCCACCGCGCACGAGATCGAGCCGAAATGGCAGCGGCGGTGGGCCGACGAGCAAACGTTCGCGGTCGCCAACCCGACGGGCGATCTGTCCGACGGCTTCGCCGCGCAGGCCGCGCGCCCGAAGCTGATGGTGATGGACATGTTCCCCTACCCGTCGGGGGAAGGGCTGCATGTCGGGCACCCGCTGGGCTACATCGGTACGGACGTCTTTTCCCGCCACGCGCGGATGGCTGGCCACGCCGTACTGCACACGATGGGCTACGACGCCTTCGGGCTGCCGGCCGAGCAGTACGCCGTGCAGACCGGGCAGCACCCGCGCATCACGACCGAGCAGGCGATCGCGACCTACCGCCGCCAGCTGCGGGCGCTGGGCATGGACTACGACGCGCGGCGCTCGATCTCCACCATGGATCCGTCGTACTACCGCTGGACCCAGTGGATCTTCCTGCAGATCTTCCGCTCCTGGTACGACGTCGACGCCGACCGCGCCCGTCCGATCGCCGAGCTCGTGACGGAGCTGGACGCCGGCACGCGCGCGCCCGGTCCCGGCACCAACCCGAGTGGGCGGCCCTGGGCGGAGCTGGACGGCGTCGCGCGGCGGGCAGTGGTCGATGCGCACCGGCTGGCCTACATCAGCGAGGCCCCGGTCAACTGGTGTCCCGGCCTGGGCACGGTGCTGTCGAACGAGGAGGTCACCGCTGACGGGCGCAGCGAACGCGGCAACTTCCCGGTCTTCCGCCGCCCGCTGCGCCAGTGGATGCTGCGGATCACGGCGTACGCCGAGCGCTTGCTGAGCGGGCTCGACCGGATCGACTGGCCGGACTCGATCAAGCTGCAGCAGCGCAACTGGATCGGCCGCTCGACGGGTGCCTTCGTGACGTTCCCCGCCGGCGACGACATGGCGATCGAGGTCTTCACGACCCGCCCCGACACGCTGTTCGGCGCGACCTACATGGTGCTGGCGCCCGAGCACCCGCTGGTCGAGACGCTGACCGCCGCGAGCTGGCCGGACGGCGTACCCGCCTCGTGGACGGCGGGCGGTGCCTCGCCGCGCGACGCGGTTCGTGCCTACCAGCACGCGGCGAGCCGGCGCTCGGACGTGGACCGGCAGTCCGACGACCGGCAGAAGACGGGTGTCTTCACCGGCGCTCATGCGGTCAATCCGGTCACCGGCAAGAGGGTGCCGGTCTTCATCGCCGACTACGTGCTGATGGGCTATGGCACCGGCGCGATCATGGCCGTGCCGGGGCAGGATCAGCGCGACTGGGACTTCGCGGCCGCCTACGAGCTGCCCGTCGTGCGCACCGTGCAGCCGCCCGGGGACTTCAGCGGCGAGGCCTTCGTCGGCGACGGGTCGGCCATCAATTCCGCGAACGACGAGATCAGCCTGAACGGGTTGGGTGTCGCCGAGGCCGAGGCGCGCATCGTGCAATGGCTGCAGAGCAAGGATTTCGGTCGCGCGGCGACGACGTACAAGCTGCGCGACTGGCTGTTCTCCCGGCAGCGCTACTGGGGCGAGCCCTTCCCGATCGTTTACGACGCCGAGGGCAACCCGCACGCCGTACCCGACGAGCAGCTGCCCGTCGAGTTGCCGGATGTCGACGACTACTCGCCGCGGACCTTCCCTGACGACGACGTCATCTCGCAGCCCGAGGCGCCGCTGTCCCGGGCGACCGAGTGGGTCGAGGTCGAGCTGGATCTGGGCGACGGCCGGCAGAAATATCACCGCGACACCAACACGATGCCCAACTGGGCCGGGTCGTGCTGGTACGAACTGCGCTACATCGATCCCGGCAACACCGAGCGGATCGTCGATCCGGCGAACGAGAAGTACTGGCTCGGCCCGCGTCACGACGGTGATCCCGGTGGAGTCGATCTGTACGTCGGCGGCGCCGAGCATGCCGTGCTGCACCTGCTGTACGCGCGGTTCTGGCACATGGTGCTGCACGATCTGGGCCATGTCTCGAGCAGCGAGCCGTTCTACAAGCTGGTCAATCAGGGGATGATCCAGCTGCCCGCCTACACCGACGCGCGCGGCTTCTATGTCGAGTCCGCAGAGGTCGCGGAGCGCGACGGCGCGTTTTATTACGGCGCGGAACGGGTCGCGCGGGAATTCGGCAAGATCGGCAAGAGCCTGAAGAACGTCGTTACGCCGGATGCGTTGATCGAGCGGTACGGCGCCGACACCTTCCGGCTGTATTCGATGTTCACCGGTCCGCTGGATCAGAGCCGGCCGTGGGATTCGCAGGCCGTCACCGGGATGCATCGGCTGTTGCAGCGGATCTGGCGCAACGCCGTCGACGAGGAGTCTGGTACGCCGCGCGCCGACGCTTCGATGAGCGTGCCCGAGGAGACGAATCGCCTGCTGCACAAGACGATCGCCGCCGTGCGCGACGGCATCGAGACGCTGCGATTCAACACCTCGATCGCCCGGATCACGGAGCTGTCAAATCATCTGACCCAGGCCTACCCGACGGGCCCGGTCCCGACCGGCGTCGTCGAACCGCTGGTGCTGATGCTGGCACCGCTGGCGCCGCACGCCGCGGAGGAGCTGTGGGCGACGCTGGGACACGAGGAGTCCCTGGCGTGGGAGCAGTTCCCGGTCGCCGATGAGTCTCTGCTGGTCGACGAGACGGTCGAGATCGCCGTGCAGATCAACGGCAAGGTGCGCGCGACTCTGACCGTCCCGAGTGCCGCCGACGCCGACGCCATGCAGGCCGCCGCCGCGGCCGAACCCAGGATCGCCGCCGCCCTGGCGGGCAAGACCATCCGCAAGGCGATCGCCGTTCCGGGCCGGCTGGTCAACTTCGTCGTCGGGTGAGACCGAGGAGACCGAGCGGATCCGGAGTGGGGTGGATTGCGCATCGCAACGGTGCACGATCCACCTCGGTTCGGGCGGGCGTCTGCGCTCAGCAGTGGCCAGAACCGGTGGGCAGCGACGAGCCGATCGTGTAGGTGCCGCCGGTCGGCCCGGTGTGCAGGACGGCATCGCCGTCGACATTGGCGATGCACGCCATCGGATCGTCGGTCGATTTCAGGTTCAGCCAGCGGAACCAGCGCACCGCGAGCTCGACCGAGCTGTTGGCCGGCGCGCGCAGCTGGATCGACGCGGATGTGTAGTTGAGGATCACGCCCGGGTCGCTCACTACCGGGACGGCTTCGTCGATGCCATTGACGTCGGTCCCGAGCCGGTAGAGCTTCCAGTGCGGGTCATGCCAGATCATCCCGAGGTAGGGCAGACCGGACAGGACGAGCCGCCGCTCGTTCTCGCCGGTGATCGTCAGATCGGCGTCGTTGATGGCGACGTACTGCACGGCGTTCTTGCGCAGAAACGCAAGGTAGCTGGCCGCGGTCGGCTTGTCCTTGTAGAACGTGTCCTTGTTGAGCTTGACGTCGACCTGCCGCAGCCAGCCCCGCGCCAGCGGGACTTCGCTCGCGACGTACGCCGACTCCCAGTGCCCCGCCGATTCGGGTACCTCGACCCGGCCGGACAGCGGCCCCAGGAACCGCAGCTCGTTGAGGACCGATGAGTAGTACTGCCGGTGCGCTTCGGGCCGGCCGGCCTGCAACACGGTCGACGCCGAGACCGGCGCCTGCACGGCGATCGTCATGACGATGGCTGCGGCGATGACGCGCCGCCCGCGCTCGGCGAACGCGCAGATCACGGGAAGGGCAAACAGCAACGGCAGCCGAGTCGCGTTGCTGCCGACCGGCGTGGAGATCGCGAACGCGCCCACGACCATGACGATGCCGATCGCGGCGCCGAGCCGGATCAGCTCCTGCCGGGCCGGGACCAACAGCAGCGCGAGCAGCATCGCGGCGACCGAGCCCATCGCGCTGGTCAGGGTGAACGGCTGCTTGCCGCCTTCTCCGAAGATCCCCGAGACCAGCGCGACCGGGATGGCGCTGGCCACGAGCAGGACGGCGGCCTCGACGCGGCGCTTGTGCAGAACGAGCGCTCCCGCGGCGACCCACAGCAGCAGGGCCGCGACCGGGCTCGCCCCGCCGGCGAGGAAGGCGAGCGTGGCGGCTGCGGCGGTGCGGCGGCGATCACCGGTGCCGAGCAGGAGGAGCGAGCACAGCCCGAGGGCGAGGCCGAGATCGAAGGCGACCCGTCCCTCCATCATCGAGCTCGCCTGGCACAGCGCGGCAGCCAGCCCGCCGGCAAGCGGTCGGCGGGCACCCGCGCGGATGAAGAGTTTTGTGGTGGCCCAGGTGCCGATGACGGTCGCCACCACGCCGACGACCTTGGGCGGGATGATCGCCATGAGCGGCGCGATCCACAGCGAGTAGCCGAAGGTCACGGTGCCGCCGAACCAGCGGAAGTCGACGGGCGACAGACTGTGCTGGGCCGCGAAACCGGCCCGGGCGATCTGTGCGGACAGGTCCACACCCAGCGGCGGGGCGATCAGGTAGACGACACACAGCAGGGCCGCGACCGCGGTGGCGATCGAGACCGGTTGGCGCCGGCGGGAGCGCAACCGCCGCCAGAATCCGTCACCTCCGGGTACGCCGGCAGAACGCTCGGCGAGCGTCCACGGCGACGACCCGGAGATGGACATTCACCGAGTCTTTCATGCCTGAGCAATCGTGTCGCGATCGTAATCGAGGGTGCGTGTTGTGCTCTGCTACTTGAGGTGTATACGGGCGAGCGCGCACCCATGCTCCTCACAGATCCGGGGTGAGCGATCCACCTGCCTTCTTGCCTGCCGGCGACACCGGCCAAGCCCGTCATCCACAGCATCGGTCGCCGTCCACAGGTTGCGCCGGACTGCCCTGGATGCGGCCGCACGCTCCTAGCGTCTGAGTGGTGCGCGTCTGGTATCCGGGGAGCGATCGCGAGGCGTTCGGTCCGATTCGACGTCGGCAGCGGCAGACCGATGCCGATGCGGAGCTGGCTCGGTC
>JBBSHJ010000119.1:0-8756 GCA_038253135.1 Mycobacteriales bacterium | reverse complement strand
TCTGGGCCACGTTCACTGAGACCGGTGCCATCGCCGGAACGGATGACGGCACCGGGGTTGCCTATACCGGGCACGCGACGGCGTGGGGCAACTTCAACATGAACGAGCGGAACCAGAACAGTGAGTTCACACTGACGATTCACGCGACCGGCTCCGATGGCTCCTCCATCGCGGCGCACGAGACGACCGTGTTCGTCACCAACGGCAACGGAACGGTGACCGTCAACTTCGACAAGCTCAGCTTGACCTGCGGGTAGAAAGCAACGGTCGGCAGCCGTTGGGGCGCGTCCGAGCTAGTCGGGTGCGCCCTAACGTGCCGGGCGCGGATCCTGATTGCTGAACATCGTCCACCGAACGCCACGGGCGACCAGGTCGTGGAAGGACGTCAGCCAACCGGCGTCGTCCTCGGTGGACGTGACATGCAGACCTTAGATCTCCCGCAGCCGTCGGCATTCACGCACTCGCCGCGGCCGGCCCCGGTCGAAGCGGTGGTACGGCGAGCCCGCCGCCGCACGCTCGCGGCCGCTGCGGTGCTCGCACCGGTCCTCGTCGCCGGCGGGGTGGGAGCGGACCTGGCTTTCTCCGGGTGTCTGGCGCGCCGGGCACCGCGCCTCAGGCGGCGGACGGACAGACCAGCACCAGCGCGACTCCACGCCGCCTCAGCGCGTATGTGCAGCGAGCGCTGGCCGATCCCTCGCTGGACCTGCTAACCGATGTCCACGACCTGGGCGAGATGGCATTCCCGGATGTCTTCGCCTCGGTCTGCAGCACCGGCACCGACTCCGTCGCGATTTCCGTCGCCTCCGACGACCTCACCGCCTTCAAGTCCTACCTCCCGGCCGACGGGCACAACACCTTCCGCCGGGTCGCCCACAGCTACGGCGAACTGGAGCATGTCGCCGGGCAGATCATCGACGACCCGATTTCCGCGACCGCATCTCACGAACCGGACCGGACCGGACGAGAAGACCAACAACGTGCAGGTCGTGCTCATCGCGCCGTACTCCCCGACCGTCGCCCGGGCGATCATCGCCCGCTATGGCACCGACATGGTCGAAGTCAGCCGTCCCGCCGAGCAACCCGCCCAGGGCAGCGGAGCCAGCCGGTTGGGACGACGGATAGCCGCCGATCGGGTCACCGCTATCGCGCCGATCAGGGCCCCTGACGCCCTACCGGTCAATCGGGCCCGCCGTCGTACGCGACGACCCTTTCGCTACATCTGCTCTTCGCGAAGCACGTCCAGGTTGCGGAAGGTCGGGGGCCCGTCACACAGCGCGGCGAGCCTCGCGGCGAAGTCGCTGGTTTCGGGCAGGTTGGAATTCGCCACCGCCTCCTCATAGGAGGGGAACTCGACGATCTGTAGGTAGGTGTTGGTGGCGTCGCGGTCCTTGGTCTGCACGCCCCGAGTGGCCCTCCGCTTGCCCTTCGTCGCCTCCAGCCAGCCGTCAAGCGTGGCATTGAGCTCCTCGATGCGGCTGGTCTGGTACTCGATGATCTGGATGAACGGCATTTTGATCTCCCTCGTCGTCGTCGGCAAAAGGTGTGCGTGTTGCGCCCTCGCAGGCTCGGTGGTGTGAAAGGTGGCGGCGGTCCCTTCACTGATGCAGTGCCACGTCGGACCAATCAGCCGCCCTCGAAGGTGGGTGACGTCGCGAACGGTGTCGTCACGTCGACGAACGTGTTGGCCGAGGCGCCGTCGACCGTTACGTGTCCGCCCGCGGCGAAGATGCCGATGGTATTGCTGCGGATCACGTTGTGGCGCACGGTGATGGACAGCGGGCTCTGGCTGCCGACGAACACGCCGGTCGTCTGCGGATCGTCGGGCTCCTGGAACCCGCGCAGGTTGCTCGTGCCGATCCGGTTGCCGACCACCACGTTGCCGTTGAGGTCCTGGCTGGGCAGGTGGCTGTGCACCGTGACGCCACTCAGGCCGTTGCCGCTGATCGTGTTGTGCCGAATCAGGTTGTCGTAGACCGCACCGCCCGGCGCCGGTGTGGCGAGGAGGATGCCGGCGCCGAAGCCGGCCATCGCATTGTTGACCACCTTGTTGTTCTCGATCCGGTTGTCATGGATGCCGAGAGCGAGGTTGGCGCCTTGAGCCGATCCGGCGTGGTCGACGAGCAGAATGCCGCAGGCCAATGGGTTCTCGACTACGGCGTTGTCGACGATGTCGTCGTGGGCCGCGGTGCCGCTTACGCCGGGCAGTTGGATGCCCGCGGCGGCGGGGTCGTTGGCCAGCTCGAGGCCGCTCGCGTTGCGGCTGAGCGTGTTCGCCTTCACGACCGACCACGAACTGCCGTCGACATTGATGCCGTTGATCCCATTGTCGGTCGACCGGTTGTGCTCGATCCGGCCGTGGTCACCGAGCAGGATGATGCCGTCGCCGGTCGCGCCGTGCACCGTGAAACCGCTGATCGTGACCCATGGCGCGAGCACCGTGAACGCATTGTTACCGCCGACCAACGCGGAGATCGGCGACGAGTCGCTCTCGTCCGGCGCGACCACCGCATGCGATCCACGCAGCGTCACCGGCTTGTCGACGGTGACGTCCTCCGCGTAGGTACCCGGGCAGACGTGCACAACCCCGCCGGGCGCGACCGCTTGGACCGCGTCGTTGATGGATGTGTACGCCCGCGACCCGCCGCACGCGCCGTGGGACCCGTGCACGAACACCGTGTGCGGCGCCGTACGAGCGGATGCGGGCGCGGCGGCTGCGACGGCGGCAATCAATGCCCCCGCGCCCAATGCCGCCAACGTCTTGGATTTCGACGTGCTGCCCCCTTTCGGGCCTGACTCTTCGATGGGCGCGACTGCCGTGAAACGGAGCCCGGACCGCCGGCGTCATCGGCCGGTCGTCGCCCCGCCTCGTCACGGAACGAGTCACCCCGCAGGCGGAGCATGGCAGTCGGCCCGCTGGGGCGCGGCGAGTTCGGCGAGACTGCCTCCACCTGGCCGCTCGCCTGAGCCGAATGCAGTACGACGTGAACCCTTCTCGCCGCAGATCTGCCCGCCTATGTCTCGTTTGGCCTCGGAGCGGGCTGCGTCGCCATTCGGACGGCACACGGAGCTCGCGTCGCTGGTTGTCGAACCCGGCGCACGCGAGCGCGGCATGACCCGGTTCGCGCGCTCTATCATCAGCAGGCTCAGCTGGGTCGTGCCTCGCTCCACCAACGCTGCCGTTACGACGACGTGCCGGTGGCGGGCTCGCGCCAGATCGCCACGCCTAGGCAGAGCGCCCAAAGATTCTGGTGGTGCCGTGTAGGCGCCGTATTGTGCGAGGACGGCGATCAGCATGACCGCGGAGCAGCCGGGGCCGACGTAGCCGACCCAGCGGCCGAGCGCCGGTGCGCAGGACCACTACGGAGACCGCGAGCATGCATAGCGCGTCAGGCTGTCCGCAGGCTAATGGGATGTCTCCGTCGATGCTCGTGGGGGTGGCTGGTCGGGGATCGAGACGGCGGCTGGGTGGCGGCGATGCTCGCGTAGCGGGATCGGTCACAGGATCGCGCCGCGTGGTGCCACCTCGAGAGCGGCAACGCCGCGGCCATAGAGCACGACAAGCCGGTCTCCATGTCGGACGCGAAGGGCACCGGCGTCCTGGGCAAGTGTGGCGATGGCGTGCTCGATGACGGCGTCTTGGTCGGCGGTGTCGGCCTCTTGGTAGGCGACGTCAAGGTGCTCGCCGCCAATGAGCCGGACGCGCAGCACAATCTCGGCCATGACTGGGCTCACCTCCTCGCTGTCAACCATTCTCGCGCACACGAAGGTCGCGTGCCGAGCTGACATCGGCCTCGTGCGCTGCCCGGACCGCGCCACGGTGGGGAGTCGTGGCCTATCCGGCGACCGCCCGCCCGATGGGCGCCGGCCGGGCCTCCGCAGAGGTGATCGCCCACCCGAGCAACTGATAATCGCCGCCCGCGCGTCGTGATCAATGGCTCGACAGTGGCGCTGCACGACGAAGATGCGCGTACGTCGGGCGGTCACCAGAGGCGCTCGACGCCGACGGCCGGGTCCCGCACGCGAGCGCCGAATAGAGAGTGTGCTATCGCGGTGGTTGAGCGATGCGACGTGGCGCGCCACGCGCGCACGCGCGGAGGTGTCGCGGGCTCAGGTGAGTTGGCCGGCGGCTCGGCGGGCGGCCGCCACCACGGGGTTGTTGTCCGCTGACCAGGCGATCTCCCAGTAGTTGCCTTCGGGGTCGGCGAAGTAGGCGTTGCGGCCGTCGAAGAACTCCGCGTCGGTGGGTTCCTTGGTGAGCGTGGCTCCGGCTGCCCGAGCGTGCGCGGCGAGTTCGTCCACATCCGTGGCCCGGTCCACGGAGATGATCACGGAGGTTCGGATGCCGGGGCTGCTCGGCGCTGCTTGGGTGTGCGCGTCGCGGGCGAGCTTGCCGAGCGGGAACAGCGCGAGCAGCGCGCCGCGAAGTTCGAAGACGATGAAGTCGTCCGAATCGAGCACGATCGGCCAGCCCAGCTGCTGGTAGAACTCGCGCTCCCGAACGAGGTCGTGCACCCCCAGGGTGAGGATGTTGGCCAGTGGTGGCGGCGGGGCCATGGTGATGTCCTTCGGTCTGCTGTTGTCAACGGTGATGGTCGCGCCAGCTGCTGACACCGTCACCGCCGAGCAGGCGTCGACGACGATCAGCCGAATCGGGACCGGCCCGGACTGCGCGAGGCCTTGGCCTCGTGCCGCGACAGCGACACCCTCGTCGTCACCAAACATCCTCGTCGCCAGGGTGCGTCCGGAGCCTCGCTGACAAGGGCATTCGCCACGTCTGTGCTCTCGCGAAAAGCCTGCAGCCGCTGGTCGGCGGCCAGTGTTGTGCACGATCGGGCCGCCGGGCCACTGCGGGATGCCGGTCGCGATCAGCGGGTACGCGCGAGATCGGTGCGGCTGGTTAGGGTGAGCCGATGGCTTCGGAGCAGCGGGGGACGCCGGATTATCCGCGGTGGGTCCGGATTTGCGGATACGGTGCGATCGCGGCGGCGCCGCCGACCGTGGTGTGGCGAGTCGTGGTCGGGCTCGGGCCGCACCTCGGCACACCGGCGGAATGGCGGCACAAGCAGCACCTGCCCGGCTCCGGCACCTGGTATGTGCTCCTGCTTTCAGTCCTGCAGCTGGGCGCCGCGCTGCTGACCCTCGTGCTTATCCGCCCCGGCCAGGACCGCATGCCGGTGTGGGCGCCGATCCGCGCCGGCCGGCGGCTGCCGACCGGCCTGGTCGCCGGCTGCAGCGGGGTCGGCATCGCCGCGCTCGCGTTCCTCTGCGTGGAAAGCGCTGTGCACTGGGACAACGTCGACCCCTTCAGCGGTGCGCCCGCCACGGGATGGGCCTGGCTGTGCTGGATCTGCTACGCGATCGCGTTGTTGTGGCCGGTGCTGCTCTGCGCGACGACCATCGGGTACGTCGCCGCGCGCGGGCGGCGGCGAGCCTGACCGACCGCCGGGGTGCTCTGCGCGCCGCTCGACACCTGAGCACTCTGGCCGAGCTTCAGCGCGACGTCCCGCTGTCCTCTGCTGCCGAACGGTTGCACCAGCTGTGGGCGCGGTGGCGGCGGTTTCTCCATTCGTACGACGTGCTGCTCACGGCGGCCTCGCCGGTCGTCGCGATCGAGCACGATCATGGCGGGGACGTCTCCACCCGCGCGATAACCGTCAATGGCGGGTCGCGGCCCCAGACCGACCAGTCGACGTGGACCGGTCTGGCCGGCGCGCGCTATCTGCCGGCGGCCGTCGTACCCGGCCACATCCAGATGTGTCTGAGGTACCCGAGGGCCCGTCGGGCTTCAACTCGCCATCGTCGTGAGCGGGGCGCCGCAACTGGCTCGATCTGTGGAAGCCGACCATCGATGCTCTTGATCGCATTCTCGGCCGCACGCGACCCGATCATGATTGGCATCCCCGCGATGGGCGTGTCACGGAGCTCGGACTCCACTGCGCCGTCGACGACTCGCTCGACAATGACGTGATAATCGCCATTGCCGCCCGCCCGCTGAAAACCGGGACGGTGCCGTGAGCATTCCTGCAAAGCGCCACCGCGACCGGATTCTTAGGGCGCTCCGACTCAGGGACCAACCGCTCGACGATCGTCGATGCGCTTGTCGTTGACCCGCGGCTGTCGCACCGGCGCGGCACCCGCCGCTGTGGTCACCTCCCGCTCGGCGTGGTAGGTCGCCGAAGTGCGGGAAGGCACTATGACGTAAGGGCTTCCGACGTCCACGTACGGTTGTGCAAACGGTGTAGGACCGCTGGCAGTGTCGGGTCCAAGGCGCCCGTAGCACTGTGAGGCCCGCGCTGGTCCGGTTGGCTGGCCCGGGGCTTCATCTGGCCACGGGTCGCGCCGGGTTGAACCGCAAGCTCTACGACGCCGCCGCCTCGCCGGCGTTGCCGCGCTGACCATCCGGCGACCATCAGGCGTTCACGAAATCGTCATCGCGGCGGCGTTGAACGCGGCGTGTCGGCTGGTCGAAGCTGGTGCCAGCCGGTAGGAAAACAAGCGGCAGGAATTGGCAGTTGTCGGTGCATGGTTTCGCGGCTCCCGAACGGCCTGACCGGAGCGGCTGCGTGAGCTCGTGGAGCGCAACGGGGTGGTCTCGTTGAGGCAGGTACACGCGGCGCCGGGCGTCTCGGCGCCGGTCTGCGCGGAGCGCGGGACCCGATGAGCCGCACCGAGGCGACCCTGAATGAGCTGGACGGGTGGCGTGGCACGAACCGGCCACTGGTGGTAGCCCACCGCGGCGATGCGCACCGGGCACCGGAGAACACGCTGGCCGCGTTCCGCGCCGCGCACGAGGCCGGTGCCGACGCGATCGAGCTCGACGTGCAGCTGACCGCTGACGGCGTACCGGTCGTGGTCCACGACGAGCTTCTCGACCGCACCACGAGCGGTACCGGGCCAGTGCGCGCGCTGACCTGGAGCCGGATCCGCGAGCTGGATGCCGGATCGTGGTTCGACCCGCGGTACGCCGGCGAGTGGGTGCCCGCGCTCGCCGAGGTCGTCGCATGGGCGGCCGAGACGGGGATGCGGCTGCTGGTCGAGCCGAAGACAAGCCCCGTCTTCGACACCGCAGCGGCGTCCGCCCTGGCCGGTGTTCTCGCCGGATCCGGGGCGACGGTCATCGTCTACGGCAGCGATCATCTGCTGATCCGCGAGCTGGCCGAGCTCGCCCCCGGCGTGCCGCGCGGCGTGATCGTCAACGAGCGCACGAGCCGGACCGGGCAGCTGCTGGACGAGGCGCAGGCTGGCCTGCTGAGCCAGTCGACCTGGTGCCTGACGCCCGACGTGGTCGAGTCGGCGCACGCCGCGGGACGGCTGGTGATCGCATCGGCCCGCTACCCCGGCGATGTCGCGCTGCTGGCCGGATGGGGCGTCGACCTGATCGCCAGCGACCGGACGAGCCTGACCACGGTGTCGACACAGCTGTCGGCACGGGCGCCGATGCGGCGATCGCAAGCGAGGTGGACAACGTGCTCCCCCCTTTGATGTTCCCGGTGCCGCGGCCGCTCATCGCGGCGCACCGTGGCGCGGTCGGTCTGGCGCCGGAGAACACGATCGCCGCCTTCGACCATGCGGTCGACGCGGGGGCCGATCTCGTCGAGCTCGACGTACACCTGACCCGGGACGGCGGGCTCGTCGCCGTCCACGACGTGACGACCACCCGCACCACCGGCCGGGCGCATTTCGTGCACGAGCTCACCGTCGCACAGCTGCGCAGCCTCGACGCCGGCGCCGGGAGCCGGATCCCCACCCTGGACGAGGTGCTGGCGTGGGCGAGGGACCGGGTCTACCTCAACCTCGACGCCCGCAACTACCCGGCGCTGGACCACGACCGCACCACCGAGACCGCCGAGGCGGTGGTCGACGCGATCGAGCGCGCCGGCGTCGTCGACCAGGTGATCGTGCAGTGCCTGGACCACCAGCTGGCCCGCGCGGTACACGCGCGATGGCCGGCGATCACGGTCGGGATCACCCAGCACGGCCGGCTCCACGACCCAGTCGGTGTGGCGCGGGCAGCGGGCGCGCAGCTGATCAGCGGCGACGCGGCGTTCACCACCGGCGAACTGGTCGCCGAGCTGCACGCTGGCGGCATCGGGCTGATGACCAGCGCCGAGCTGCGGCTGCCCGGCCTGCACGACGAGCCGCACATCCTTCGCGCCACGACCGAGCGGCTGCTCGAGGCCGGCGTGGACATCGTGGTCACCGACGACGTAGCCACCACGTGCGCGGTACGGGCAACCAGCGCGGAGCGGGCGCCCGACGGGGCGACCGTGCCGGTGCCCTGACATCCGCGCCTGTCGCCGCCAGGAGTACCACGGACCACTTGAGGGATTCGTTGGCAGGACCTTCCGCGCCTTCTCCGCGCGTAGGAGCAGCCAATCACGCCGACCGGCCCGTGGGCCTACGCCCTTGCCGTGGACGACGCATCGCTGAGCGACCAGGCCGAAATCAGATGGAGCGACCACGGCACCTACCCGCTTGACACCAACACGCCGGCGGTGCGCGTGCGTGTCCCGGCTCGCCGAGTCGAAGCCTGGACCCTGCTCGCAACCGATCGGATCACCCGCCGGCTCCCGTCCTTCACCGACGGGCGGTTCCGCATGGTCGAGCACGACGTCCGCGGCGATTTCGTCCTCACGCCACCCCTACCGGACCCCGACACGTTGCTCGAGCGGCTCTCCGAGTCGGTCGAGACGATCGAGCTCGTGCCCTACGCCAACACCCTGCTGCGTCTCACCGTCTTCCCGTCGGCGGGGTAG
>JBBSHJ010000118.1:0-8836 GCA_038253135.1 Mycobacteriales bacterium | reverse complement strand
TGCACGCGCACTAGCGCGAGGGGACCTACCGCCGTACGGCGAGCTTCGACGACGAGTCCGTAGCCGGCGTAAGCGGTCGCCGCCCACCAGCGATCGCCCTCTTTCCACAGCTCGAAGCGGACCGGCGCGGAATCCACGAGGAGGTCGACCTGCCCGCTCGGGGCGACATCTGCCTCGTGATGACGGCGGAGAGCGTCGTCCTCGTGGCGCGCCGCCTCGGCGCTCGCCATCCGCAGGGAAGCCACGGCGGTTCCAGGGTCGTGGACCGTGGTCGCCACCTGAACCGCGGGACCGTCGCCGGTGGGATCTCCGTGGGCGATCCCGACCGTCACCAGCCGCCCGTTTTCCCATCCCCAGTCGCCGATCATCACCGGGCCAGGCCAGTCGGCGAGCCCATAGATCGGCGGCATCGTGGCGCATTCCCGCATCCGCTGCTCGCTCGCACCGATCCGTGCCCAGAACTCCTCGGGCGAGCGCTCGGTTGCGGTCCGCGCCAGGTAGGCACCGCAGATTCCGCCGGTCAACCGCCGCCGGCTATCCGATTCCGCGATATCTCGACGTGAAGATAGTGTCCGGCACCGTGTGCACGGTGCAGGAGTACGTCGAGGGCGCCGTACCCGACGTGCTTCGGCCGGCGCACGCGTCCCTTGCTGCTCGAGCTGCTGCGGCTGCATGAGGGCAGAGCCGTGCCGTCGGCGGAGCAAGCCGACGTGCTCGCACCGCTGCGCGCGCCGGAAAATGCCGACTGCAAAGCCTTGCGACGCTCCGACTGTGCGGATGTCCGGTCGGCACTGGACGAGGCCCTGGAGGTCGTCGCCGCCACCGATCCAACGATCTTCCGCACCAATGACGTCGTACACCACGACTTCCATCATCGGAACCTGCTCGTGCACAGCGACACTGTAGTTGCGGTCTTCGACTGGGAGGGCGCCCGGGCCGGTGACTCGCGGTTGGACCTGTGCACCCTTGGGTTCTGGTTATCCGTGCAGTCCGACGGGATGTTCGACCCTGCCGCTCGCGACCTCGTCGACAACGCGATTACCGAAAGCGTCGAGCCGCGCGTCCGTGCCGCCATGACGGCGCATATCGCCGTAGGTTTGATGGGCTTCGGGCTGCGCTCGGATGCGACGACGCTGGGCTACATCCTGTCCGGCGTGCGGCGCTGGTGCCGTCCGCGCTGGCTCCCGGCCATCACCTGACCTGCGGGCTGGCTCAGCGCGCGCCGGCCGTGACCAGCCCATCCGCGTCCCGAATGCTTCGGTGACGATTGGATCGTGCGACCCATCATGAGCACGCGGAGCGGCGCACGGCCTCGAGCTGCTCGGCAAACCATTCGGCCGGTGGCAGTGCGGTAGATGCGGTGATCAGCCGGCGGTTGCGGTCGGCGCGTTCGGCGGCCGGCATCCGCAGCGCCGTGTCCAGCACCTCGGCCGTGCCGGAGACGTCGAACGGGTTGACCAGGAGCGCGTCCTCACCGAGCAGGTCGACCGCGCCGGCCTCGCGGGACAGGACGAGCGCGGCGCCGGGCTCGGACAGGATGCAGCCCTCCTGCGCGACGAGGTTCATGCCGTCCCGGACCGGATTGATCAGCATCACGTCGGCCCGGCGCATGGCGGCGAGCGACCCCGGATAGTCGTGCCCGGTCTCGAGCACCAGCGGCGCCCAGTCGTCCGTACCGAACTCGTCGTCGATCTCGCTGCCGAGACGCTGCACGGCGCCGGCGTACTCGCGATACTCCGGAATGTCGTTGCGGGACGGGTAGGCGTAGACCGCGTGCACGACCTTGCCGTGCCACTCCGGCTTGGTCCGCAGCAGCTCCCGGTAGGCCAGCAGGCCGCGGACGATGTTCTTCGACAGCTCGGAGCGGTCGACCCGGGTGATCAGCAGCCGGTCGCCGACCTCGTCGCGCAGGTCGGCGAGCTTGCGCTCGACGTCGCGCCGCGCCGCGCGCTCCCGCAGCGCCGTCTCGTCGGTGCCGAGGCCGTGCACGCCGACGTGCGTGGCCCTGCCCTCGTAGGTCACGGTGTGCCCGCCGTCGGTGACCTCGACGTCGAGCACGTCGGCGCAGCACTGCACGAAGTTCTCCGCCCAGCGCTCGGAGTGAAAGCCGAGGTGGTCGGCGCCGAGCAGGCCCTCGAGGACGGCGGCGGCGACGTCGTCGGGGAGCATTCGGAAGTAGTACGGCGGCGCCCACGGCGTGTGCGTGAAGTGGCCGATCCGCACATCCGGGCGCCGGTCACGGAGCAGATCGGGAGCCAGGAACAGGTGGTAGTCCTGGACCATCACGGTCGCACCCTTGTCGGCCGTGTCCGTGAGCGCCGCCGCGAAGGTGGCGTTGTACCGCACGTACGACGCCCACTGCCGGCGCCAGGCGGCGTCGAAGACCGGCTTGCTCGGCACGTCGTACAACATGTGGTTGATGAACCACAGCGTGGAGTTGGCGATGCCGTTGTAGGCCCGGCCGAACGTGGTCGGGTCGATCGCGAGCATGCGGACGTCGAGGTCGCCGGTATCGAATCCGGCCTCGTCAAGACTGCCGTTGGTACGCCGGGCAATGGCGCGTTCGCGATCGTTGAGGGCGGAGCAGATCCAGAGCCCGTCGCCCTCCGCGAGCGCCGACTGCATCGCGCTGACCAGCCCACCGCCGCCACGCTCGGCGACGATTTCTCCCTGCTCGTCCGTGACCAGTGAGAACGGGCCACGATTGGACGCGGCAAGGAGTTTCCGTCGGGAAGGCATCTCTGACAGGCTATCGAGGTCGGTTGACGAGGGAGCGAGCACCCGAGCGGGGAACGAGCGAGGCGCGCAGCGACCGAGGAGACCGCCCAAGCAAATGCGGTGGCGGCTGAGCGAGTCTCACCGCGCTTCGAATCCGGTGCGGCTCAACCGGCCGCGCAGGGCTGGGTGGGTGAGGAGCGCCAGGACGATGCCGTCGCGATCGCTACCGATCATCAGTTCGGCCCCGCCGGAGCTGTCCTACGCTGCGGTCCGTAAGCGGCTCGCGGTGCCGGAGGCATTCCCGGCCGAGGTGGAGGCGGCCGCGGCCGCGGCAGCGCAGGCCGTGCGGCCCGGCACCGACGACCGGCGCGGCATCCCGCTCGTCACCATTGATCCGCCGGGAAGCACGGATCTCGACCAGGCGCTGTGCATCGAGCGCCGAGGGAGCGGCTTCCGGATCTGGTATGCCATCGCGGACATGGCGTCGTTCGTGCCGAGTGCTGGCCCGGTCGATGCCGAGGCGCGCCGCCGCGGCGAGACGTTGTACTGCCCCGATACGCGCACGACGCTGCACCCGACCGTGCTCTCCGAGGGCGCGGCGAGCTTGCTCCCCGGCCAGGACCGCCCGGCCGCGCTGTGGCGGATCGATCTGGACGGGTCCGGGGCGATCACTGGGGTCGACGTGCGACGGGCGGCCGTGCGGTCGATCGCGCAACTCGACTATGTCGGCGTCCAGCGGGGCATCGACGCCGACTCCGCGCATCCGTCGATCGCGGACCTGCTTGCGGTCGGCGAGGTGCTGGCGGCGCAGGCCCGAAGTCGTCACGCGGTCGAACTCGACGTCGCCGAGCAGGAGGTCGAGAAGGGACCGGACGGCGCATGGACGCTGAAATTTCGTCGCACCCTCCCGGTGGAGAAGGCGAACGCGCAGATCTCGCTGCTCACGGGACGCTGTGCCGCCGACCTCATGCTGCAGGCGAAGATCGGCATCGTCCGCACGGTTCCCGAGCCGGGTGAGCGGCAGGTCGACGCGCTGCGCAGGATCGCGCACTCACTGAGGATCGACTGGCCGGACGGCGCGGCCGTCGGCGACGTCGTGTCCGCCGTAGACGCGGGATCTGGGCCGCACGACGCCTTCCTGGCCGCGGCCCTGCACCTGATGCGCGGCGCGGACTACACCAGCTTCGACGGTACGGCGCCGAGCGACGCCGTTCACGCCGGAGTCGGCGCGCCGTACGCGCACGTCACCGCGCCGTTGCGACGGCTGGCCGACCGGTTCGGCAGCGAGGTCTGCCTCGCCGTCTCGGGTGGTGCGACGCCGCCGGACTGGGTGCGGGCCGCGCTGCCGGAACTGCCGAGACTGATGGCCGAGAGCGCGCATCGCGCCGGCGAGCTTGACCACGCAGTGCTCGACCTCACCGAGGCCTGGTTGCTGCATGGCCGGATCGGCGAGCGGTTCACCGCGGTCGTATTGGAGGCCGGCGATCACACGGTCGACGGGAACGGGGCCGACGGGCAGCACCCCTCGACCATCGCCGTCGCCGAGCCGGCGGTGCGGGCGCGGTGCGACGGCGACGGCCTGCAGGCGGGTCAGGAGATCTCCGTCGTACTCAAGACCGCCGATATCGAGAAGCCCGAGGTCCGGTTCGCCCTCAGCTGATGTCGTCGGGGCTGATGTCCTCGGGGCTGATGCTCTCGGACCCGGTCGCCCGGCGGGTGCGAGGATCGTGCGATGACTGGCGACGCGGCAGCGGGGACGAGATCACAGCCGGCAGCGCATCCGGACTGGCCGCGAGAGGTGCGGCACACCACCATCGCCCTGCTGGGCGGGACCGGCGCGCAGGGCAGGGGACTGGCCTACCGGTTCGCCTGCGCCGGGATCGCCACCGTCATCGGCTCGCGGTCGGCCCAGCGCGCCCGCGCCGCTGCCGACGTCCTGAACCAGATGCATGGCACCTCCCGCAAACCGGTCGTCGGTGAGTCCAACGCGGTCGCCGCCCGCCGGGCCGGCATCGTCGTGGCTGCCGTCCCGTGGGAGGGGCACGCCGAGCTGCTCCGCGACCTCGCCGCCGACCTGGCCGGCAAGGTCGTCATCGACTGCGTCAACCCGATCGGATTCGACAACCGTGGCCCCTACCCGCTCGACGTCGAGGAGGGCAGTGCCGCGCAGCAGGCCGCGTTGCTGCTGCCGGACAGCACCGTCGTCGCGGCGTTTCACCACGTGAGTGCGGTGCTGCTGGCCGACCCGTCGGTACGCCGCGTCGACTGCGACGTGCTGGTCCTCGGCGATGACCGCGACGCGACCGACGAGGTGCGGGCGCTGGCCGATCTGGTCCCGGGAATGCGCGGCGTGTACGCCGGCCGGTTGCGCAACGCCGGACAGATCGAGGCTCTCACCGCCAACCTGGTCGCGGTCAACCGGAGGTACAGGACGCACGCCGGAGTTCGGCTGACCGGGGTACCGGGCTACGCACCGCCCTCCTGACCGCGACACGCGTACGCCGTACGCATAACCGCTCGCCCGCGCCGTGCCGTTCGTGCCACGCTGGTCGGCGGCGTCGGGGGCCCCGGGCACTGCGATCTCGATGCCAGATTTATGATCGCGTCCGTAAACATCTGGCGGTGAATTCCCGGCGTGCTGATCAAGCTGTTGCGGGCCAATATCGGGCCCTTTCGTGGACTGTTCGCCGCCGTGCTGGTGTTCCAGACGATCCAGACGATCGCCTCGCTCTACCTACCCAGCCTCAACGCCGACATCATCGACAACGGCGTGGCCAAGGGCGACACCGGTTACATCTTCCGCACCGGTGGGCTGATGCTCGGCATCACGCTCGTGCAGGTGGTGTGCGCGATCTCGGCGGTCTATTTCGGCGCCAAGGTCGGAATGGGCATCGGGCGTGAACTGCGCCGGAAGGTCTTCCACCGCGTGCAGCAGTATTCCGCCCGGGAGCTCGGCAAATTCGGCGCGGCCTCCTTGATCACCCGCAATACCAACGACGTGACGCAGGTGCAGACCCTCGTCGTCATGGCCTGCACCCTTTTCGTCGCCGCGCCCATCATGTGCGTCGGCGGCGTGGTCATGGCGTTGCGCGAGGACGCCGGGCTGTCCTGGCTGATGCTGGTCAGCGTGCCGGCGTTGCTGATCGCTGTCGGCTCCATCATCCGCAAGATGGTGCCGGGGTTCCGGGCGATGTAGACCCGGATCGACACCGTCAACCGGGTGCTGCGCGAGCAGATCGCCGGCATCCGGGTCGTGCGGTCCTTCGTCCGGGAGCCCTACGAGACCGAGCGGTTCGCCGAGGCAAATGCCGACCTCACGTCGTACGCCGTCCGGGTCGGCCGGCTGATGGCGTTCATGTTCCCGACGGTCATGCTGGTGCTCAATGCCTCGAGCGTCGCGGTGTTGTGGTTCGGCGGCCACCGGGTCGATTCCGGCGCGATCCAGGTCGGTGCGCTCACCGCGTTCCTGAACTACCTGATGCAGATCCTCATGTCGGTCATGATGGCGACCTTCATGGCGATGATGGTGCCGCGCGCCTCGGTCTGTGCGGACAGGATCACCGAGGTGCTCTCGACCGACACCTCGGTGCGGCCGCCGACCCGCCCGGTCACCGCGCTGCACGGTCGCGGCGAGCTGGAGTTACGCGGGGTCAGCTTCTTCTATCCGGGTGCCGATTCCCCGGTGGTGCGCGACGTCTCCCTGATCGCGCATCCCGGCCAGACGACGGCGATCATCGGTTCGACCGGGAGCGGCAAGACCACGCTGCTCAATCTCGTGCCCCGCCTGGTGGACGTGACCAAGGGTGCGGTTCTGATCGACCGGGTCGACATCCGTGAGATGGCCCCGGACCTGCTCTGGAGCCGGATCGGTCTGGTGCCGCAGAAGCCCTACCTGTTCACCGGGACGGTGGCGAGCAACCTGCGCTACGGCGATCCTGACGCGACCGACGAAGAGCTCTGGCAGGCGCTGGAGATCGCGCAGGCCCGGGATTTCGTCGAGCGCATGCCCGAGCAGCTAGCGGCCCCGATCGCGCAGGGCGGTACCAACGTCTCGGGTGGGCAGCGGCAGCGGCTGGCGATAGCCCGCGCGCTGGTACGCCGACCCGAGATATTCCTCTTCGACGACTCGTTCTCCGCCCTCGATCTCTCGACCGATGCGCGGCTGCGGTCGGCGCTGCGGCCGCACGTGGCCGATTCGACGGTCGTCATCGTCGCGCAGCGGGTGTCCACGATCCGCGACGCCGATCAGATCGTCGTCGTCGAGGACGGCGCGGTTGTCGGCCTCGGCACCCACGAACAACTTCTCGAGGAGTGTCCGACGTACGTCGAAATCGTGGAGTCACAGCTCGCCGCCGAGGAGGCGGCGTGAGCCCCGCCGACGCACTCTTTTCCGCGGAGGCGGCGTGAGCACCGACGAACGGACGCCGGGCGAGGAGGCGGTGTCGGAGGACGCCGGCGATAACGGTCGCCCGGCGACTCCGGCGCGGCTTCCTCCTGCGGCCCATCAGCGCGGACCAGGGGCGTGGAACCGCGCCGGTCAACCGTCGGAGAAAGCACTCAATTTCGTCCCGTCGGCGAAGCGGCTGATTCGCCGGCTCCGGCCGGAGCGGGCTCGGGCGATCATCGTGCTGGGCTTCGCCATCGCCAGCGTGTCCCTTGCGGTTATCGGACCGTGGATCCTTGGCCATGCGACCAACATCATCTTCAACGGCGTGCTGGGCAAGGCGGTGGCCAACTATCCGTCCAAGGCCGACGCGGTCGCCAGCTTCCGGGCCAACGGCGACACGAAGTTCGCCGACCTGGTGCAGGCGACGCACGTCACCAACGGCATCGATTTCCACGCGCTCGGCTGGGTGCTCTTCGGTGTTTCTCTTTCTCTATGTCGGCTCCTCACTGCTGTCGTTGTGGCAGGGATGGGTGCTCAACGGCGTCGTACAACGCACCGTGCAGCGGATGCGCGACGACGTCGAGGCGAAGCTCAACCGGCTGCCACTGGTCTACTACGACGGCCAGCCCCGAGGCGAGATCCTCAGCCGGGTCACCAATGACATCGACAACATTCAGCAGAGCCTGCAACAAACGCTCAGCCAGCTGATCAACTCCCTGCTGACCGTGCTCGGCGTGCTCGTCATGATGTTTATCGTCTCTCCGCTGCTGGCGCTGATCGCCCTTGTCACCGTTCCGATCAGCATGGTGGTGACGACGCTGATCGCGAGGCGTTCACAGGGCAAGTTCATCGCTCAATGGCAGCACACCGGCACGCTGAACGGTCATATCGAGGAGGCATTCACCGGCCACGAACTCGTCAAGGTCTTCGGCCGGCAGCATGAGGTCGAAGCGGTCTTCAACACGGAGAACGAGAAGCTCTACGAGGCCAGTTTCAGTGCGCAGTTCATCAGCGGCATCATCATGCCGACGATGATGTTCATCGGCAACCTCAACTACGTCATCGTCGCCGTCATCGGTGGCCTGCGGGTGGCCTCCGGGTCGATGTCGCTGGGCGACGTGCAGGCATTCATCCAGTACTCCCGCCAGTTCACCCAACCGCTGACGCAGGTGGCCTCGATGGCCAACGTGATGCAGTCGGGTGTCGCGTCCGCCGAGCGCGTCTTCGAATTGCTCGACGCCGCTGAGCAGCGGCCCGATGCCCGCCCGGCATCGGCGATTCCCGAATCCCGTGGGCGGGTGGAGTTCGACGGAGTGTCCTTCCGCTACGTCAGGGATCGGCCGCTCATCGATGATCTCTCCCTGGTGGCCGAGCCGGGTCGCACGGTCGCCATCGTCGGTCCGACCGGTGCCGGCAAGACGACTCTGGTCAACCTGATCATGCGGTTCTACGAGCTCGACTCCGGCGTGATCCGCCTCGATGGTGTCGACATCGCGAGATTGACCCGCCACGACCTGCGGTCCCGGATCGGGATGGTCCTGCAGGACACCTGGCTCCTCGGCGGATCGATCCGCGACAACATCGGCTACGGCAAGCCGGGCGCGACCGAGGAAGAGATCCACCGGGTCGCCGAGATGGCGTATGTCGATCGGTTCGTGCACTCGCTGCCGGACGGCTACGACACGGTGATCGATGACGAGGGCGGCAACGTCAGCGCCGGGGAGAAACAGC